>JANPEG010000078.1:0-72203 GCA_031431855.1 Akkermansiaceae bacterium | reverse complement strand
TCACTCTTCCTGCCTACAGTCCCGAACTCAATCCAGTGGAAAAGCTGTGGGACATCGTCAAGGACGGGATCTGCAACCGTGACTGGGTGGATCTTGACGAGCTTGAAGAAAAAATCACCGAACGGATCAAACCGTATTGGGCTGATGCGAAGCGCGTGACGAGGTTAATCGGCAACGGCTATCTGCTCTCTGAACTAAACGCTATTTGGAAAAGAGACTTCCGACAATTTAACTGATGAAATGGTATTAGCAGTCTTGTTCAGACGATCGAGAAGCCGCAGGAACATCGCAAATGCGTGGAAAATCCAAGCCACCATGTGCAAGAATATCCCAGTGATGACTAAGATGAGTCCGTAGGCGGTTTCGATCAGCGCTTTAGCAACGAGAAAGAGCATGATGATGCCGAATAGTATTCCAAAAAGTGACATGATTTTGTGTAGTTTTTTGAGCTTCTCGTGTTGTCCTAGGTCGTCAGATATTTTTACCGCTTCTTCCATCCAAGTCCTTCTTCCATCCGAGTCTAATATGCTTATTACTCCCCCATCGGATTTGCCGAAAGGCCAATCCAAGTTGATCTAAATCAACGATCATTATGAACCGCTTGCATCCACACACGATGCGAGAGTGTCGGTCATCAACCCGGTCCGTTTGAACCAGATTCGATCATCGCGACTGCAAGATGACGAACAAAGTCAAAGACCCAATTGATCGGTTCATTTTTGAGCTCATAGATGGAGGCGAGCGGCACTTCTGCTAGCCAAAGTCCATCACGGGGCGTTGCTTCGAGTGTCCAGTCCAAGCTTTTGATTACGCTATGCAGCTCGATCCAGGTTGAATCACACCCGATTCCAATTCCACCTTCAAGAATTGGCGCATTCTTATAGAATAAGGTAAAGCGCGCCCCATTGATGCAGACGTTGAATTGACCTTCGAAGATAGGCACTACGCCTCCATACGGCAGCAAATTGCGGTAATTCTCCACCAAAGGCCGAGAGAAAGTATCGATACGGTGTATCGCGTGGTAACCCGTCGTGAGGTCGAGTTGGTGCATTAAATTCGGCATTTCACCTCTATTTGTTGTAATCCTTTCTGAATTCATTCTTTGGGTTCATATTTTGTGAATCTGATCCCAACGAGATGTAGGATGTAATCAGATAATCATTGGGGTGTTTACTCGGTCGAAACGCCCGAAAGGGTGTGGAGTCCCGAGATTCAAGTGCGGGGTGGAAGTCCCGCTTAAAGCTTAGAAGTCGCAAACGGAGACCAGTAAACATGGCTTCATCAGCCCGTATTTTTGGGAAAACGGCACTAATTCGGTAAAAAACCGCGTTTTTGCGCACATTCGCTGGATCTGCCTTTGGTGTAACCAAACACCAAAACTATGAGTAAAATCCAAAAAACTGACGAATCCGGAAACATCATTGATTTCTTCAATCAATTCATTCCCGGCGAAGCCCTATCCAACGAAAGCAAAACCACGATATCAGGAGAGTTCCTACGCCTGCGCTTTGAAACAGCGCAAAGCCTGAAAACGGATGATCCAACGCTTGCGAAAGATGAACTGGCAAGGTTCCTAGAAAATTGTAAGATTGCCGCAGCCGTGTCACTCGGCTTCGAACTCAGAAACTATGTACTCTGGGAAATCTATTCCACTGAACAATACCGCCAAACCGACCAAGACTTTGTTACTTTTGGGATGCGTATGACCGAGTTGAAAAAGGCTCAATTGATGAGAGCTGTGCATGCCGGACGCATTCGCGTGGCAATGATTTTTGCTGAACTAGATGACGTCAGGCCAACCGGGCGTCAGACGGAAGCATTGTCCAAAATCGAAGATGAGCAACACACCGTTCAAGCATGGTTGTATGCATTGGATTTCATGAAAATTCACGGTAAGAGCGATGCAACCGCCCGCGAAGGACTGATGGAATACTGCAAGAAAAAGAAGATCCGCTACGGCAGACGCGCGTCGAATGGGAGTCGGAAGCTGACGATTCAGAAAGCACTAAGACCTCGCAAAGAAATCGAAGAAAGTGCCGCATCTGATGAAGAGCTGCAAAGTGAGGAGAATTGGAAACTGACTGCTCATGAGCAGCAACTAATTCTTGGAATTGACCCCGAAGCAGATTCGTCGATTAGCGGTTCTGATTTGCAAGACCGTATCTCTAAGCACGTCGAGGCGTTCCAAAATCTCGCTGCAAAAAATCAGTCCAGCGATTACGAAACCCGCCAACTTGAGGAGCTACTTGCTCTCATCATGCGCAAAGATGAGTCGGTCGCCCGTGCGTTGGCTAAGCTCGCACTTCAAACGCTCCGTGAGGCCATGCTGAAGGAAATTAAAGGGAAGAAATAAGCGGACAGCACTCAACACTGAATCCATAATGAATACCTCAAACATACCCGATATCACGGAATTTATTGACTGCGCCCTGGCCCTCCCGCTTGTACGCGTATTTGACTCAAAAAAGCTGCAGGATTTTAGCCAGTTTGAATGGGCAACCGCAATAGTGGCATACAAAAGAATACAGCATTTTGGTAGTTATTATGCCGAGGATACAATCATTAATTTTTGGATCGAGATCATAAGGGCTATTGTAGCCGAAGACGAATCTATTATCCCAGCCTTCGGCCTCACTTTAAGTATAATGGAATGCATGAAGGTGGCGGTGGATCGCAGTACAACCAGTCAGCCCATGAGATCAAAATTAGCTCAAGTCATGAACAAATTTGGGACGCCTGCTAAAGCAGCCAACGCGTTCAAGGAATATCGTTTATCTGAGATTCGAGCTCTCGACCTGAAAGATTTGAGGTGGGAAATGAAATATAAAGATCTGAATGATAATTGGTTCAACCATCATGTCCGCCGTGAGTATCATGAACGAATCGTTCACGCAATTACATCAGTAACTAAACTCATACCTTAATTTCCACCAACCGCTCGAAACAGGGCGGCTGGCGGAATCTATACCATTAGTCTTAGAAATTGTGTCACACTTTGCTAACCTGGCGAGTGGCGATATGACCCGGCATTAAAGCAGCGGTGGGTCAATTTCTGGCGCATGACGTCGAGTACGTCGTGTTCTGGTGATAACAGGCTTAGTTGTAGGATTTGCAGGCAAGATCTGCTCGCCTGATGTAGGCTTAATTTGAGTCTGATCCTGAGGCGGAAATGCCTCAGCATGGCCAACTGGCACTGACGAGTCAGTGGTTTGGAATTGGTGACTTTCATCCGAATTGTGGCTCATATTGTTATCAGGCGCATCGGCGGCTTGTAAGGATTGCTCCTTATTTTCAGCGGCAGTTAGCGACTTCAGAACAGGTGTGTAACTTGGAGGAGGCGTCTCATTTTTGTTAAGATCAAACTTCTCAAAAACATCTTCGACTTTGATCTTATCCCAGAGGGCATTCCGTGTTCGCAATTGATCAATCTTTTGATTGATCAATTGCTTCAAGCGCAGCCTAGCTTTGCCCATTGCAACAACTTTCTGCTGCGCCACTCCGAACAACCTTCCAATCAGATGGTATGCTCGGAATTCCATTGCTTTCTTCAGACTTTCTTCGAGTTCTAAAATACGCTTTTTGACAGCGGCATCATCAGCTCGATCGATCGGCTTTGGCGCGTCTGGGCCATAATCAGGAGAATAGTAAATGCTATTAGTTAGGCGTAATGGATTACCGTCTGGACCAAGAATAACGGGTTGTTGAAGCGGCCTTCCATTATATCCATCAAAACGCACATGATGCTTGGTCTCGGCAAATTTGCGCGATAGTTCATCACGATTTCTTACTAAACCAGACTTGACCCACCCATTCACTTGTTCCCAAATGTCTTCAAGAAATTGCTTATCTATTTCTCGAATTCGCAAGTGTTCAAAAGCGGGCTTGATGCGCAAACGATCACTGGAATGTTCCAAGCTTTGCATTAGAGCAAATCTTTCTGTCCAGTCAGCGAAACGATGTCGGTCAATTCGATCAATGTAAGGATGAACTAATTTACCAAACATTAGGTCGTATAGTGGTGCCACGAAATGATGCTCATGTTTTTGTTTGTCAGTGTGTTCGATGATACACAGCGGCATGGAAGATTCGTGCCTACCGGCAAGCATCAAGGATCGAAATCCATCAAGCATATCTAATTCCACAGTCGAATTGAGGTAGGTCAAATTATTGATAACCCCGGATGTAAAGCGTTGTTTAAGACCCGGCGGCGAATGCTCGATAACCCACCTGACAAAATCTGGATCTCCGCGAACGACTCGGGCTGTCGGATTTCTCAGTAAGTAATCTAGGCTACCCGGTTCTGAGTTGTCTTTGCCTATTTTGAAAAGATCGAGAAACATAATGATGTTAGGTGTTTGAAGTTTTTGATTTGGGTTTCACGTAATTTTTTCACGGTTTCCGTGTCACCAATCTCCGCACTGCAATACATGCGCTCAGAGACGACAAATAAGGCATGTAGGGCTTGCATGATCTCACGCCTAACCTCGTCATTGAGGATGGACGGTTCTGATATAGTCTGTCCGCAAACAAATGCCCTGATGACTCTGGAAAGACTTTTACCAAATTTTGCGATAGCGAGGGCTTTTTCCTTTGCGGTGACACGAGATTGAATGGTCATATTGCGCTTATCACCCTTCTTATTACGAAGAGCGGGACTTGGCCGCTGTTTGCTTTTAGCTTTCATCGGCTCGGCCTCCGGTTTGAGATTTCTTCGGCGACGCATTGCTGCTACGGCGACGCTTTTTCGGTGAGATGGCCTCGGTCAATGCCGCGACCAGCAACTGCGGAGTGATGCACTTATTAAGGTGCTCACGCAGTGCTGCTACGCACTGATCCGTGTATGGATTAATACGCAAATTAATTCCGATGTGTTTATACGCCTCAAAGGCGTCGATTTTTATGATATGGGGTTCATTATTCATGGCACCATACGCAGATCGAGCGAATGTGCGCAAAAATGCACATTTGACCCAGTCAGCTACCCCTTATGTTCTAAAATGATGGTGGATCAGACTGGAATATTGGTCATATGAACACTTTTTAAAATGTCTCACATGTGAGACTTTGCATAATTAGTCGACTTTGATATTAATCCAGGGATGCGAAAAGTGATTCACCCACCTAAAGATGGATTAGATGAACGCTGTTTATCGAATCTGCCACTGCTGCTCGATGCTGACACGTCTCAAGGAGAAATACCTTGGATCGATTTTTTATCCACCGGCTTGTCAATCCATTCTGGAAAAAAATTTGGTTGGATTGCAGTAGTCACTTCACACCCAAAACTACTGGAACTCGCTACGTCTAATCGCAGTAAACCCAAAAATCGACTCTGGAATAAATTCTATTCTAAACGTGCATTAAACGTGGAAATAGTTCTAACAATAGTTCAAAACGAGGCGATTAATTCATCACAGACGTTGCATTGCGAACTACCAAACGATATAAAATCAATCGGCACATGCGTTGAGAATACGTCATCAGAATCAAATGCGAATCATTCTGACTTCACAAAGCAAGTATTCACTTGGGTAATTGGTAATGACAAGTCGGGCCAACAGGATGCGCCCAGTATCTCAAACAGACACTTCGATTGTTTTGATGAATTACTGGCAAGCATATTCGGTCCGATTCGATACTACTACGGTTCAGGTTGGTTTGGTAACGTGAAGAACTTTGTTCAATCCCTCCAATCCCTCTCAATATCAGGATCATCGAGAGAAATATTCACCGATCATACATTTTCTGCCTCTCAATCGAGGTTGTTGGCGCAAATTGGTGCGGGACGACTTGTGGAATTTGGTTGGTTACCACCCAACTGGAATCTGCTTAACCGTCTATCAGACCCCGAATCTGACATCGACAAATACTCTATAAGGCGACTTAAACATCTGGATGAGCAGGGTATTAGGGTTTTTAGATTACCCAGCTTGAGATTCATCGATGAGACATATATTGCGCTAGAAAACTCTCAATTCATGAAATCGAGGCAACAACTATTCTTTGCTTCAAAGTTTCCAGCCGATCGGGCATTACTCGCTATTGAATACAAAAAATACGGGAAGCGCGGAGATACCAAGGAAGAAATCTCTAAATCTTGGGACGATGGTAAAATATTTCTGTTTCGATTTTCTATCGGTATAGTCAACATCCTCAGAGGATTTTTCAGTAAGACGGAGAATGTGGTGATTGCATATTCAAAAGCCTCATCGACAACAACCAGGTCTGCTGTGTTAGATCGCCTCATCAGCCTTTATAGACTTACTCCAAATGACCGTGAACTTGAAAAGTCGATCAAACTGGAAACGAAAAATCTCATTCACTCAAGTATACCAAGACCTGTTTTAAGAACTTTAGATAGTCGATTACTTGGAAGAGATGCCTACTTTGAGACATGTTTAGAATTGGACAAGCAGATCTACTCTGCCGCAGGAAAAGGCGTTAGTCCGCACTGGATACCAATTGCGTCCCGTGGTTTGAGCACATCGAACCCATTCACTGAAATTATTGATCAAGCTGAAAGTGAAAATCCATCAATAGAACGTGGTCGAATCGCAGGTCTGACGGCTGGTGCCGAATTACTTACATTTGGTAATGATGATAAGAAATTTTTAACTGATTCGCTATTTGCTGAAAAGTCGAAGCGAAAGGCTAATGCTATCTATGCTCACATGCGCAAATCCGTTAGTGCTAATCGTGAGTGTATTGAAAATCTTGATATTTCATCTGCTTCGCGATCGCGCCCGTTAACGCTTTTTTTTAATATCGCAAAATTCATGAGACGTGTAGTTCAACGGACCCTATTTGTTCCAATAGGACTTCAGGAATGGGTTCAGCAACGCATTCGTCTCATCTGGTATTTGCCTTTGGATTCGATGAATACATTGGATACATGTATTCAATCTTCACGCACCAATCAAACAGCATCTCCACAAGATCAGGGACGTATAATCCCCGGCCACAAATTATCCACATTGGTATACCCGTGGCTATTTACTGCCGATGCCAACAATGATTCAATTGAGGTCGATATATCGCGCTTCTTTGATTTTACCGTTGATCTACAGATTGATCAATCAAATGAGTCCAACAGTTGGCTGAAGAACAAGATTTTTGAAACTCAATACCTACTTGATGGTCTCGATAAAAAAATTGGATATTGTTGTGATTTCGAAATCATCGGACTTCTCATAGGTGGAACTCGGGAGAAAAAATCAGCACGTTGTCTGGAATTACTTTCAACGCAAACCATTCTCAAGTGCATTGTCATGCATCAAGGAGGCGACAATATGTTGAATAAGTGGCGCGAAGATTTATTGAACAGGTGCTATGAATACCTTTCGGCATATAGAGAGCAGAACGCATCTAATGAAAATGTAGATATGCCGCCTGTGGAAGTATTCATAGACACCATGGGTTTAGCCGCCGCTGCTATCGATTGCTGTCGCAATAACATTGTGCGTAGGAGTAGTGACGAACGTCCGTCGCTAAAGGTCTACATGATGCCCGGGCGAATTACTAAGCACTTCAGGTCACAACAGCAAAGCTCATCACCTGGTGCGATCAATTACGATGATGGTAGAACATACGAACGAATTGACGGACTTGATGAAACTGAGATCAGTAATATCGAAATACTTCTTGCGAAACTATTTTCAGAATCTCCATTCGATCTAGATAAGGCTGTCGATCTATTGATATTATGGCATACGAATGAGGGGGCAATTAGGGGGGAAACGGTCGAAGATCTATTTACGGATTTCGGGTATGCGTTAGATGATATTGCAGGCGCTTATGCTGGCTACAAGGCGAATAAAACGGCACTGTTAAATGCATTTTTTGCTTCTCAAGCTCCATAACTTGAGGCGAGCACCGGAGGCTCGATATACCCTGCATAATGCTCCATGAGCATATAAATGCTCGTTCCCATTTCTTGCGCGATGACTTTCATATTCCATCCTTCAGCGATCCGATTGGTTGCGAATGTATGCCTGAAGTCTTGAGTCGTCCAAGAAAGTCCTGCTGCACTGTTAAACTCTTTGAGAAGCCTACCGAATTCATCACTTTGCATTCTTTCATCCGGTGATGATAGGAATATCCATTCATTCGAATTTCCAGACCCCGAAGACAATTCGAAATATTCCTCAATCATCTGACGCAATGGGCGCCTTATAGTGACGGTTCTCTCGCCTGTTTTTAATCCGGTTGAGTTGATCCGCTCCTTCTTGGGCATGCGTAGGCATATCTTTCCTCTCTGGAGGTCAAGATCACTCCGTTGAAGAGCAAGAATTTCATGGAGACGGAAGCCACCCTCAAGCATCAACTGGCATCCAAATGTAACAATGGGATTACCTTTAACGGCGGCATATTGTTTTTCCTCATCATCGTGAGTAAGAACAGTAATCGGCTCATCCGAGCCTTTAAAGCATGGTAGTTCATCCGCAGGATTCGCAGCATACGGATTTTCAGGCACATAAATGCCAGTTTTAAGAGCCACTTGAAAGAGTTCATGAAATAATTCGCGATAATGTCGTTTACTGGAACGTCCGTAGCCTCTGAATATAAAGAAGTTCACTATTTCTTCAGCTGTGATGTCTGAAAGATTATCATCGGGATAATAAGTTCGCTTTGCATCTTTATCCTTCACCATACCTTCTTCATCCTTCTCTTGATACCAAGGTTTAGGTTCTTTGACTTTCCTTCTTCGACTCAAAATATCTTCGGGCCTTGGATCGATCGCATTGATACGATCCGGTCCGAAAAACTGGCGAAATTTCGAAACTTTGTCGTTAGTTGCATGATATGTAGTCGCAGCCATGCTACGGATGATCATTGATCGAATCGCTTTGTTGATGGAACATTTTGGCGCTGAGACTTCCTTACTATCAATGATCGGTTCATTACCTGAATTTACCACGACTGCCTCCGTGCAACTCCCAACCATGCTTCTCACCCCAGGTAGGCTATCGAGCACCTTCACCGGCACTTTGGTGTCTGAATATTTTTCAAGTTCGATGAGAAGTTCAACCGTTCGTGCCACTTTTTCGGCTTCGGCCTGATTCTCTGTTCCGAGGCTGGCGCGAACCAGCTTGGCCCCAGGACGTGGGTAGCACGAGAGGTGGTAATTTTGTGAATCAGGTCGTTGGTAAATGCTGGCCATGGTTGGGATGGGTTTCTCAACACACGCGAATCCAGCGAATGTGCGCAAAAACGCGCATTTTGGGGCTAACTTCCCGATCTCGGCGTCTAATCGCCGTTCCCACCACCTACCTTCACCCGTTGTTCACGGTTTTGGGGGGTGTTTGTTCACGGTGCCCATTTTAGGCCTGTTCAAAACACCACCTCTGTAAAAGGAGAAAGCCGCTAACTCATTAAGAGTCAACGGCTTTCATTGGTTGCGGGAGCAGGATTTGAACCTACGATCTTCAGGTTATGAGCCTGACGAGATACCTGACTTCTCCATCCCGCGTTTGGATGTTTCCGCCTTTCGGTGGAAGCAAGAAGTAACCGCCTATCATAATCACGCGCAAGGTAAAATTTTGCTTCTTCGTCATTTTTTGATTCAATTGCGCCACAGATGAACGTTGCAGCAGAGAAATATCGAACCCTCAGTGAGACCGAGTGGCGTGATCTGGCTAAAAATCACTTCGATATCGCAACCACTTTCACCACTGGCCCACGCCTGCGCAGAGATCGCGATGAAAAACATCCCGTCGAAGATTTTCTCTTCAATTACTACCCCTACCCCATCGCCTTGATGGAACAATGGCAACCCGGCTACGACACGGTTTTGCAATTCTCTGATTTGGAAACTTTACCCGTCCAGTTGAAAAACCGCCGCTATCGCATTGATGCGGATCGCTGTTATCTCGACCTCGAGCTGATGGACGAGAAAGAACGCCAACGCCTGCAATGGATCGTCGAGCTATTGGAAGCCACGCAGCGACACATCCCAAACTTCGCCTGCCACGGCTTACACGAATGGGCGATGGTTTACCGTGCTGAGGAAATTCGCCATGCAGCGATCGCTCCGCTGCGCTTACCTCAAGCAGAGATCGATGATCTTGTCAGTTCTCGTTCTATCACCTGCACGCATTACGATGCGTTTCGGTTTTTTGCGAACCAAGCGAAGCCGCTGAATCGTCATCTACTCAGCCTCGATACTCGCCACGAAAATGAGCAACCCGGTTGCGTCCATGCAAATATGGATCTCTACAAATGGGCGGCGAAATCCATGCCATGGATCGGTTCGGATTTATTGTTAGAAACCTTCCGCCTCGCCACCCAACTCCGCGACCTAGACATGCGCGCCAGCCCCTACGACCTCACGGCGTGGAACGTCACCCCCATCAAAATCGAGACCCCGGAAGGCCGCAGAGAATACGAAACCGAGCAACGCCGTCTCGCTTTTCTGGCGATTGGACTGCGCGCCAAGCTCATTAGTGCCATCCAGCGGGTGATTCTTCGATGATACCCCCGAAACAAAACGATTGTTTTTTTAATCGGCGTGGAAATAGACTGCCAACCCACCCCGCCAAACCGCAAAACCCATTCGTCATGTCGAAACCCACCAAAGCCCAGACCAAGGCCACTTCCCCCAACTACACAGCCGCCAAACAACGCTACGCCGATATGGGCGTAGATACGGATGCGGTGATGAAGAAACTCGCAACCATCCCGATTTCCCTCCACTGCTGGCAGGGCGACGATGTGGGCGGATTTGAAACCACCAGCGAAGGCCTTAGCGGCGGGATCGCTGTTACAGGAAACTATCCCGGAAAAGCCCGCACTCCGGATGAACTCCGCGCGGATCTCGATCAAGCACTCTCCCTCATTCCCGGAAAACATCGCCTCAACCTCCACGCATTCTACGGCGAGTTTGGCGGCAAAAAAGTGGATCGCGACGAGATCGAGCCGAAACATTTCAAAAACTGGATCGATTGGGCGAAGTCGAACAAGATAGGCATGGATTTCAACCCAACTTGTTTCTCTCACCCAAAAGCCGCAGATGGTTTCACCCTCTCACATTCTAACAAAGGCATCCGCGATTTCTGGATCGAGCATTGCCAACGCTCACGCGACATCTCCGCAGCGATGGGTAAAGCCCTCGGCTCTCCCTGCGTCATGAACGTCTGGATTCCCGATGGTTATAAAGACAGCCCAGTTGATCGCGTCTCACCGCGTCAACGCCTTGAAAAATCTCTCGATAAGGTTTTTTCCAAAAAGCAAAACCCCAAACACATGCTCGATGCCGTCGAGTGCAAATTGTTCGGTATCGGTAGTGAAAGCTACGTCGTCGGCTCCCACGAGTTCTACATGGGCTACGCGGTGAAAAACCAAAAACTCCTCTGCCTCGATGCAGGACACTTCCACCCTACGGAAACCATCGCGGATAAACTCGGATCCGCTTTGATGTTCGTTCCTGAAATCCTGCTCCACGTCAGCCGTGGCGTGCGTTGGGATAGCGATCACGTCGTTACTCTCGACGACTCACTTCAAGGCATCGCCTCCGCCCTCGTCCGCGACAATCTCCTTTCACGCACTCACATCGGCCTCGATTTCTTCGACGCCAGCATCAACCGCATCGCTGCTTGGACCATCGGCACGCGCAACACATTGAAATCCCTACTCATCGCATTGTTAGAACCTGCTGCGCTCCGTGAAGCGGAAAAATCCGGTGACCTCACCACACGCCTCGCGCTCATGGAAGAACTCAAAACCATGCCATGGGGCGATGTCTGGAATCAGTATTGCGAAATGCAAAATGTCCCCGTCGGCATGAATTGGGTCAAAGAAACCCAGAAATACGAAGCCGCAGTTCTTTCCAAACGTAAGTAATCTCTCATAACCAAACCCTAACATATTATCTATTTATGAATCCACTTCTTGGAGTTGTCTTTCACTGGCTCGGCGGTCTTGCCTCTGGTTCCTTTTATGTTCCCTACAAAGGCGTGAAGCGCTGGTCTTGGGAAACCTATTGGCTCGTCGGTGGGTTTTTCTCATGGATCATTTGCCCTTGGTTATTTGCCAGCATGCTGACCACAGACGTTGTCGGCGTTCTGAAAAGCCAATCCACTAGCACACTAGGTTGGACATATCTTTTCGGCGCGCTTTGGGGCTTCGGAGGTCTCACCTTCGGTCTCGCCATGCGCTATCTCGGCATGTCACTCGGCATGGGCGTCGCCCTCGGTTACTGCGCTGCTTTCGGCACTTTGTTGCCTCCGCTCCTTAAAATCTTCATGCCAGACATTCCCGTCGCGGAATCCCTCACTCAGATCGCTTCCACTCACCCCGGTGTGATTACTTTGGTTGGAGTCGGCGTCTGCATTTTGGGCATCTGGGTTGCTGCGATGGCGGGTGCCACCAAAGAAAAAGAAATGCCTGCCGAACAAAAGAAGATTTCTATCAAGGAATTCAACTTCAAGAAAGGCCTGATCGTTGCCACCTTCTCCGGTGTGATGAGTGCCTGCTTTAGCTTCGGTCTCACCGCCGGTGAACCCATTGGTAAAGCCTCGATCTTAGCTGGCACGGATCCGCTCTGGTCCGGATTACCCTCGCTCATTGTTGTCATGCTCGGCGGCTTCACCACCAACTTTATCTGGTGTGTCATGCTCAACTTCCGTAACGGTACAGGCTACGAATACCTCGCAAGCAAACAGCGGCACCCTGCTCACACAAAGGATGGCAGTATCATCGAAAACCCGATGGACGCACCATCTGAAGAAGTCGTCGCTTTATCCTCATCTTCGTCATCCAATGACTTGAACATTCCGCGTCTACGTAACCTGTTTTTCTCAGGCCTCGCCGGGACAACATGGTATTTCCAATTCTTCTTCTATTCCATGGGTCACATCCGCATGGGTGGCTCGGATCCCGAAGGCTTCGGCTTCTCCTCGTGGACTCTACACATGGCTTCCATCATCATTTTCTCCACTATGTGGGGATGGATTTTCAAAGAATGGAAAGGCTCCAGCAAAAAAGCCCACATGCTAATTGCTGCCGGCATCATCACTCTAATCCTCTCCACGATTATTATCGGTTACGGCACGTATCTCAAAGGTGCGGGTGGTGGCCACTAATTTTCACTCTTCAATATTCCTCCTCTTCCTCACCTGGAACAGGAGGGATCACGTCTTCGCGTTGGAGCAGTCTTTCTAGATCGAGGTCTTGGATGAGATCCGCGGGAGTTCCGCGGACGATGGATGCGTAAGGAACGATGCGATCCAGTTCCGCGATCGCGCAGTGCACCATGGAAGAAACGATATCCGCATCGTATTTCTCGCGTTCGAAAAGATTCGTAACACGGAAAACTAACATTTCGCGGTCCAGATCATACTCGAAGCCACCGAGCGTCAGTTGCTTGTTTGCACGCATCAACAGTTCAAGCAACGCCGGCATCTGCGGCTCTGCAATAAACATCGGGCTTTCTGAAACCACACTGAGCGCATTCAATTCAGGAAACGCCTGCACAACAAGATCCACCCGAGTGTGATGCGCCTCAAAGCCAGCACGCAACACCTCACGGCCTTCGACTAATTCGGTATGCCAGCCGTTTTTACCAAAAACTTCCTCTACGGATAATATCTGTCGTGAATGCGGTCTCATGCGTTGCGCCGAGATACTCGCCCAAGCACGGCCTTGGCAAGCAAGCTCCGAAACTTTCTATCCATCGGTTTCAGTGAAAGATGCAGCCCCGAGCTCTTCTCCTCATTGAAATGCAGGGTTAACCACTTTTCATCGTCACTGATTTCCGCAGCAACGATTTCCTGCCAAAGCACTAGTTGCAGGTTTTTCGAGGGGAAGAAAAACGGGAAAATCTCCAACCCCAGCGGAGTTAAAATCACATACGCATGTTTGGCGAGATGTTTGGTAAGCCAGAAACAACCCAGCGCAACCGCAACACAAGGCAACGCCCACAACGGATGCGGCAACTCTGGGTTAATGTGCCGATACGCCCCAGTCGCTACCAAAGTCACCGCCGCACCAATCAAAACCGCCCCCAACACACCAAACCCAACCGCTTGCCCAGATCGAGTAAACCTCAGTTCCTTTTCCGGTTCATTAACCATGAATCAACGATCTTTGTCTTCCACCCGAAAATCCCGCTCTTCAAATTCCACAAAATCATCCCCGTCCTTCTTGCGACGCCAAGAGTTGAGTAAAACCACAATTCCAAGCCCCATCACAAAAAACGAAGCCTCCAAAATAAACGGCGTTGAAATCAAACCCGCAACTTTTCCCACGCTTTCCCCCACCCATCCCGGAATATACCTCCAAAATACCAGCAGGCAGATCACCGAAGACATCAGCGAAAAGATAATCACACCGCCGACAGCGACCTGCTTGCCTCGATTTTCTTGGTTTGAATGCTTATTCATCACGGAATCTTCAAAACCCTAATCCAAATCCGTCTGGCATCCAAACCCTAGTTTGAAAAACTTTTCCGAAATCCTTTCAGGCCTATATGAAACATGCTTTCATCCAGCCCATGACACGCGACGATGCCGCCAACCAGCCCCTCGATCAGAATCTCCGCCAGGAAATTCTGTTTGCTCGCGAACGCGTGTATCACTTCGCTAAACCCACGCCTTTTGAGCAACTCGATCTCCCCGGCGCAAATTTCGAGCTCTGGGTGAAACGCGAAGACCTTTCCCCCGTCAAAGCCTACAAATGGCGCGGCGCAGCCAACCGCATGGCCACACTCAGCGAACTCGAAGCCAGACGCGGTGTCGTCACCGCATCCGCAGGAAACCACGCCCAAGGTGTTGCCCTCGCCGCCAAACAACTCGGCATCCGCGCTCGCATCTACATGCCCCAATCCACACCCAAAGTAAAACAGGACGCTGTCATTAAGCTCGGCCAAGAATACGTTTCCGTCCACCTCGCCGGCGATAGTTATGACGATGCGGTCAAAGCCGCGCGTGCTGACGAGGCATCAACTAAATCCACATTTATCCACGCCTACGACGACATCCAAGTCATAGCCGGCCAAGGAACCCTCGCCGATGAAATCGTACTCTCTGGCAAAGGCCCTTTCGATGTCGCTTACCTCCAAATCGGCGGCGGCGGAATGGCCGCAGGCGTTTCCACATGGCTCAAAGCCTATTGGCCTAACATCGAAATCGTCGGTGTCGAAGGCGAAGGCCAAGCCTCCATGACCGCATCTATCAAAGCTGGAAAACCTGTTTCGTTAGATCAGGTCGATCTCTTCTGCGATGGCACCGCTGTCAAACAACCCGGCAAAATTCCTTTTGAAATTTGCCAACATTCCATCGACCGCTTTATCACGGTTAGCAATGCACAAGTCACCAAAGCAATCCGAACTTTGTGGGACGGATTGAGATCCATTTCCGAGCCATCTGGCGCCATGGGACTTGCCGCCGCTCTCAAAGAAAAAGATTCTCTCAAAGGAAAAAAAGTCGTCGTCATCCTCTGCGGCGCAAACATCGACTTCCTTCAAATCGGCCGCATAGCCCAGTCCGAAGGTGCATCGTCGAAATTCAACCGTACCATTCGTGTACAAATTCCCGAAACTCCGGGAACAATGTTAAAGCTGTTAGACTCATGTTTCTCACAAGTCGACATCACCGATTTCCAATACGGAAAAATTGATCAGAAAAACGCGTGGCCGATTTTCTCACTGGCGGCGGAAGATCTCGAAACCATCCAATCCATTTCCACCAAACTCGATGCGAATGGCTACACTTGGCAGGACATCACCGGCGCGACAGATGTCAATTTCCGCGCCATCCCATTCCGCAGCGATCTCCTCTCCAACCCCGCTTTCCTTCGTCTCGACTTTTACGAGCGACCCGGCGCACTCCACGATTTCCTTGCCAAACAACTCACCGGTAACGAAAACCTCAGCTATTTCAACTACCGCCAATCCGGCGAACGCATCGGCCGAGCCTTGATTGGATTGGATTTTCCTTCCTCCTTCGAGCGCGATGCATTTATCATGTCCCTACCCCCACACGGCGAGGGCTATCGCCTCTGCCAAGCCATAGATCCTGAAACTTCTGCTCGCCTTTCAGGCTCAGCTTCATAACCATCCCATCCCCATATTGTCCGATTTCCTCTCGACAGTACCCACTCACCTGACAAAACTCCAAATCTCTTTCACAACCTCTCTCAATAATGCGGACAGCAATTTTCGGTGACATCCATGCAAATCTTGAAGCTTTTGAAGCTGTCATGGCTGATGCCAAGCAACAAGGCGTTACGGAATTTGTCTGCCTTGGCGATGTCGTCGGTTATAACGCAGATCCCGTTGCCTGCTTGAACATCATCCGGGAGATGAATTGCCCTACAGTTAAAGGAAATCACGACGCTGACGCATCGGAAAACCACTCACTGGAAAACATGAATCCAGTCGCAGCATTCGCACTACAATGGACCCGAGAACAACTCGATGAAGATCAACGCCTCTGGCTCAAACGCCTACGCATGGTCCGCCAAGTTTCCGATTACACCATCGTCCACAGCACCCTCGACCAGCCTGTCAACTGGAACTACGTCACCAATCGCTTTGATGCGATGTCGAACTTCTCATACCAATTCACCAAGCTTTGCTTCCACGGACACACCCACGTCCCAAAAGTTTACGTGAAATCCGATAAAGTCCGCGAGGTCACCGCGGATTCAGTCAAAATTGAGCCCAACGCCAAATACTTCATCAATGCCGGCTCGGTCGGACAACCGCGCGATGGCGATCCTCGCGCCTGCTACGTCATTTACGATAACGAGAGCGAAATCATCGTTTTCCGCAGGGTCGACTACGACATGGCCACGACCCAAGAAAAGATCCTCGCTGCCGGCCTTCCCGAAATGCTAGCCGAACGCCTCGCCGAAGGACGGTAGTTTTCAGCCACTAGCCCAAGGCGTGGAACATTGGAAACAATTACGTGGAACATGGTTTCCCGCTTGACGCTTAACGCCAAGCCTCCAATGCTCACTTCTTCCGCCTATAGATGCCAATAGCGTTTTTTGTGAATAACTTCAAATTTTCAAAAATAAGCCCAAACATTCTTCTCGGTATCAGCTTTTTTCAATTTAACTCAAAAAAATTCTAAACTTTATATCTTTCATACCCTCATGTTTAAAAAACTTTTTGGAAACATGTTTTCCAGTGATATCGGAATCGACCTCGGAACCGCCAACACCCTCATCAACGTCAAAGATCACGGTATCGTCCTTCGCGAACCCTCCGTGGTAGCCGTCAAAGCCGGAACGAATGAAGTCCTAGCTGTCGGTGACGATGCGAAACGCATGCTCGGCAGAACTCCCGGCAACATCGTCGCAATTCGCCCTCTCAAAGATGGCGTCATCGCGGACTTCGAGGTTACGCAAGCCATGCTTCGCCACTTCATTCGGAAAGTGAACAAAGGCCGCCGCAGTAACCCACGCGTCCTCATCGCCATTCCATCCGGCATCACTGAAGTGGAACGCCGCGCAGTTCGTGAATCTGCGGAACAAGCAGGCGCACGTGAAGTTTATCTCATCGAAGAACCGATGGCCGCTGCAATCGGTGTCGGCCTTCCCGTTCAAGAAGCAGCTGGAAACATGATCGTCGACATCGGCGGTGGCACCACAGAAGTCGCACTCATTTCTCTATCAGGAATCGTTTACGCACGCTCCGTCCGCACCGCTGGCGACGAGCTTGATGAAGCTATCATTCAATATATGAAACGCGCTTATAACCTCATGATCGGTGAGCGCACATCAGAAGATATCAAAATTCGTATCGGCTCCGCAGCGCCTCTACCTAAAGAAATGACCATGGAAGTCAAAGGACGCGACCTCGTCGCCGGTCTTCCAAAAACCATCACCATCACCTCTCAGGAAATCCGTGAGGCGATGTCAGATCCGCTCAACACCATTGTTGATGCTGTCCGTACCACCCTCGAACGTTGCCCTCCAGAACTCGCTGCCGACCTTGTAGATCGTGGAATCGTTCTTGCAGGCGGCGGTGCGCTTCTCAAAGGCCTTGATCGTTTGCTCCGTGAAGAAACCGGCCTACCGGTCCACGTGGCAGAAGATCCGCTTAGCGCCGTTGCGGAGGGAACTGGAAAAGCTCTTCAGGAACTTGCATTCCTCAAGCGCGTAACCAATACGGATCGCTAAGCTTTCGGTTAATGCCTTCCTAACAAATGCAGCTTCCGACCCAACGGTCATGAAACCGCTCAACCTCATCGCACTACTTCTCTTCCTCGCGGGAGCAACATGGGCTTTAACTCGAAGCGAAGTCATTGTTAGAGATATCCAAGTCGTTTATTTTAAAATTATCAGCCCAACTCTATCAGCTGGTTCCGCTCTCGAAACCAAAGCCAGAAAATTGTTAGATGAGACTGAACACTCAAAATCACTCGAAACCAAACTTACCGCTGTTGATGGAGAGATAGGAAGACTTCGCATCATCGAGTCTCAGTTCGATGCCCTCAAACGAGAAAATAAAGAACTACGCCACGCGTTGGATTTCAAAAAGGCTACCAACTTTGATGTCGTCGCGGCGCAAATCATTCGCCGTTACCCTACTACATGGTGGCAAACCATGGAGATCGATGCGGGCGAAGACCGTGGCATCGGCATCCAACTTTCCGTACTTTCCAATGAAGGTCTTGTCGGGATCATCGATCGTCCTTTTGAGCATCGTTCCTCTGTGCTCCTCATCACCGATGAAAAATGCCAAGTCTCCGTCCGCGTCGAAGGCACACCGGAAGTCGGCATCCTCAGTGGTCAGCGTGGTGGATTTGGAAACAGCCCAACTCTTCGCCTTCGTTTCCTCTCTAAAGACGCATCTCTCAAACCCGGCCAACGCGTTTTCACCACGGGTCGTGGTGGTATTTTTCAACCCAACATCCTCGTTGGTACCATACTCACGGTTGAAAAAGGCCCGATCGATTCGGAAGCCCTCGTCGCACCTGCTGTAAACCTCAGCGACCTGGGAACTGTATTCGTCGTCCTTTCTGAAACCCCATAAATATCAATCTCTTGCTCCGCTATAATATCAGCACTGTAATCTTCCTGCTCATCGCCTTCCTGGTGCAGCAGTTTGTGCCTGCGTTCTCGGGCCTAAGCCATGCTCGCTTTCTGATCGTGCACCTCGTGTTTCTCTGCTGCGCAGTCACCGTAACCACTCCAACCATGCTTTTATTGGCTTTTATCGGCGGATTGTTATGGGACGCGCAATGCTACCTCGCTCCGATCGTAGCAGACCCAGAAGTCTACAGTCATCCCGTAGAGTCTTTGCGCTTCGGCTACTCAATCATCCTTTTCGGTGTTGCTGGATTTCTCATGCAGGGTCTGAATCCTGTCTTTCGTCAGGGCAAGTGGCAGTTTTCTGCCATTCTTTCCGGAATCGCTATCTTTCTTTATCTAGCAGCCGAATTCATTGTGATCTCCTTCATTAGAGGAGATTTCACGATTACTCGCTCCATCCTCAGATTGATGTTTTACACCTCAATTCTGACCATGACTCTCTCCCCAATCATTTTCTGGATACTCTATCAAATTTCCAACCTTTTTGATCACTCACTCTACCCAGAGGCTAAAAAATCAAAAGGCTGGTAACACAAGCATGGAACCGAAATACAGACTTAGACTCTACCTCTTAACCATCCTTATATTGGTTGGGTTCGGGACATTGTTGTCTAAACTCTATGAATTTCAAATCGAGCGCCAAAGCGAATTCCAAGCCCTCGTCCCCGGAAACCGCACCGTCACGATTCGTGAACCCGGTATACGCGGTGAAATCACCGATCGCAATGGCATCCCACTTGCCCGCAACCTTCGCAACTACGTCGCGACCTTCAATCTCGATGAAATCGTTAGCGCTTATTCTCATCAATACGATGATAGCCCTAAGATCGAGCGACTTGTCAAACGTCATGGATTCGATCGTGCCACCGAAGAAAAGGACATCGTAAAGATCGTCAATACATCAACCATCACCCCACTGCAACAACTCGGCCTAGCAAAAAACTATAACGCATCCGCATTGCGCACACACTACCTAACTCACCGTGGTCTTGTTCCTTTCACTTACCGCGCAGATCTCACCTACGAGGAATTCTCGCGAATGGCAGAAAGAAACCTTGAATTTCCGGGCGTCACACTCGGCATCCGCCCACAGCGACAATACCCTTACGGCACCCTAGCCTCACATGTTCTCGGCTATATGAAACAATGGGAAAAAGGTGATATCTCATCTGCCGACAAACGTGCATTTGATCACTATATTGGTGATGACAGAGGCATCGCCGGAGTCGAAGCAACCATGGACTCATACCTGCGTGGACCCGAGGGAATCAAAACCGTTCTCAAAGACGAAAAAGGCCGCACGATTGGAATGCTCGATTACACCAAACCAGGCATTGGCGCAAAAGTCGAACTCACCATTGATGCTCGTATCCAATATTTGTTAGAAAATACTCTCCGTCGTGCAGGACGCGCAGCTGGGGTTGTGCTCGATGTCCGAACGGGTGAAGTCATCGCCATGGCATCTGTCCCTGACTATGATCCGAACGCTTTCATTCCATCGATTTCCAGCGATAAATTCAAAAGCTACACATCAAAGCCTCAACTATCGCCCTTCACCAACCGTGCGATCACTTCCTTCACTCCCGGATCCACCATGAAAGTACCCACCGCAATCGCAGGTGCACTCAGCGGTATGTCTAACCGATCTTTCTCATGTGAGGGTTTTGTCCCCTACGGAAAACATAACATCGGCTGCTGGCTTTGGAATAAAAGCCGTGGGAGTCACGGTTCACTCACCCTTCCAAAAGCTCTACAACAATCTTGTAATCCCTACTTTTGCAAACTCTCTAATGCCATCGGCTGGAAAGCCATGGTCGACGGATTTTCTTTAGTGGGTCTTGGTAAAAAAACCGGTATCGAGCTTCCAAACGAAGACCCTGGTATCCTTCCGGGATCTCGCTCCTGGCGAGCCTCCACCCCGGGTGCAGTCATGACTCCGGCACTAACTGCCATGTTATCCATCGGCCAAGGCGACACAATGGCCAGTCCTTTGCAACTTGCCGCAATGCTAGCACCTATTGCAAACGGCGGAAAATATTACCAACCTCGTATCGTCAAAAAAGCAGTCGCAGGAAATGGCACCACCTTGGTTTCTGATTTTCCAAAACTAGAAGTCGATCTTCTCACCTCAGGGATCAAAGAAAGTGATCTTGCTCTCATCCGCCTTGGGATGTGGAAAGCTGTCAACGAAGCCGGTGGAACCGCAGGTAAAGTCAAAATGAAAGATTATGAAATTGCTGCAAAAACTGGAACCGCACAAACCGTTGACAATGGCCAGAAATCTAACAATTCATGGGTCATATCTTTTGCTCCTTACAATCAACCACGCTATGCCGTAGTCATCATGGCGCAATCCGCTGGCTCGGGTGGTGGTGTCTGTGGCCCTCTGGTCAACATGGTTTACACGGGATTATTTGCCCAAGAAGAAGGCATGCGCCTGCCCCTTAAACCTCAAAGCGAATACCCGGGCCACCTTGTTAGGATCGAAGCTATTGAACCCATCAAAGACGTCCTGGCTGCGATCCAAGCCACCGAAGCTCCTGTTTCAGATCCAAACACAACCGCTGCAGCCAGCAATGATGATGACGGCGAAACCGGCAACGAAATCGGCGATATTTTACCTACAACAAATCCATCAACCTCAACCACCATCATTTCTCCAAAACCAACCATAACCCAAGAAACCGACCGTGAGGGACAAGTGATCCCGCGCGCCACTCCGATTGTTGAGTGAAATCGAATTTTTACTTTATCAAACATCTAAACCAACACAACTCGTGATCAAAAAAATTAAAAGACTACTTGGCATCGGAAATACCGATCCACTCGAAGGCAACACCATCATCGTCAACGTTGAAAAACTCGAACGTCGCGTCGCGCTGTTAGAAGACGGCGTGCTCGAAGAATACACCGTCGAACGCGAAGGCGATCAGAACATTGTCGGGGGCATCTTCAAAGGCCGCGTCAAAAACATCGAGCAAGGCCTGAAAGCCATGTTCGTCGACATCGGCCTCGACAAAAACGCCTTCCTTCACTTCTGGGATGCCATCCCCGCGGCACTCGACGGAGGTCTTGAGGAAATCGAGCGCGAAGGCTCGAAGAAGAACCAAAAGAAAATCACTTCCAAAGACATCCCGAGCATCTACCCGGTTGGTTCGGAAATCGTCATCCAGGTTTCCAAAGGACCAATTGGTACCAAAGGCCCACGCGTCACCACCAACATCTCGCTCGCAGGTCGCTACCTCGTGCTGATGCCTTTCACCGAACAATTCGGTATTTCCCGTAAAATCGATGATCCGCAAGAGCGTCAACGCCTCCGCAAAATCGTCCAGAAACTCTCCGTTCCTGAAGGCATGGGCATCATCATGCGCACCGTCGCCCAAGGAACCCGCGCCCGTCATTTCGTCCGCGACCTAGCGATGTTGCTAGAACAATGGGATAATATCGATCAACGCCGCGCCAACAATCCAGCTCCATGCTGCGTATTCCAAGAACCCGGACTCATCGAAAAAACCGCCCGTGATTTCCTCACCGATGAAGTCGATCAAGTCATCTGCGATGACGAACAAACCACCGAACTCATCCGCGAGATCGCTGGAAAAATCTCCCGACGCTCCAAACGCCGGATCCGCTACATGTCTTCCGCATCCCAGCCTATCTTCGAAAAGGTCAACATACAGAAACAAGTGGACGAGGCTTTTTCACGCCAAGTTTGGCTGAAATGCGGCGGCTACATCGTCATCGATGAAACCGAAGCTCTCATCTCTGTTGACGTCAACACCGGTCGTAACCGTGGCTCCAAAGACGTCGATAAAATGATTCTCCAAACCAACATCGAAGCCGCCGAAGAAGTTGCTCGCCAACTCCGCCTCCGCAATATCGGTGGCTTGGTCGTGGTCGACTTCATCGACATGCGCCATCGCAAAGACCAAGCGGCAGTTTACAAAGCAATGAAAGAACGGGTCAAACGCGACAAAGCAAAAACCCAGATCCTTCAAATTTCCGCCATCGGTCTCATGGAAATGACTCGCCAGCGCCTCAACGAATCCCTCCGCGATTCGATGTATGAGCCCTGCCCATACTGCCAAGGCCGCGGCCGCGTAAAAACCCCGATGACCATGTCGATCGAAATTCAACGTCGCCTCAACACAATCATCCAAACCCATCGCGACCAAGTCGGCGACCTCATTGTCATCGTGAACTCGGATGTGCTGAACCGCTTCAAAAAGGAAGACGCGAAAGTTCTCGTCGAACTCGAGCGCTCACACGCCGGACGCCTCATCTTCCGCTCCGATCCAACACTCAACCGTGAACGCTTCGCGATTGTAGACGCCGCAACGGACAAGACCATCGACCAAGGATGATCTGATTTTTAGGCATATTCTCTGCTTCCGGAACTGAGTAAATCAATCACTCTACACTCTCCTTATTCATGCCACGCAAAACCAAACTCATCGTCACCCTCGGACCCGCCACTGAGTCACCTGAAATGATAGGTAAACTCATCGATGGCGGAGTGAATGTGTTCCGACTTAACATGAGCCATGCGAAACACGAATGGGCGGCGGAGATGACCAAACTCGTTCGCAAGGAATCCGAAAAGCGCAATGCCCACATCGCCGTTCTATTCGATCTCACCGGACCATCGATTCGCACGGGTGATTTGGAAAAAGCTTACGATCTCAAAGAAGGCGATAAGGTTGAATTTCGGCGTGCCGATGTAGAACCGTCCATTCCCCTTTCCACGACGGTTAACTACCCCGGTCTGATGCATGATGTCAGCGAGGGCAACACGCTGGTCGTCGATAACGGAGCCCTACTCATGCGCATCGACCGTGTGGCGGACGACCGCATCATCTGCGATGTCCGCACTCCAGGTAGCATGGGATCCCGCAGGCATATCAACTTGCCAGGTGTCCGTCTCAACCTTCCCGCCCTAACAGAAAAGGATCACAAAGACCTCGCGCTCGCTGTGGAATGTAACGCAGATTACATCGCCGGATCTTTCGTCCGCGATGCTGCACACGTCCGTGAACTCCGAGAGGCCATGAAAGCTCTTGAAGGCGAAGCTCAGATCGTCGCGAAAATTGAGGATCAAGAAGCGATCAAGAACATCGATGCAATCATTCAGATTTCAGACGTCATCATGATCGCCCGCGGCGATCTAGGCATCGAGGTCGATTTTGAAGACCTTCCCATCCTGCAACGCCGTATCGTCAAACGCTGCCACGAACTCGGCACCCGGGTGATTGTTGCGACCCAGTTGTTAGAATCGATGATCATCAACCCGACCCCGACCCGCGCCGAAGTCACCGATGTGATGAACGCTGCTTATGAAGAGGCGGATTCGCTCATGCTTTCCGGTGAAACTTCGGTCGGACGATATCCAGAGCGTTGTGTCGAGGCCATCGTTCGTATCGCTTCCCGCATCGAGCGTTCGGGTGGACACGGCTTTGGTCAAAATGTCATTCTTGGTGATGAACGTCAGAAAACCGCACGCGCTGCCGTCACGCTTGCCGATTCTTTAGTAGATGCGCGACTCGTTGTTCTCACCCGTCGCGGCGTTCTAGCAAATCACGTCGCGATGATGCGTCCTCGCACCGCCGCGTTTTTTGCCTTCACTCCCAAAGAACGTGTCTGCCGTCAGCTTTCACTCACCCGTGGAATCCGCGCTTTCCAAATGCCTTTCTGCTCGAACATCGAAGAAACCGTCCAACGCGCCACCGAACAACTCCGCGACGCCGGCCTCGTCCGGAACGGAACACCTATCGTTATCGTCTCCGACATTTTATCCGATCACTTCGCCGCGAATTCGATCCTGCTGCATCATGCATGATCCTAAAACCCGCAGTTAACACTGTGGTTTTTAGTTATACGTTATAAGGAATAGTTACACTAATAACGTATAACCAATAACGAAATTCCATTAACTCACCACCAAGTTCATGATCTTCCCTGGAACGTAGATCACCTTGCGAAGTGTTTTCCCTTCAGTGAGTTCCTTGATTTTCTCAGAAGCAAAAGCCAGAGCTTTAGCATCGTCTTCCGTGGCATCCATCGCCATCCAGATTCGATCCCGCAACTTGCCATTCACTTGCACAACAAGTTCACATTCGGTGCGAACCAATGCCTGCTCATCATACGCCGGCCATGCCGATTCTGAAAGCGATGCCGCGGGAAGATTGAAAGCTTTCGCCACATGTTCGTTAATCTCCTCGGAAAGATGCGGCGCAAATGGATTAAGCACGGTGAGGAACTGAATGAATTCTTTCACCGGAACTTTTCCTGCCTGCGTGAACGCATTGGTGCAGATCATCATTTGTGAAATCGCGGTGTTGAAACACAATTTCTCGATGTCTTCGCCAACTTTTTTGATGGTTTCATGAACCACCCGGCTGAGCTCTTTATCCGTGCAAGCTTCACTTACCACTTTGTCAGAAACTTTACCTTCCTCAGTCATCGCCAAACGCCAGACGCGAGCAAGGAAACGGGAAACCCCTTCCACACCCTTCATCTGCCATGGCTTCACCTGCTCCAGCGGGCCCATAAACATTTCATAAAGGCGCAGTGAATCGGCTCCATATTCTTTCACGACGTCGTCGGGATTCACAACGTTTCCACGTGATTTGGACATCTTCTGACCATCCTCACCGAGAATGAGTCCTTGGTTCACCAGTTTCTGAAACGGCTCAGGCGTGCTAACATGACCGAGGTCAAAAAGCACTTTGTGCCAGAAACGCGCATACAACAAATGCAACACGGCGTGCTCGGTTCCGCCGACATAGAGATCGACCATGCCCGGCTTTTCGCTGGTCCAATAATCTTCGGCATCTTTCGAGATAAACCGATCCGAATTACTTGGATCGCAGTAACGGAGATAATACCAACAAGATCCCGCCCATTGAGGCATGGTGTTAGTCTCACGAGTGAATCCGTCCGGCAAGTTCACCCACTCGGTTGCTTTTGAAAGTATTGGCTCGGGAGAACCACTTGGCTTGTAATCATCTAACGGCGGAGCCAACAACGGCAACTCATCATCCGGCAACGCGTAGTGCTGACCGTCTTTCCAAATGATTGGAAACGGCTCACCCCAATAACGCTGACGAGAGAACAACCAGTCGCGGAGCTTGTATTGAATCTTACGCTGGCCTTGGTTGTTAGAAACCAACCATTCAATGATCATTTTCTTCGCTTCTGCTGTAGATAAGCCATCAAGGAAACCGGAATTCACTGCGTTTCCAGCAGCGGTATATCCCTGCCAGTTGGAATCATCTAATGGCTGAACCACTTGCTTGATCGGCAAATCAAATCGCTGAGCAAATTCGTAGTCCCGCTCGTCATGCGCAGGAACGGCCATAATTGCCCCAGTCCCGTAACCCATCATCACGTAATCCGCGATCCAAATGGGAATCTGCTCACCGTTCACGGGATTTGTTGCATAAGCCCCCGTGAAGACACCGGATTTATCTTTGTTTAAATCACCGCGATCCAAGTCAGACTTCGATGCAATGGATTTCTGATAGACTTCAACGGCCGATATATTTTTCTCAGTCGTGATTTGCGGAACAAATGGATGCTCCGGCGCAAGCACCATATAAGTAGCGCCAAAAAGCGTATCAGGACGTGTCGTGAAAACTTCGATTTGGAAATTGGAATTTGAAATTTGAAATTTAACCTCCGCACCCTCACTTCGACCGATCCAGTTTTTCTGCAACAACTTGATGCCTTCCGGCCAGTCGAGTGTGTCGAGTTCGTCGATCAGGCGTTGCGCGTATTTCGTGATGCGCAACATCCATTGACGCAGAGGTCTGCGCTCAACCGTGTGACCTTTCGATTTCCATTCCTCTACTTCTTCGTTCGCAAGAACCGTGCCCAAATCCGGCGACCACCACACGGGCGTGTCAGCAACGAAAGCCAGACGCTCGATATCGATTTGTTCCCGACTCCAGCCTTTCGCCTCAAGCTCGGAAATCGGCCGCGCGCGATTCGTTTCCTCACAGAAATAGGAATTATAAATCTCCAAGAAAATCCACTGCGTCCAACGCACGTATCCCGGATCCGTGGTCGCGATCTCGCGCTCCCAATCATATGCAAAGCCCAGCGATTTCAGCTGACGGCGAAAATTTTCGATATTCGCCGCAGTCGTGATCGCCGGATGCTGGCCGGTCTTGATCGCGTATTGCTCCGCAGGCAACCCGAACGAATCATAGCCCATCGGATGCAACACATTGAAACCATTCATCCGCTTGTAACGACCGATGATATCCGTCGCCGTGTAGCCTTCCGGATGGCCGACGTGTAAGCCAGCGCCACTCGGATACGGAAACATATCGAGCACATAATACTTGGGTTTCGTGGCATCAAAGCACGGTTCGCCCGGATTCGGCGTGCGGAACGTTTGCTCAGCATCCCAGCGGGATTGCCATTTGGGTTCAAATTGGCTGAAGGGAAATGGTTTACGTAATTCGGACATGGTCTGCGTTGGGCGGGAAACTTGCTCAATCCCCGCCCCAATGAAAAGAAAAACCCTCCCTATCCAGAAGGATCGGCTGCATCCTGCTGCCGAATCCACCACCGTGGCTGGAAATTTCAACCCCAACATACCCTACCGCAGTAAGTCACAGGCAGATTTGTCATAAGGATATTTTTTCACCTATGTCATTTACCATATTCTCAAACGCAGTTCACTAACACTCCAGAACGTCGCTCCCGCTTTATTTCGTATGCCGTGTATCTTTCATACTCGTCCTTCCTCTTCTCCGTATACGTTTCTCGCGCCGCGACAAACGTATCATTCACAAATCTCTTACTCCTAATCATCGCTCTGCCAGTTAAACTATTCATTCGTGTCTGCAGCATTTTAGCCATAACTAGATCCGTTAACACCGTCCCGTTATACTTCGACGCCAGTATCAATAGCTTGACTTCGACAAGCACGTATTAGTTCTATCCGCGCTTTCTTGCTTTTGCATTTGTCACACCACTAGCCACTTCTCCATAACTGCTGTAGTGATAATCCGCTGGATCAGTAACCATTCTCGCCCGCACCTGATTCAAATCGATGCCAGCAGCAATCGTCCGCAAGAAATTCTCAGTTAGATCGACATTCGCTATCATGTCAGAAGATTCGGAGGGCGACTAAGCCCCCCGCGTCCGTCGCAGCCAGTCCTCGATCACGTCGCATGCCGCGCCCACTCCATCCTCGGCGCGCACGCGTGCACCGAGCGCGGTGGCACGGGCGATCACGCTTGGTTCCAGTATCTTTTGCAGCATTGCCTTCAGGGAAGCGGTGTTGACTCTGCGTGCGGTGCGCGATGCCGCAACACCGCACCGAACCATGCGAGCCGCGTTGTCGAACTGGTCAAAGGCGAAGGGCGTAATTAGCATCGGTCGGCCTGCGCGCATCGCCTCCCCGGTGGTTCCAGCGCCGCCATGATGCAGGATTGCCGCTGCGTGCGGGAACACGAGAGCATGCGGCGCCCCAATCACCGCCAGGCAGCCCGACGGAAGCGGTGCAGGTAGAGCTTCCATGTTTGCTTCCGTACCGACTAGCAGCAGGCAACGCAGCCCGGCGTGCCCAGCCGCTTGAATCGCAGCGGAGTGGATAATCCTCGGCAATATCGTGTTTTTCACCATCGAAGAACCTAGACTCACGACCAGCGGCGGCGACCCCTCGCTCAGAAACGCGTCCACCTCAGGAGGGAGCGTGCCGTATTGCCACCGACAGAAACCAGTGGGACGCACGCCACCCAGCCAATCCGCCTGACCTACGGCCAGATCCGGCGAAAAAAGTGCCAAGCAGAAGGGCGGTGAAACCGCCCAGTTCAGCAGCGGGTCGCTAGCCGGAAGTAGACCCATACAGCGTCGAGCTGTGGCAAAGGAGCGTGCCGCATTCCGCAGTACGGCAAGTGCTGCCGCGCGCAGCGGCACACCATGTAGCCACCCGAATCTTCCAAGCGGTGCTAGCCAAGGGGCGCCCGGCATCACCGGCGGATCGGACGCGGATAAAAAGACAATCGGCTGCAGCACGGCAGGTGCCCAAGGGATGCCGAGTGTCTCTGCAGCCATCGGTGCAATTGGAGCGAGGGAACTCAGAAGCAGGTCGCAGGCTCCGTCACCGCAGGCCGCGACGAGATCCTCATGGCCATCCGCGATGCTGGGCGCGATTACCTCCGCCAGCATCCGGTCGAACCTAGGCACGTTGCCGCGCTCTTTCTCCGGGCGCATGCGGCGAGAGGGATCGGGGCGAACACGGACATAGTCGATACCCGCGCCTGTGATAAACTCCTCATGTTTGGTGGAAGTCGCGATCCGCACCACATGACCGCGCGCCAACAGTCCGTGGGCGAGCGCAATGAAGGGGAGCACGTCCCCACGCGAACCGCTTGTCACGATCATGATCCGGGCGGTGGGACACCCCTCCCCTAATCCTGATGCACGCCTATTGGTCAAACTAGTGCTGAGAAGTTGGTTTTTCACTTAGCGTGAAGAATACACTGAAGGGTCGTCTTTAGAAGGGAAAATCGAGAGGATTTTCTGTAAAAGCGGAAATGCTGTGATCTGACCAGAAGCACCTCTCAGCTCAGCATTCACTCGGGTAGCCATGAGGAAGATTGGTCTAAGCCGTTAGGGCATAGATTCCATAGCTCCTGTTAAGACTAAGCAGGGATTCAGAACGAAGCAGCGTTCTTGAAATCTATTTTTTCAGCAAACTCTTCAAATGCTCCACATAAGCCTCAGGTCCGCCCTCACGGTAGCCGATGTCCTCAGTCAGTTTTTTTCCTGTTGCATCCAAGAGATACAGGGTCGGGTAACCCTCAACGCTGTATTCCTTATCGAGCTTTTTGTTCTGCGCTTTCAGTTCAGCACTTTGTTCTTTTTTCTTCGGAAAATCGACTTCAACCAAAACCAAATTTTCCTTCGCGTAATCTTGGAACGCTTTTTTACTGAAAACTTCTTTTTCGAGCTTTATGCACCAGCCACACCAATCGGTGCCGGTAAAGTTAATGAAAATCGGTTTACCTTCTTTGACTGCCTTTGCTTTGGCCGCTTCAAAATCGTGCATCCATATACTTTCAGCACCCATTGAGAATGAGAAAGCTGCAAAAGAGACCATTAGTGTTAGTATCAGTTTTTTCATAATTTTTTAATCTAGATCTTTATTTTCGAGAGCTAAGCTCAAATGCTCGAGGAATTTTTCAACCTCTGGATATTTCGAGGCAATAAAACGGTTGAACTCCACACCTTCAGAATCCAACAAGATTACTGTGGGAAAACCTGATACCTTGTATTTCTCCTGCAACGGCCTGTTTTTCTCCGCCAGCTGTTCGTCTCCTTTAGGGAAATCCAGATGAACTAATACATAGTTTTTTGATGCCGCTTTAACGAACTCCTCTTTCGAAAAAACTTTCTTACCCATCATGATACAAGGAGGACACCAATCGGATCCCGTGAATTCCAACATCACTGCCTTGTTTTCTTTTTTCGCAATCAAAAGAGCCGCCTCAACTTCCGTCTCCCAACCTTTGGGCGCGTTTGCAAAAGAGGTCGAAACCACGGCCGCCGTAAAAAACGAATATATAGCGAGATGATTTAAAAATTTCATTGTCATATAGATACGAAAACAGCCCATTTATTCTAAAATTCTTGGCGAAATACAAAAAAAAACCGAAACCATCTTCATGCCAGACCTTCCTCGCCTGATCATTGCCACCCGCAATTCCCACAAAACCGAAGAAATCCGCCATATCCTCGGCGATCGCTTCGAGATCCTCGATGTCACTGATTTTCCCGATCTTCCAGAAATCGATGAGACAGGAACCACTTTTCTCGAAAATGCCCGGCTCAAAGCAATAGGTATCAGCCTTCACATCGATGGCTTGGTTCTCGCCGACGACTCAGGACTTGAAGTCGATGCCCTTGGGAGCTCCCCCGGTGTCTGGTCATCCAGCTTCGGTGGCGAAGAAGGGAACCATGCAAAAAATAACCAGCGTCTCCTGACAGAAATGGCCGATCAGGACCAGCGCAGTGCCCGCTTCTTGTGCACACTTGTCCTCGCAGAAAATGGTAAAGAAGTCGCTAATTTCTTCGGCTCAGTCGAAGGTGAAATCACCCGCGAACCCTCCGGAAATGGCGGTTTTGGATACGACCCTTTATTCATACCCACAGGTTATTCACAAACTCTAGCCGACCTTGGTCCTGACATCAAAAGCCAGCTAAGTCATAGAGCTAAAGCGATTCAATCGTTTGTTTTAAGTGCTAATTTGGGCGATTTACTTAACCAATAGAAAATATTTGAATTTCCTTACTATTTAAGGAATACTGTCCGCATGAAACGTTCGCTTGTCGCCCTATTACTGCTCGCAGTTGGTGTGTCACTGAATTCCTGTTCGAGCCAAGTTTATGCCAAAAAACCGGTATCATATCGGTTTGAGTATGGCAAGACGGCATTGATCCGAGACGGCATAGCCTACGCTCCGCGCAACGCGCCAACTGCAGTCAAGAAAGCCATCGCGGCTGGAAACCGCCTTCAAGGCAAACCCTACAAATGGGGTGGAGGCCATGCATCCCATCTCGACAACGGCTATGATTGTTCGGGAACCACTTCGTATGTGTTGCGAGAGGCTGGTTTGCTCCGTGGCTCACTAACATCGCGCGATTATTTCAAGTATGGGAAAAAAGGCGAAGGAGATTGGATAACGATCTATGTGCGAAAAGGTCACGTTTTCATGACCGTGGCTGGACTCAGGCTCGATACTGGCGGCGGAAGCGATAGCACTGGTCCGATGTGGAAAACCGCAACCCGCGGCAGCAAGGGTCATGCAATGCGTCATCCGAGGGGACTTTGATCCGCCCGAATCAATTGTTCCATCTCACCAAAGCCTGACAACACCCGGTCGGCTCGGCTGAAATCTAAGCCTGCGGTCACGCGATTCGGCACGATCCACGCCATCATTCCAGCTGCTTTAGCTGCGTTAAGACCGTTGAGCGAGTCTTCGATTACGAGGCAATCTGAAGGTGCGATCTTCACACGAGAAGAAGCCTCAAGAAACAAATCAGGCGCGGGTTTAATTTTCGGAGCATCACCCTTGCAGACAATCTCTTGAAAAAAGCCGATCAATCCTAATTTTTCCAGCCACCCATCAACCCAATGATGCGATGAACTGGAAACCACCGCAGCAGGTATGCCTCGCTCAGCTAACAATTTCAACACGTCCACAACACCCTCGATCGGTCCTTGTTTTTCGAGCGCTGTGCGGATTCGAACCTGGCGGCGTTCATCCATTTTGATCCAATCGAACTTAAGCTGAGTAAGATCCTCGAGGTGCAATTTAGGGGACCACGCATCGAAATCGGAACCGATGCAGCGCGTGTAGAGAGAGAGGGGCAAGTCTTGCCCATGTTCCCGAAAGGTTTCCCACCACGCCTGATAAATTTCCCACTCGGTATCCACCAAGATTCCATCAAAATCGAAAAGAACTGTGGATACGGGCATGCCCTTCGATGGGAAAAGCTAACCCATCCTGCAAGTTTGAAATAATAAACTTTGCTTTATTATTAAGATTTCCGATTTTCATTGGCAAATTCGGCTTATTCTGCAATAGAATCGCCCGTCTTCTAAGAAATTTCTCAACCAGATGAACGTTTCCTCCTTTATCGGCATTTCCTCCGCTGTGCTACTAGCCTGGCTTGGAGTTACTTTTTTTCACCAAGTTTCGAAAGATCCGTATCCTAAGCAGAATCGAGAAAGCGCAGGCACTGCTAACGTTGCTCCGATAGCAAATAAGGAAACGATCACTGTTTCTGTCATCGAATAACACCAACATTTATGTCCGACGCTCCAATACCCACTGATACCAAATCGATAAAAATGGAGCTTCAACCAGGAACTTACTGGTGGTGCTCATGCGGTAGAACCAGTCACACCCCGTTCTGCGATGGTTCTCATAAAGGCACCGGACTTCAGCCGAAAAAATTAGTGATCGATGAAGTTACCACGGTCAGCCTCTGCCAGTGCAAAGCTTCTTTGAACGCTCCTTTTTGCGATGGCTCACATCGCCAACTTTGATTTTCCTAACATAAATTTTTAAAAATCTCTTCTTTAGCAAAGATCAACCGTATAACAGAATCATGAGATTTCTCTACCGAGCCATCATCATGTCACTTGCCGCCGCCTCTTTGAGTTGTGGCGTAGGGCCTTTCCGGAATAATTGGAAATCTTCCGTAGATCATCAAGCCAGCCAGCTCGGCTACCGAAATTGGATCGTCATCGCTGAAGCATCATTCCCTGCTCATAGCCGATCCGGAGTCAGCCAGGTGAACGCAGATGCGGAAATTCCTGAGGTAGTGGATTACGTTCTGAACGCTCTAGAAAAAACCCAACACGTTAAACCTAATATCTACCTCACCCGTGAAATGCGCGCGGTCGAGAATGATGTAGCGCCCGGCATGGATGTCTTGAAAGATCAGATCAAAGAAGCCTTACACGGCCACGAATCCACCGAGATCGATCAGCAATCCCTGCTGACACTCATCGAGTCCGCCCAGAGTAGCTTTGATGTTCTGGTGATTCGTACACACACGGCCCTCCCCTATACCTCGGTTTTTCTCGAGTTGCAGCCCGGTTACTGGGATGCCGAATCGGAAAAACAACTGAGGCAAAGAATTTCACGCGAGCGCATGGAAAAACTCGCGCCACCCACTCCTTGAGTTCAGGATCTTTTACGTGACTCGAAACGAAGCGCTAAAAATCGAACGTGAAGCTGCATGGATCGGCGATGCTGTATTGGCTCTCTACGCCAGACAATTTGTTCTGGAAGAGCGCAAATGCATGGATGGTGTCTGGTTCACTCACCTCACTTCTAATGAATTTTTGAGCTCCTTCGGAAATCCAACCAGCGTCGAGGCCATCATCGGAAACATTTATCGAAACGAAGGTTTGGCAGCGGCTCACGCATACATCGAAAAAGAATTCGTGCCGCTGTTTAGAAAACAGATTTTGAAGAAAATCCGTTAGGTCACCCTCTAAACTCCTTGCCAGCCAAGCTTCTGGCGAAGGGCTTCGTAAAATGAAGTACCTTCCAGGCGTAGCAGATGAAAGGATCTGGAAGATTTTTTCACCACCACCCGATCACCGGGATCGATGCGTGTGGTGTCACGCCCATCTACCGTAAAAATCATCGTTCCATCGTCATCATACTCTGGCGAAATTTCGATTTCGACATCATCGGATAAAACCAATGCACGCTGGCTCAAGCTGTGCGGACAAATCGGCGTGATCGCTATGACTGATGCCTGTGGTGTGATCAATGGTCCGCCAGCTGAAAGTGAATACGCGGTCGATCCGGTAGGCGTTGCAACGATCAAGCCGTCAGCGCGGTAACGATTCAGCCACTCGCCATCGACTTTCGCGATCAAGGTGACCAAGCGCCCGGTTTCACCGCGTGCCATCGTAACTTCGTTCAAACCATGATAAGTTTCAACCGCACCCGATTTCCGAATGACTCTAGCATCTAACAACATCCGCACACTGGTGCGATAGCTTCCCGTTGCAACGGCATCGGCGAACTCCTCGATTTCGCGATCGGTGCAAGTTGTTAAAAAACCAAGCGTGCCGATATTAATCCCCGCGACGGGTTTTTCAAAAACTCCCAAACGCGCCACGGCATGCATCATCGTGCCATCGCCTCCGAGCACAGCTGCGATATCAACGTGATCTGCAAAAGTGCTCGCATCGATCTCTGAAACTTCACCGGCAAGCTCGGCTGTTTCGCTATCCAAAATACATTCGCATCCTCGCTGCTCAAGCGCAGCTCTTAGCGCCAGCAGAGTTTTCAACCCACCAGCTTTTTTCGGGTTAAGCAGTAATCCGACTTTCACGATAACCACAACGTGTGATGAATCCCTGCGTCTGACAAGAAAGTTACGGGATAAAACAAAAAATCCGCAGCCCCGATGATTCGTGGGCTACGGATTTTTAAAAGGATCGAAAGAGAATCGCTTACTTCGCAGCAACGACGACATCTGCGGCGGTCATGCCGAGTTCTTTCATGACGACATCGCCAGGTGCGCTGATACCGAAACGATCGATGCCGAGGGCCTTACCTTCGGTGCCGACGTATTTCCACCAGATGTCGGTGACACCGGCTTCGATGGAAACCCGCTTGGTGCAGGCTTTCGGTAACACGCTTTCTTTATATTCAGCGGATTGTCTTTCAAAGCGCTCTACGCAAGGCATGGAAACCACGCGCACACCGTCACCAAGCTGCTTGGCAGCCTCGACGCAATGTTGCAACTCAGAGCCTGTGCCGATGAGGATGGTTTTTAACGCACCGGTTTCTTTCACCGCCACATAAGCACCGCGAAGCACGCCATCACGACGCTCTTGGACGGAGAGATGGCTCATCGTTGGGATTGCCTGACGGGTCAGAATAAGAGTGGTCGGACCATCGGTGCGGTTCATCGATGCGATAAACGCGCCGGCTGTTTCCTCCGGATCTCCTGGGCGTATCACATCGAGACCCGGAATAACGCGCAAACCACTGACCGTTTCTACAGGTTGGTGAGTTGGGCCGTCTTCGCCGACGCCGACGGAATCGTGCGTGAAAATAAATACGGTTGGCAGTTTAGAAAGAGCCGCCAAACGGATCGCAGGACGAACATAATCCGCGAACACGCAGAACGTCGCGCCGCTTGCACGGAAGAGACCATCGTAAGCGATGCCGTTGCAGATCGCGCCCATCGCATGCTCGCGAATGCCGAACCAGATGTTGCGTCCGGCAGGATTCTTGGCAGAGAAATCACCTGCGCCGTTGAGATAGTTTTTGGTCGATCCAAAAAGGTCCGCGCTACCTGTTAGAAATTGCGGCATGGCTTTTGCAACATCGTTGATGACTTTCGCGCCAGCGGAACGGGTTGCGTCTTTGTAATCGGCTGGGAAAGCTGGAATGCTGTCGGATAGATTCGATGGAGTCGCGAGCGCAACACCTTCGGTGAGTTGTTTCGAAAGCTCAGGATTAGCTTTCGACCATGCGTCATAAGTTGCCTGCCATGCATTGAACTGGGCGATGAGCTCTTGTTTGCGCTGGGTGAAAAACGCTTGGGTTTCTGTGGAAACGAAGAAGTGTTCGTCAGCAGGAAGACCTAAACCTGCACGTGCAGCTTCGATGAATTTCGCACCACCTTCACCGTGGGCCTTTGCGGAACCGGCAACTTCAGGAATACCCCGGCCGATCTCCGTTTTCGCGATGATCACTTTCGGTTTCCCGTTGTCATTGGTTTTTGCCTTGGCGATGGCTTGCTGGATGACAGCGAAATCATGTCCGTTAATCACCACTGCATCCCAACCTTGGGACTCGAAATATTGCTGGGCGTTCTCGCTCTGGCTCAGTTCGGCCATCGCGTCGAGCGTCACGTCGTTGCTATCATAAATGAGGATGAGGTTATCGAGGCCGTTGTGACCGGCGAAAGCGATGGCTTCTTTTGCAACGCCTTCTTGAAGGCAACCATCACCATGAAGAGCAATGATGTGATGATTGAAAAGGGTGTGATCGGTGGTGTTGTAAATCGCAGCAGCGCGCTTTCCAGAAATCGCAAATCCAACTGCGTTAGCGATACCTTGGCCTAGTGGACCAGTCGTCGCTTCAACACCCGGGGTTTCATGAAACTCAGGATGACCCGGTGTGATGGAATGTAATTTACGGAAAGAGGCGACGTCGTTTTTCGAAACCGCATAACCCGAGAGATGCAACCAGCTATAAAGAAACATCGAACCATGACCGGCCGAGAGGATGAAACGATCGCGGTTCAACCAACGCGGTGCATCGGGATTAAAATTCATGGCTTCTCCGAAGAGGACCGCGCCGATTTCGGCACATCCGAGCGGGAGACCAAGGTGTCCGGAGTTACAGGCGTGGACGGCATCCATGGCGAGGCCACGAGCTTCGTTTGCAGCAGTAGTAAGTGCTTTTGTATTCATAAAATTAGAGTCGCCGCCGTTTTTCTTGGGGGCGGGGTGCGCAAACCCTAGAAATTCGCGCTCATTTGACAAGCAATCATCGTGATTTTCGTGGGGAATCGATCAAGTTCCACTCATGGCAACTAGTTCCCCATAACATACCCCGCTGCCGCCAAATAAATCCAACGCACTACCCACGGTCACATCGACCAATCCTTTTCCAAGCTCATCCACCAAACGCACGTCATCCATCGTCGCCGCTCCGCCCGCATAAGTCACCGGACATTTTCCCCAGGCTCCCAGTAAACTCACCAACTCCTCATCCACGCCACCGCACAGACCTTCGACGTCTGCAGCATGCACCAAAAACTCATCACAAAACGGCAAAAGCCCGTCTAATGTTTGAGCGGAAATTTCCAGTTCAGTAAGCGTTTGCCAGCGATTCATCGCCACCCTCCAGCCATCCGTAGTGCGGCGGCAGGACAGATCAATCACCAACCGCTCTTTGCCAACCTCACGAGTGATTTCTTCTAATGCGCTTTGAAGAAACCGACCTTCTGAATCAAACAACGCCGAGGTCACGATCACATGACTCGCGCCTGCTGCCAGCCATTCACTGGCGTTTACCGCACTAATCCCACCACCCAACTGCATCCCGCCCGGCCACGCCGCAAGCGCCTCTTTTGCTGCCTGCTCATTGCCTTTTCCAAGCATAATCACGTGTCCACCACGCAATCCATCCTGCCGGAATTTTTCCGCAAACCACGATGGAGAGTTATCTGAAACGAAATTCTCCTTCGGCCCGGGACCGTGATCCCGTAGGCTCCCCCCCACGATTTGCTTCACTTTCCCTTCGTGGAGATCAATACAAGGTCGAAACCGACAGTTCATTTAGAGTGATGAATGTGCACGTGGCTACCACATGAATCACAAGTAGTCGGAAATTGGCCGTAAAAACCATTTGGGCAGAATTTACAAGATGGCTTGAAGGTGGTAGGATCAATCGGAGGAGTTACCTTACAAGAGCTCAATAAGCCCGCCAAAGCCAATGTGACATATAAGAATTTCATATCTAGAATTAGGTTTGAAAGAGACCTACCAAGAGATTTAGATGCTGGCGAGATTTAAAATTATAATCAACACGCCCCCAATCTCCCAATTTCCTATCTTCTTTCTTCCATGTCAGAAATCCGTGATTCATTCTCCTCCTAGTGAAATTCACTTCTGTCATCTCTTTAGTTATCCTTACGGCACATCTCGCACGCGCAGATGATATGATCGAACAGAGCATTGCTGCTGCCAAGCACGCCATGGAAGCTGATCTTTGGGACGTCGCGACCTCGAAATTAAAATCCGCTGCCGAGCAACCTAATCTCACACCAGATGCCCGCGCGGAAATTCTCATCATGCTTGCGGAAAGTTTCATCCGCAGCAACCAACCGACTAAAGCCCTCACCCTTCTCGATCAGCCCACAGTTGCAAATTTGCCGGAAACCCCTTTTTGGAGAGGTTTAGCTCTCGTTGGTTCTGGAAGATTCAATGATGCCGCTGAATCGCTAGCCATCATCTCCGAACAACCCACCCACCCTTTTATCCGAGAAGCCGCTCTTACTTCTGCCAGCCTTTATCTCTCACTTGGCCAGCCCGATAAATCTCTAAAAATTCTCAAACTCCTTGAGTCATCTCCAAAATCCTCCGACCGCATCGATGCTGCCTTCCACCAAACGGAAATCCTTATCGATCTCGGAGAATATGATCAAGCACGCAGCCATTTTGCAAAAGCCAAAGAAATCCCGAAAAATTTAATCCCAACTGCTAAATTTCTGGATGCCACTCTGACTCTAAAAGCAGGCGATGCTGCTGCTGCCGAAATTATTTTTACCGATCTTATCGCAAAACCAGATGGCCAATCCACTACCCGCTACAATCTAGCTGCTATTGGTAAAGCCGATGCTATTGCCGCCCAGAACAAACCAGCCATCGCCACCCAATTCCTCCTCACATTTATCCAAGATCATCCGCAAACCACCGCGCTCAATCCTATTTTTCATAGAATTATCGACTGGCTACCCGAACAAATCATTACCACAGATCATCCCACTCTCGTTCAGTTGAATGAATGGATTCCAGCTACACTCCCTCCCTCAACTGGCCTAATTAACACCGAAGCTGCCACTGCCGCCGCCGCCTTACCTATAGAAACAAGCGAACTGGATGACCTTGTTGTGTTCTCCATGCACGCACGTGCCATCGGCCTTCATCGTATCAACAACCCTGCTGCAAAAATTGAAGCACGCCTGCTCATGCAACGCATTCTTTTGCTGGCACCTCACCACTTCCTCGCACCAAAATCACTATTCGAACTCGCAAAATGGCAACTTGAAGCTAACGAACCCGAACAGGCATTTGCCCTTCTCGATTCTCTCCGCCAAACGACAAAGTCCGCTCTTATCAAAGGAGAAGCGACTTTTCTCGATGCAAAAATTGCCTTCGAACAAGGTGAAAAAGAACTAGCAATCTCACTCTTCGATGAAGCTGCAAATCTGCTTTCTCAAGAAAACCGCAACAACTCCCTAATCAACTCCGCTCTCGTCCGCCTGAACGAATCCAATCGCGAATCCCTCACCATCAAGCACGAAGACCCAGCCATCGAAGAGAAGCTCAACATCGAGCTCAATCTGGAAAAAGCACTCACCCTTCGTGACCCTGAAAAAGCCAAACTCTCTCTGGGTACATTTCTTACCGAACACCCCAACCACACCCGCGCTATCGAAGCACGCATTGCTATCATCGAGGCAGCTATCAATTCCACACCTCCCGACCTCTCCCTAGCACGAGCCCAACTCGATATCATCAAATCCACAGAAATCACTCTAACTGAGGAAAAAAAATCACACATCGCCATCACCGAACTCCGCCTTCTTGATGCACTGAATCAACCCGAACAAACAATCGCTCTTGCTAATCACATCATCGAAAAATTCCCCGGTACCTCACAAGAAGCAGAAGCCCTGATGATTCTAGGAAAATCTCTTTTCCGCTCAAAAAGCTATAACCAAGCACGCATCGTCTTCGAAAAAATAGCCAAATCAAAACTAGGCACCCAACGCTCTCAAGCTGCATTTCTCCTCGCCGCAAGATCAGCCGCCCTTGGCGCTACGACCCAATCTCGCGAAGAAGCACTCAAACTCTTCGATCAAGCCATTGCAATCGACGGTCCTCTCCGATCTATGGCTATTCTCGAAAAAGCCCGTTTGAACATAGACCTTAATCAAATTGATCTCGCCATCAAATCTCTAACAGATGCCTATCAAAAAATTTCTCCTGACGATCCCTCACGCCTACCCACAGGACTACTTCTCTCAGAGGCCATCTATGCACGCGGAGATACCAATCCAGAAAACCTCCTCAAAGCACTCGAGATTTACAATCAACTCGTCGAAATCTCCGTCAATAAACCCGCTCAATATTTCCGTATCCAATATCTTCGCGGACTCACACTCGAAAAACTCCCGGATCCAGAAAATCCAGGCCAAACCCGTTTAGGAGATGCCCTAGCAGCTTATTTCTCCGTTCTTGATCGCCCAGTCGATCCCGCCCCTCCTGAATGGGAATGGTTCGAACGCAGCGGCTTCCGCGCCCTTACCATCTTGGAAAACACGGAGCGCTGGCCGGCAGCTATCTCAATAGCAGAAAAAATCGCCTCGTTCGGTGGACCTCGAACAAAGGACGCTGCTGACCGCGCCCGCCAACTCCGCTTGAAGCACATGATTTGGGAAGATTAATCCCACCGAATTCCCATATCTCCAGACTTCAAATCTCGACAGCTAACCCCGTAAGCCCAAACCTTCATCCACCTATCATGCTGAACGCTCCTCGCTGGTTACTCCCTGTCATCTTTACCCTGCTTGGCTTGTTGGCTGCTGCCATTCTATTTCCCATGGAGAAAAAATTGGTCGTCGAATATCTGAATGGCTTTCCAGAATCTCACCTGCTCACCACCCAACTCAGACCATACATTCTGTTAGCGCTATGCTTCATGCCAGCCATCGCCAGTTGGACTTATATTCTTGGAAATACTTTTGATCGATACCTTTCAAAACAATTTCTGGGAATTTTCGCCATCTGCCTAGCCAGCTTGCTCTCCCTCTGGATACTACTCGATCTGGATAACAACCTCGGCGACTTTTCGGGCGCAAAAAACATATTCACCAGCGTTGTGAATTTTTACATTTTACGCTCACCCGCCATCCTTATCATTCTTTTACCCTACTCCCTCCTGCTCGCAAATATCTACTGCCTCGGCAAATTATCTAAAAGCAACGAGATCATCGCTATGGTCCAAAGCGGAACGAGCATCCTCCGCTTATCTCTTCCTCTCATTTTCGCTGGTTGCTGGTGCAGCATTTTACTCCTCGGACTCAACTACCAATGGGCCCCACATGCCGAAGGAAACCGCGATGATATTATTTCGATCGCCCAAGGCCGACCCATCATCGAAGCGAAAAACGTACTTTTCCGCGCTCCTAACTCAGACCGCCTTTGGATGGTCGGAACCTTTCCGGAAAACTTCCTTAAAGGCGAACCTCTCAAAAATGTTGAAATCACCACGATCAATCCCGACCGATCCATCAATACTCGAATCGAAAGTAAATCAGCTAAATACGACAAATTCAAACGTACTTGGACATTACACAATCCTCTCATTAGCTACTTCAAATCTGGAGAAGCACCTGTTTACGAACAACTCGAAGAACCATTGATCAAAGATACGTGGAGAGAAACTCCCTCTCAAATTATCAAACCCGGTCTCAGCGTCGAATACCTCGGCATCCCTGAACTCAAATCATGGCTCATCTCCCCCCTCGCTAAACAAATGACCTCCAACCTTCCCTCTTATCTTACTCATTGGCACTATCGTTGGGCTCTACCCATTACTTGCCTTGTCACCGTCTTGCTCGCCGTTCCACTGTCCATCCACTTTTCACGCCGCGGAGGCGGCAGCGGAATCTTTCTCGCCGTCGTCCTCTCCGTGATGATGCTTTTCATCTCAACCATTACCCTAACTCTTGGTGAATCCGGCTCCCTCTCTCCTGCAATTGCGGCTTGGTTACCTAACGCTCTCTTCGCCGGTCTCGGTCTCTACCTCTATCATAGACGCATCACTGGAAGGCCCATCTATCAGTCACTTAAAAATTTAATCAACTTCAACAACTAATCCCATCACCCCATGGCACTCCAAGAATCATGGCATGTTCGCAACCGCAGCCGCGAATGCAACATCACCCAAACTCCTTTCTCAGAAGATCAACCCATCGTCACCGCTCTCTTCCCAGATCCAGAATCATCAGGATATGTTAGAAAAGATTTTTGCGAATCCGCATGGGCCGAGCGCTCACCCGAAGACGAAGTCCCTTTCTCTTACTGGCGCACCAAATTCCAAATGGTCATTAATAACGAAAATCAACCCGTTGTCACAAAACAAAGCGCGGAAGAACTCCTCAAAAAACTCGTCGAGGACGATCTAGAACACACCGAAAACACCCGCTACATTCTAGCCGTCATGTTGGAACGTCAAAAACTCCTGCGCGAAACCGATACCCAACCAACCTCCAACGGTATCCTCCGCATTTACGAGCATCGTAAAACCGGCGAGGTCTTTATCGTCAAAGACCCCAACATCCCGCTAGATGAAGTGGAAAAAATCCAACTCGAAGTCATGGAACTCCTAGCTCCTCAAAAAAGTATCATCCCAGAAGAAACTTCTGAAATTTCAACCACAGAGGAAACTGAACACAAACCTGCCGAAGGCGATCTACTCTAGACTGTTCTCCTTTTTCCACACGCGCAAGGAGTTGACCTCGCCCGATTCCTGAATACACATACGCCCCATGCAACAAGACGACTCGAAACCAACTCAAGAAATCCCTGATTCCGAGGAGCCAGCCCAAGATTACGCCGATTCCTCCACAGAAACTCAAGCCACTCCCGAACTCGATCCTTGGGAGCAACTCGAGGCAGAGGCCGCTAAATGGAAAGAACTCTCCCTGCGTACCGCCGCAGAAATGGACAACCTCCGCAAACGCACCGCCCGTGAACGCGAAGACGCTATTCGTTACGCTAACCAACGCCTACTCGAAGACCTTCTTCCAGTCATCGATAACTTCGAGATGGGAATGCAAGCCGCAGCACAAGACACCTCATCCATGATCTACATCGGCATGGACATGGTACGCAAACAACTCAACGAGTTCCTCAGCAACCAAGGCGTCACCGAAATTACAACTGAAGGCCTGTTCGACCCCAATCTACACGACGCAGTCTCCCAAGAAGCCTCCGAACAACCCGAAGGCTCCGTTATCCGAACCACGCGTCGTGGCTTTAGACTTCGTGACCGCCTGCTGCGCCCAGCCAGTGTCGTCGTTTCCTCCAACTCGGAAAATCCTCAATAATTCTCTCCTCCTTGAGGTTGAACGTTTAGAATTTAAAATTTCATTTTTACTATGGCTGCCCAACGCGACTACTACGAAATCCTCGGCGTCTCCCGCAACGCGGATGCCGCTGAAATTAAAAAAGCTTACCGCAAACTCGCTGTGAAATTTCATCCGGATAAAAACCCCGGTGATCCCACCGCCGAGGATAAATTCAAAGAACTCGGCCAAGCATACGAAGCTCTCTCAGATCCGGATAAACGCGCAGCTTACGATCGCTATGGCCATGAGGCTTTCTCCGGCGGCATGGGCGGCGGACGCGGCGGCTTCCACGACCCCGCAGATATTTTCTCACAAGTCTTCGGCGGTGCCTTCGGTGGCGGCTTCGAAGAATTTTTCGGCGGCGCTAGCTCACGCAAAAAATCCGGCAAACAACGCGGCTCGGATCTACGCTACGATCTGGAAATCACACTCGAAGAAGCGGCACGCGGCGTCGAAAAAGAACTCGAAATCGAACGCAATATCCCCTGCGGAAAATGCAACGCAACCGGTTCAAAAGGTTCCGGCGGCGTGAAAACATGCAGCTCTTGCGGTGGACGCGGTGTCATCGACCGACAAGCTGGAATTTTCATCCAACAATCCACCTGCCCCGAATGCCGTGGTGCCGGCGAAACCATCTCAGATCCCTGCGGCGATTGCCGAGGCCAAGGTCGCATCGAACGCGCGACACGCATCAAACTCCGCATTCCCGCAGGCGTCGATACCGGGGTAAGATTGCGCTCCACCGGCAATGGCGATGCCGGCGTACGCGGCGGCGTTTCTGGCGATCTCTACGCCTTCATCCACGTTGCGGATCACGACGTCTTCGAACGCGAAGGCAACACCTTGTTCTGTGAAATCCCACTTCCTTTCAGCACTGCTGCCCTAGGCGGCGAACTCAAAGTCCCGACCCTCGATGGTCAATCCTCCATCAAAATCCCTGCCGGAACCCAGGGTGGCACAACCTTCCGCGTCCGCGATAAAGGCATGCCCGCCCTCTCCGGTGGAATAAATGGTGATCTCAACGTCACCGTCCAAGTCGAAGTCCCAACCAAACTCAACAAAGATCAGCAGGAAAAACTCCGCGTGTTTTCCGAATCCATCGGCGATCAAAACTCACCCGTTCACCAAGGCTTCCTAGAAAAAGCCAAACGCTTCTTCGATCTGTAATTTATTTCAGCATCTCAGCTTTTCAGTATTTACCTAATAATGCCTTTTACCCTCGAACACACCGACGGCTCGGCCCGTGCCGGTACTCTCACTCTCCCCCACGGTGAAATCAGCACTCCCATCTTCATGCCCGTTGGAACCCAGGGCTCAGTCAAAACCCTCCACCCCGCCGAACTCGAAGAACTCGGCGCCCAAATCATCCTCGGAAACACCTACCATCTCTGGCTGCGCCCCGGAGATGAACTCATCCATGAAATGGGCGGGCTCCATGATTTCACGACTTGGCAGAAACCCATCCTCACCGATTCCGGTGGCTTCCAAGTTTGGTCGCTCGCCAAAATGCGCAAAATCACCGAAGAAGGCGTCCGCTTCCAATCCCATCTCGACGGCTCAAAAATGATGCTCAGCCCAGAGAAATCCATGGAAATCCAAGCCTCACTCGGCTCCGACATCGCCATGCTTTTCGATGAATGCCCACCTTATCCCTGCGATGAGAAATACGCAGCCACTTCGCTCGCTTTGACCACCCGCTGGGCAAAGCGCTGCAAACAATGGATAACCGACAACCAACCACTCACCGCTGGCCTACCCCAAAATCATTTCGGCATCGTCCAAGGATCCATCTACGCCGACCTACGCGAGCAATCCGCCCGCGAACTCGTCGAACTCGATTTCGATGGCTACGCCGTCGGCGGTGTATCTGTCGGCGAACCCGAAGAAGAAATGTTCCGCGCCATCGATAACGCCGTCCCGTTTCTCCCTGCCAACAAGCCCCGTTACGCTATGGGCCTCGGCACTCCACCCCAGATTCTTGAAATGATTGCCCGCGGCGTGGACATGTTCGATTGCGTCATGCCGACCCGTATGGCCCGCCACGGAGTAGCCTTCACCCTAGACGGCCCCATCCATATTAAGAACCTCGTCCACGCGAAAGATCCGGGTCCGATCTGCGAATCCAGCCATCCCCACGTCTCGAGATTCTCCCGTTCTTACATCCGTCACCTGTTCCGAGCAGGCGAAATGCTCGCTTTACGATTGCTTTCCTTCCATAATCTGCATTTCTACCTGTCCCTCACACGGCACGCGCGCGAAGCGATTGCCAACGGAACTTTCGAAACATACAAAAATACATTCATCCAGCGCTATAACGCGAACCAAACACAACCATGATCCAACTCCTCAACACCCTCGCCGCCGCTCCTGCTCCACAAGGTCCACAATCCATCATCGGTCATCCAATGTTCATGATGGTGGTGATGGTCATCCTGTTCTACTTCCTGCTCATCCGCCCTCAACAACGTCAGCGTAAAGAACAAGCCGCTCGAATCTCAGCACTCAAAACTGGCGATAAAGTCGTCACCACCGCAGGCCTTCACGGCATCGTCCATAGCGTGAAAGACACCACCGTTGTCATCAAAGTCGCTGAAGGCACTAACCTCGAATTCGATAAAGCGGCTGTCGCCACTGTCGCCAAAAAAGACTAACTCACACCCCTCGGTTATCCCCGCCGTATCCCGATATCCTTTCAATTCTCACTGAAATCCCATGCTCGCCACTACTCTTTTCAACGATCCTCTCGTCATCTTCCTCATCGGACTTGGCCTTCTTGTCTTATTCTTCTGGTATTTTGCAACTGAGATTGAATCACGCAAACGCAATATCGGAACCTTCCTACTCCTCGGTATTGTCGGCCTCTGCGCTCTAGCCATTTATCCTCCAGATAAAACCCTAAAAATGGGCATCGATATCGGTGGTGGTTCCGCTTTCACAGTCCGAATCCAACCTAAATTAGATGGCAATGGTGATCCCATGCCTATCACCTCCGATCAAGTCGAGGAAGCAATCCGCGTGATCCAATCACGCCTAGACACTTTCGGACAAGCCGATCCACCAACCAAACAAGGCGAGGATGGCATCCTCATTGAAATGCCGGGTGTCAAACCTGAACAATCCAAAGAAATTCGTGAAATACTGGAGACCGTCGCAAAACTCGAACTCAAAGAAGTCTCCCCCCGCAACGATGAAATAGGAGCAAATGGTAAATCCCTCGCTCAACGCGTCCAGGATGGCGAAGAAATCGAACCGAGACACAGCGTCTACCAAGTAACGAGTAAAGACGCAGAAGGTAACGAATTCACCACACCCATCCTTCTCAAACGCGTAGCCGCACTTGGTGGATCGGATATCCAACTCGCGGCCCCATCCATGAGCCAAAACGGTGCAGTCAGCGTTGTCCTCAATGATAAGGGTGCAGATAAAATGTTCAACCTCACCAAGGACATGCGCAAAGGCACAGACCGCATCGCCGTCTTACTCGATGGCGTCGTGATTTGCGCTCCAACCGTTAATGACACACTAAGCAAAAATTTTGAAATCAGCGGACTCGATGACGCCGGCGAACCTAAAAAGGTAGCCAATGCCCTGATGAATCCGTTAGAAAATCCACTCCTCGTCGATGAAGAACGTTCGGTTTCTCCAACCCTAGGTGCGGCAATCGTCAAACAAGGCATTTGGTCTGCCCTCATCGGCCTCGCCATTACTGGAGTATTCATTCTGATTTACTACCGCGCCGGCGGCCTCGTCGCACTCGTCGGACTTCTCGTCAACGGCGTGATGCTCTTCGGAGCCATGGCTATGTTCGGCTTCACCTTCTCTCTTCCCGGCATCGCAGGTATCATCCTCACCATCGGACTTGCAGTGGATGCAAACGTTCTCATCTACGAACGCCTCCGCGAGGAACTACAAAACGGCAAATCCCTCAAAGCAGCCATCGCTGTTTCTTATGATAAAGCCTTCTCAGCCATCTTCGATGCCAACATCACCTCCCTGATTTCCGCCATCATCCTCTTCGCGATGTCCAGCGGTAGCATCAAAGGCTTCGCCGTCACTCTCACCATCGGTATCGTCGCTTCCATGTTCTCCGCCATCCTTGTAACCCGCGTCCTATTCCGTTGGGGCACCGATCTGAACCTGCTCAATAAACTCACGTTCATGGATCTGATCAAGGCCACGAATATCGACTTCCTCTCAGCAGCAAAAAGAACTGCCATTGTTTCTATCATCATCATCATCATCTCTCTTGCGGGATTCGGGATTCGCGGTGAAAAAGCACTCGGTATCGACTTCACTGGCGGTACTCGTGTCCAATTCCAACTCGATGACAAAAAAGTCGACCTCGATGATGTAACCAAAGTATTGGATTCTCTCACTCTGACCCGTGAGGCATTTCCACAAATCGAATCCAACCCAATTTCTGGCAGCTTACTTAGCCTCCGCACCGATAAATCCGATGTGAAAAATATTGTCAGTGCACTCCGTGCGGAAATCCCTCTCTTGAATGAAAAGAATGATAACGGCACTTACGTTATTGGTGAAAACACAGAAGATGTATCCTCACGAATCGGAACCACCTTTCTCGTCGAATCCATTATCGCCCTCATACTAGGACTCATCGGCATCGGCATTTACATCACCGTTCGCTTCGAACTTTCCTTCGCAGTCGGTGCCTTCGTCGCTCTTATACACGACATCATCATCGCTGTCGGCATCGTTGTCCTTCTCGGTCGTGAACTCTCCCTCATCCACGTCGGCGCCATCCTCACCATCGCAGGCTACTCTATCAACGATACCATCGTCATCTTCGACCGTATTCGCGAAACCATTCTGCTTCGCTCCGGTGCAATCAAAGACGTCATGAATGAGGCTATTAACGCCACACTATCCCGGACTATTCTAACTTCCGCCACCACCATCGTCACCGTAGCCATCCTCTCCCTCTTCGGTGGCTCCGCACTCCGTGACTTTTCCATCATGATTCTAATCGGTCTCGTCGTCGGAACCTACTCCTCAGTCTTCATTGCCTCCCCTGTCGTCCTCTGGTGGTCGCAACGCAAAGGTGGCAACCTCCGTAAAGACGTCCTCGCTACAACCCTCGCCGCAGAATCGGCAAAGGCTATCAAAGCCGATTAAGTTTCAACTCCTAACTACAAAAAACGCGATGCACCCAAATGCATCGCGTTTTTTTGTTATCGAAAAGAATTTTTGAATTCTCCGCTCTCCGCTTCAAACTATTTCACTTTATCGCGCTGGGTGCTTCGTCATCCGCACCACGTTCTTTGGTTCGCTCTCCTCGCTCACCGCGCTCGCGTTTTTCAGGCTGAGGACGTGGACCTTGAGGCTTATCCTCAGGTGTGATCTGTCCATCGCCATTGGTGTCCATACGTTCAAAAATCTGCCTCCGCTTTTCTTCCGGCAACTGACTGAAAAATTTACCCAAACTCATTTCTTCATAACTCAATCCACCGCTCTTATCTGTATCGAGCTCACGGACTTCGCGCATGTGCTTTTCGTGCGTTTCCTCCCGCATTTTCCGAATCTCCTCAGGCGTGACTTTCCCGTCCCCATCAAGATCCATACGAGAAAATAACTTATCGCGCTGCTCCTGAGGCATATTGGCCATTCTTGGCCCCGCAAAAAATTCCTCAGATGTGATCACCTTATCGTTGTTCTTATCCAACATCCCAAACATTTCGCCTTCACCCTCATGATGAGGCCGCATTTTCCCATTTCTTTCCACGCCATTCTGACTATTCTCACCACGTTTCTCTAGGAACGGTCTGATTGGCCTCTCCCGAGTTTCTTCCTCCGCTTGCAAATGAAACGGCAAAACGCACGCATAGACACCGATTAGAACTTGAAGCTTCATTGAAAAATAACGTTTAAAATTTAGAAATTTGCCGCGACGATTCGCTCAGCTCCCTTTACAACACTCCATCCATCAAAAAGTTTCGCCCAAATCTTCCATCCCGCATCAAATGCACATTCTCGACATCTTAAAAGCCCCCAAACCCTCTCTTTCCTTTGAATTCTTTCCTCCGCGAGCTGCCTCCGCATGGGAAGAACTATATGAGACGATTCAGAACCTCGAGACCCTCTCCCCCTCCTTCGTTTCCGTTACCTACGGCGCTGGTGGCAGCACTCGCGAACTCACCCATGATTTAGTGCTTCGCATCAAACAAACCACCAACATCCCACCCGTCCCCCACCTCACTTGCGTAGGTCACACGAAATCAGAAATCGATGCCATCCTCACCCGTTACGCGGATGCAGGCGTCTCCAACATCCTTGCCCTCCGCGGCGATCCACCGAAAGACCAACCAAACTACGATTGGTCTCAGGGCCATTTCCGCTACGCCGCCGACCTCGTCGCTCATATCAAATCCTTTAACAATTCTGGCCGCCATCCCGATCCACGTGGCTTCGGCATCGGCGTCGCCGGTTTTCCAGAAGGGCACCCCGCTACCCCCAATCGCGTTGATGAACTCGATCACATGAAAGCCAAGGTCGACGCCGGCGCAGACTACATCTGCACCCAACTGTTTTTCGACAATCATGATTTCTTTGATTACCGGGATCGTTGCCAACTCGCCGGCATCCACATTCCCCTCATCGCCGGAATTATGCCAGTGACTTCACTCTCTAGCATGAAACGCATGGCCGAGCTCGCCGCTGGTGCCCGCTATCCCGCCAAACTCATCAAAGCTTTAGACCGCGCCACCGCCAACCCCGAAGCGGTCGAACGCGCAGGCATCCACTACGCCGCCCAACAATGCGCCGAACTGCTCGATCAATCTATCGCAGGTATCCACTTCTACACCCTCAATAAATCCTACGCCACCCGCCAAATCTACGCATCGCTTGGGCTCTGAAACTTTACTGTCCCTTAAACACCCGGCCATCACCCGTCTGCCAAGCAGTTTTCGCACTCTGATACAAAGCGGTTAATTGCGCCTCAGTCATAACACGATACTCAATCGTCTTCGAATGTGTCGTTAAGGGATATTTTTTTTGAACCATATCCTGAGCTGTACTACCCTTCTCACTCGCAGCGTTATTCGCAATCTCAAGAGCTCGCTCCGCTAACTTAGCTGCCCCAGATTCCGGACCTGCTGTCGTCACTGGCGATATGAAATAAAATCTAGCCAGCGACTGCCCCTCCGTATCAATCGTCACCTCATCCACAATCACCGCACTATCTAATACATACCGGTGCCTGCTCACCGAGGTAATCCGTGACAATGCAACCACATAATTCCCTCCAGTCAAACTAGCCTCCCAAAAACCTTTCCTGCCTCGCTGCTCATTCTGATTTTGGTTCGGATCAGTCGGATTATTCGGATTATTCGGATCCGGGGTCTGCGAATAAATCACACCAGAAAATGCCATTAACGAAGAAATAACTAAAATTTGCAGTTTCATCATGTTCATTAAATACAACTGCAACCTGTTTTTGACCAGCCCCTAAAATACTTTAGATAAGTTAATTATTGATAAGAGTGATTTTTTTGCGCAAGTTATCGGCATGGTTCGTTACCGCCCCAATGTCGCAGCACTGATGATCGACGTGCATGGTAATCTCCTCATATGCGAGAGACATACCATTCCTGGCGCATGGCAATTCCCTCAAGGAGGCGTCGACTTTGGCGAAGACATCGAGCAAGCACTCTATCGTGAAATCCGCGAGGAAATCGGGCTACGTAAAGAACATTACGAAATTCTTCTACGTAAAGATGGCTATCGCTACCTTTACCCGGCTGATGTCCGTTCCAAAAAAATTCAAAAACACGGTAATCACGGCCAGGAGCAAACCTATTTCCTCTGTAAGGTAAGAGCCGATGCCCCAGAAGTTAACGTAAAGCAAACACCCTGCGAGTTCCGGGCCTATCGCTGGATCCACCCCACTGAGTTCGATCTCGATTGGCTACCTACCTTCAAACACGAGGTCTACCGCGCGGTGATGAAAGATTTTTTTGATATCACTCTGGATTAAAACCCAGCCACGAAGCTTCAGGAACTAAGTTTTTCGGGATAGTCACCTTTAGAGATAAGTTCCGCGATCGATTCTACGACATAGGGCTTATCTTCTGGAAAAGTCACACCAAACCAAGTCGCACTGGTTTCAATCACTTCACATTGGGTTTTACCCTTATGAATCAGGTTATCTACCACTGTCGGAATGTAAAATTCACTGGTCTCTTTATCTCCATGTTGAACAAGAAAATCAAAAAACTCCGATTCCAAATCCGCCATAAACTGCTTCGGGAATACCCAGAAATTCATCGATGCAGGTGCCTTCGCTCCAAGCACTCGACGCTGACCATTCAAACCTATCCCAGAAATTTCACCAGACGCATCACGCGAAATCTTCACAACTTCCTCAACTGCCAGCAACATTTGCTCCTGACTCACTTCACAAATCCCTCGATTCACACTGCCGTGCTCGGAAAGCGTATTCTCTAAAGGATATGCAACCAATCCACAGCGATCTTCATCCGAATTTTTCAAAAAACGAGTCGCCTGGAAATAAGCATCCCTGCCATAAAAATCATCCGCATTGATCACCGCAAACGGACCATCAACCAGTTCTCTCGCCGCACGTATCGCATGCGTAGTCCCCCATGGCTTAGTCCGACCAGCCGGCGGCGCAAAAGGCGCAGGCAAATCATCCAAGCGCTGATACGCATAATCTACCTGGATAAGCTTTGCAAACCGTTCACCAATACCCGACTTGAATGCCTCCGAGAAATCCTCACGAATCACAAAGATCACTCGGTTAAACCCGGCACGAATCGCATCATAGACTGAGTAATCCAGAACGGTCTCACCATTCGGACCCATCGGATCCAATTGCTTCAAACCACCGTAACGGCTACCCATCCCTGCAGCTAAAACAATCAATGACGGCATACGAGAAATCTTAGTATTCGTAGCTCAAGTAGAAGTTAAACTGTCCACCCTTATCGGCCGTTGTATCAGGCGAACTAACTGGAAACGCATAATCTAATGCCAGTGGAACCGGGCTGATTGGAAGTTGGATACGGATACCAAAGCCAAAATCACTGTATACATCGTCCGGACCAATGTCCCATGAATCCGTGTTCACAAATCCCATGTCATAGAAGACAGCCGCCCGCACGGTTTCAATAATAGGGACAGTGTATTCGGTATTAAGGAACGCCAATGACTGACCTCCCAAAACTTCTCCTGATGGACCATCGCGCGGACCACCAATATCACGGAACTCGAAACCGCGTAGGGTTCTTCCACCACCCAAGAACATACGTTCAAAAATCGGCACAGTGCCGTTGATTGCATCCACAAATGCAACTTCACCATTGAGTGAGAGAATCGTGTCCCATTTGAGATTCCAATACTTCGACCCTTGCGTCGAAAAAGTTATTGTTTCCACATCCCCACCTAATCCAGCAAACGCGAGAGAAACGTCCACCTTCTCACCCTTACGCGGGGTGATCGTGCTATCACGACTATCGTAAAGATAACTCAGAGTTATTGCACTGCGGACATAATCGCCATCTTCAGCCAAAAACGCTGGGCTAGCTCCAGCTTCCACATCCACACTAATATTTTCCAGAGAGTAAGCGAGCTTGATAGAGGATTTCTCACCCAACGGCTTACGGAGGAAAATCGAAGCTCCGGCATTGGTCTGATCATAGACATCACTGAAAAAAGATGACTGACGATAGAAAAGTTCGCCACCCAGTGAGAGCTTACGATCCATGAACCATGGCTCAACTAGCGACAGGCTGAATTCACTACGCTCCGAACCAGCGCGCAGGTTCATTCCGAAACGCTGACCACCACCCGTAAAATTCCATGGGTTCATGATATCAAAATTCGTTTGTTCAAGTGTGAGGAAACCCACCACGTTATCAATAGAACTGAAACCAACACCCACACCCACGGAACCCGTGTTGCGTTCTTCAACCAGAACATCAATATCGCGATACCCGCTACCTCCTGGTGAACCATTCGCTTGGACATCACTGAAGTATTGAAGGTTTTGCAGACGAGCCTTGGTTGTCTCAAGTTCTACTGTGTTGAACCAATCTCCCGGCTTCAGCGGAACCTCACGGCGAATCACTTTATCTTGCGTTTTCGAGTTACCTTGAATGTTCACACGTCCAACACGATAACGGGAACCCTCAGTGATCTGATACTTGATGGAAACCTGATTCGGACCCGCATCTTTAATATCCGGAGTCACGACCACATCAGCATAACCACGTGAACCATAGAAACTACGGATCGTTTTAATATCCTCACGCATTTTCGTAGACGAATAAGCATCGCCTCCATTCAAGGTCATCGAGGGATAAAGCTCCTCGGATTTAAACACCGACATTGCTCCAAAGCTAGTTCCAGTAACAGTATATTTTTCTCCCTCAGAAATCGGAATTACAAGATCCACACGACCGTCTTTCACTGGGTCACGACGGATCCCAGGACTACTCACACGCAGATAGCCTTTACTACGATAATAATCTAACACCGCATCCAGATCCTCATCCAATGCCGTAGATTCAAAACGACCGGATTTAGTCAGCCATGAGAACCAACCCTTTTCCTTCGTTTTCATCTCCTTTTTCAACTCCGCAGTGGTAAAGATTGTATTACCCTCAAAACGAATCTTGCGAACTTCGTTCTTCACTCCTTCATCGATCACAAAAATCAAATCCGCCAAACCTGCTTGCCCAGTCTCTTGAGTCCGATGTGAAATCAAAACATCCGGATAGCCATGGCCCTGATAATACTTCTCAAGATTCTGACGCGCTTCGAGAATTTCCGCATCACTCATTGTACCGCCTGATTTCAGCTTGGTCTCCTTGGCGAGCTTCTGTTCGGAGAAAATAGAATTTCCGACAAATCCAACTCCATTGATGGCTGGACGCGTCTGCACTTCAGCAATAACCCGGACACCCTCTCCGGCAGATTCCGCAAGAAACTTGACGTTATCAATTAAGCCAGACTCAAACAAAGTCTTGATATCATTGTCCAAATTTTCAGCGCGATAAATGGTCCCAGCCTTCGTCACCATCAAGTTACGCAATCTTGCCTCGTCCACAGTCTTAGATCCCACATAGCTAATCGAAACGTCACTGATCTTTTTCCCCTCAAAATTCTGCGCAAAAATCACTCCTGTGGATGACACTAGGATGAAAAGAGTGATTATAGAAAATCGAATCAAGATCGATCTAGCACCAGATAGTAGAATAGTTTGCGGGGTCATAATGAATTGGATGTCGCGAGATAGGGTCTACAGACGCAGCACCCAGTCAAGGTCAATAGCGCAACAATACGAAACTCTTGGAAATAAGCTGCGACATGTCTTGCAAACCATTACAAAGTGAGCTTTCCTGTATCCGAATGTAGAATGCACGAAAGTCTGGGAGATCTACTACGAAAATCGCGCGAAGCCTCTGGCACCACCATCGAGGATATTTCTACCCGCGCCAAAATTCCCCGACCCGTAATCGAGGCTCTCGAAGCTGAGAACTTCGGCTTCTTCACTAGCCCACTTTACGCCCGTAGTTTCCTTAAGCAATACGGCGAATCCATAGGCGCCAATGTCGAGCCCTGGCTGGCTGATTTTATGCCAGCTGTCATGATCGATTCCGACGCCGTAGAATCCATCCTCGGTGGTCCAGAAACACCCTCAGATTTCTCAAATGACAGCGGCAAAGAAAAAGACATGAGCAGCTTCTGGGGATCCATCTGGATTCTCCTCATCTCTCTAGCTGTCATCTGGACTGGAGTAAAAATCTACGAAAAACTAGATTCCGAACACTCTCAAACAGAGCAAACCGATCCCACCGATCCCACCGATCCCACCGATCCCACCGATCCCACCGATCCCACCGATCCCACCGATCCCACCGATCCCACCGATCCCACCGATCCCACCGATCCCAAACGGGCAATCATCGTCGAGACTCCGCCGGAGTAGTCTTCATTTCATCGAGCGAAATGTTCGTATCATTTCTAAAAACGCAGGTAGATAACTTCCTGCCTTTCCCTCACCGATCCCCGGAATCTCCAAAGCTTGCTCATTACTTGTCGGCATGTATTTCGTGAGTGATTCTAAAACTTTATTAGAAAACACCACGTATGGAGGAACTCCCGCTTGCTTGGACATCTTAAGCCTAAGGTCTTTCAACATCGAGAAAAGCTGCGGATCAAAATCCTTTTCCTGCAATCCCTGCGGCTTTACCACCTCATCAGGCCAGCGCAGTTCATATTCGGACTCACCTCTCATCACCAACTCACCCTTATCCGAAAGTGTCATCAGCGGATACTCGCCCGTCTGCGTAATCACCAAACCCTCCTCCGCCATCGAACGAAACAAAGCATTCAGATACCCCGTGCTTTTATCCGCTAAAATTCCATACGTCGTCAGTTGATCTAATCGATTATTTAAAATTTCCTGCGATTTACTTCCTGAAAGCATCTGAATGATCCGACCCCGCCCATACCTTCCCTCCCAGCCCGAACTGTTACGCTGCGACATCCGCGCAACCCCCGCCAATGCCTTCTGTACCAAGAGCTTTTCTTCTGCATTCGGCTTACGGTAATCTCCAGCACTGCGCTCACGACACACATCACAATTCCCGCAGGTTTCCGCGTCCGCCTCACCGAAATAATTCAAAATCCATTGCTGGCGACACGTCCGCGCGTAACACATCTCCACCATCGCTCGCAGTTTCTCTCTATCCCGCGCATCCTTTTTCTCCATCGCCTCTTCATCAAGAGCGATATCTCTTGTTAGAAGATTCGGTTGTAACAAACGCGTGCCGCGCATCCGTTTTCCCTGCACATCAAATCTCTCGATAAATCGCCCACGCGCCAGAATCGCCAACGCACTCCCCACCGCCATCGAGTTTTTCACATCTGCATGATCCGCCATCTCTTCTAAAGTCCGGAAAACCTCGTGATTTTCGTCCGCTTCGTTCAGTAAATATTGATAAATCTGCCTCACGGTCACCGCAGATGGATTCGCTCCATCGATGAAAAATTCCTGTGTCCGAGTGTCAGCATAATTAAACAACAACTCACACACCGCCGCCTCACCATCGCGCCCAGCACGACCCGCCTCTTGATAATATGCCTCCACACTCCCGGGAATTTCATAATGAATCACAAACCTCACATCACCCCTATCGATCCCCATTCCAAACGCATTCGTCGCCACCGCGATACCGACTTTTTTTGAAATGAAAATTTCCTGCGCTTTCACCCGCTCCTGATCCGTCATCCCACCATGATAAGAAACGCAATTCACTCCCCAACTCGCCAAAGTCTCAGAAACAAGATCCACTTTTTTCCGCGTCGCGCAATAAATAATGCCTGTCTTGTGTGCGGAAATGATGGCTTTAATCCGCTCATCTTTGTGCGACGTCTTATCCACCGCCGTAATAGCTAACGAAAGATTCGGTCGGGAAAAACCACTCACCCGCTCAAACGGCTCACGCAAGCCTAGCACCGTCAAAATATCCTGCCTAACAATCGGCGTCGCCGTAGCTGTCAACGCTACACATTGCGGCCTGCCAATTTTTTCTAACGACTTTCCAAGCCGCATGTAATCCGGCCGAAAATCATGCCCCCATTGCGAAAGGCAGTGCGCCTCATCAATCGCAAATAACGAAATCTCCACCCCTTCCAACGCCCGCAAAAAACTCTCCGCCCGAAACCTCTCCGGCGCAACATAGACCAATTTATATTCCCCACGCCGCATCCCATCCAACCGTTCTTTCTGCTCCGGCCATGTAAGGGTCGAGTTAATCAAGGTCGCACCAATCCCACGCGCCACCAACGCATCCACCTGATCCTTCATCAACGCAATCAACGGCGAGATCACCAATGTCACCCCCGGAAAACACAACGCCGGAATCTGAAAACATAACGACTTCCCCCCACCTGTCGGCATCACCACCAAACCATCTCTTCCAGATACAATTTCCGAAATCACTTCCTCCTGCCCATCGAGAAACTTCGAAAATCCAAAATGCTCCTTCAACGCCGCTCCCGGCGTTTTTAATAATCCTTTAGCTAACACATTTTCTGCCACGCCCAGAAATATGGCTCAAATGAACACTTATTGCAACGTTTCAATCTAGGACATTTCTGCATTTACCTCCCAATCTCCTTCCCCCACGCTCCGCGCGTGCCGGACAATGAAGACATGGACCCGATCGATTTGATCAAACTCGCGATTGATGCGGAGGACCCTTCGGCCCTTCTCGCGGCCGCTCACGACGCCCATTACGCCGACCTCGCAGAACTCTACCAAAACCTTGACGACGACGAGCGCGACTTCTTTTTCAAAACCATCGGACCCGAACTCGCCACCGATGTGGTCGCGGAACTTCCTTACACGCTGATCGAAGATGCCCTCGGCCACTTCAAACCCGCTCAACTCCGTTTCCTCCTCAGCAACCTCTCCGACGACGACCGCGTCGATATCTTCCAAGTCGTTTCCGAAGAAGCCCAAGTCCGCTTCTTCTCCCTGCTCGGCCCCCGCGACAAAGAACTCACCAAAAATCTTCTCAAATACGAAGAAGACACCGCCGGCGGACGCATGACCACCCATGTCGGCCGTATCACCGCAGACATGACGGTGAAACAAGCCATCGCCGTCCTTCGCCGCGATCGTGAAGACGCGGAAACTCTCGCACGCATTTTTGTCGTCGATGTCCAAGGCCGACTCGAAGGTAAAATTCGCCTCCGCGACCTCGCCTTCGAAACCTGGGACACTCCCATCCGCGACATCATGGAGGACGCCGATGAATTCATCCTCGCCACCGCCGACCAAGAAGAAGCCGCTCGAACCCTTTCCAAATACGACCTCGTCGTCCTCCCTGTCGTAGATGAATTTCATCACCTCCTCGGCGTCATCACCTACGACGACGCTCTCGAAATTCTCCAGGAAGAATCCACCGAGGATATCGAAAAACTCGCAGGTATCGGTGGAGAACAAAATGAACTCTCGTATTTGAACACCAGTGCCGTCAGCCATTTCCGCCGTCGTGTAAACTGGCTGGTTGGATTAGCTTTCCTCTCCATCGCATCCGGATACGTCATGTTTCGTTTCTCAGAAACCCTCGAGAAAGCCTTCGTCCTCTCACTCTTCCTGCCCATGGTCGTCGCTGCTGGCGGTAACTCCGGCGGACAATCCGCCACCATGGTCATCCGCGCCCTCGCCCTCGGCGAAATCGATAAAGGCACTCTCTTCCGCATCGCATGGAAAGAAATCCGCATCGGCCTTTTCCTAGGTCTCACCCTCGGCATCTGCATGGCCGCTTTCATCACATTCATCCTCCCCTACCTCCACCTCACCGCCGCTCCCGATTTCTCTTTCTTCAAACTCTCCCTCGCCGTCAGCTCCGCTCTAACACTTCAAGTCCTCTCCGCCACCCTCCTCGGTGCCATGCTCCCCATCGCCGCCCGAGCCTGCGATCTCGACCCAGCCGTCGTCTCCTCTCCCTCCCTCGCCTCCACTGTCGATGTCTCAGGCATGGTCATCTATTTCACCACCGCCACCTTCATTCTCAATCTCTAGGCACAACGAGGAATATCGACCGCATCTCTCGTGGCCGAGGATTCCAACCTCAGGCCGTTGTTGGGGAATCTTGCCCCAACAATCAAATCACCCGCAGGGATTTTCCAGAAACGATTTTAAAACACAATTTTAAGATTTCAGATGTTGAATTTAAAAGTTAGGCTCGCCCTATGAACGCACTCATCTCTCATCTCGAAAACGGCGACGACTTAGCCCCCCGCGAAATCGATGTCGCAGCCAATCTCTTGCTCGACCCATCTGTAGCCGATGAAAAAAAAGAAGCCCTTCTCCTCGCCCTAGCAAAAAAAGGCGAGTCCCCCGCTGAAATCGCCGGCTTCGTCGAGGCCTTCCTCGAACACGCAGTCGACCCCATGATCCATGACCTTGATCTTCCAGGTCCCACACTTGATGTCTGCGGAACCGGCGGCGATCAGTTAGATCTCTTCAATATCTCCACCACTTCCATGTTCGTCGCCGCTGCCGCTGGAGCCATCGTCGTCAAACACGGCAATCGCGGCATCACCTCCAAGTCCGGCGGCGCAGATGTCCTCGAAGCCCTCGGCATACGCATCGATCTCCCACCCGAGCATTTCCGCCACTGCATCGAAACCGCAGGCGTAGGTTTCCTCTTCGCCCCCAATTATCACCCCGCCTTCAAAGCCGTCGCCCAAGTCCGGAAAAACCTCGCTGCCGGCGGCCACCGCACGATCTTCAATCTCATCGGCCCCCTCCTCAATCCCGCTCGACCTCAATGCCAACTCGTCGGCGTCAGCGATGAAACCCTCTGCTCCACCTTCGCCGAAATCCTCCAATGCCTCGGTCGCGAAAGCGCATGGGTCGTCAGTGGAAAAGCCTCGTGCGGACGCAGCGTCGATGAAATTTCCCTCATGGGCTCTACCCGCATCTGTAAAGCAGGCTCTTACCAAGACCTAGAAGACGAAGAAATTACCCCCGAAGACTTCGGCTTCCGCAAAGCCCTCATCGAAGACCTCAAAGGCGGCGATGCCAAACACAACGCCATCATCCTCGAAAACATCCTCTCCGGAAAAGAAACCGGACCCAAACTCGACATCGTCCTCCTCAACTCTGCCGCCGCCATTGCCTGCGCCGGCCTAGCCGATCACATCGATGACGCCATCGAAATCGCCCGCGAAGCCATCCAATCCGGAGCGGCCCTAGAACGCCTGAATCTGCTTCAAACAGCCTCGAAAGATTAAATGTCGGTTCGTTCATTCACAGTGATTCATCTCTTCACTGATCACTGATCACTAATCACTGACAACTTCTTCCCAAAACAAAGGACTTGACGCCCCGCCCTTTGCCCTCTTCATTCCGCCCGCCCGCGATTTTTCGCGCGTGCCCATCTAATGGGTGAATTGTCTCCATATACCTCGTTCCTCAGCAGTAAAGCTACTTATGCCCTCTAAAACTTCCGCCAAAAAATCAGCCGCTAAACCGACCGCGAAACCCGTGTCAAAAGCCAAGCCGATCAAAACCAGCCCTAAGAAAGTCGCGAAACCAATTGCGAAACCAATCGCCAAACCTAAGGCATCCAAGCCAGCGGAAGTGAAAAAAGTTGCCGCGAAAAAACCTGCTGCCCCTGTACCGAAAGCCGCTACCGCAAAAATTTCCAAACCTGTCTCAAAAACTACTGCCAAGCCAGTTGCTAAACCTTCAGCAAAAACTGTTGTAAAAACTGTTGTAAAACCCGCTGCAAAAACTGCAGTTCCTGAAAAAAAGGCCGCAATCGTAAATCCTCCCGCCAAAGCCGCAGCTACAAAACCCGCAGCTCCTGAGAAAAAAACCACAGCCGTAAAACCTGCCGCTCCTGCTCCAAAAGCTCCCGAGAAAAAATCCTCTGACAAACCCGCCTCAAAAGCGAAACAGACGATCGCCGAAATCCTCGCCGCCTCACAACCCGGCGCAAACAAAGAAATCAAACCCTCCAAAAAAGATCCGAAACGCCGGATCGATACCCCGGAGATCCAAGAAAAAATCCGCGAGCTCATCAAACTCGCCAAGGAACAGGAATATCTCACCTACGACGATATCAACGAAATCCTCCCCAACGACCTCGTCGATCCCGATGACGTCGAGGCCATCATGGAACGCCTCCGCAACATGGAGTTCGATATCATCGACGCTTCAGAAGTCGACCGCTTCAAAGACAAAAAGCGCGATGAAGGCGATGGCGAAGAAGAAGAAGTCAAAGCCGACCAAAAACTTGACATCTTAGACGACCCCGTCCGCATGTATCTAAAGCAAATGGGCCAAGTCCCCTTGCTCACCCGCGAACAAGAAGTCGAAATCTCAAAACGCATCGAAGACGCAGAAATCGAAGTTTCTAAAAATCTTCACCGCTTTGGTTTCATCACCGAGCTATACCTCGAACTCGCCGACAAACTCAACAAAGGCAAAGAGCGCTTCGACCGCGTCATCCTCGATAAAAAAATCGAGTCCCGCGAGCGCTACATGAAAGGCCTTCAGAAACTTTGCGATCAACTCAAACTACTCCACGAGGAAAACGACAACATCTTCCGCCAACTCGCCGGCAAAGCCCCACGCGGCAAGAAAAAGCTCGAAGAAACCTTCGAGAAAAATCTCGCTTCGATGCACCGCATCTACGTCCGTTTTTACTACAAACAAAAAGTTATCGAGGACTTCTGCGAACAAGTTGAAGAATACGTCCAGAACTTCTGGAAATACCAACGCCGCCTCAAAACCCATCCGACCGACAAGGAATTCACCACCAAAATGCGTGAAGTCCAACAACGTTGCTGGCTGAACGATGACACTTTCGAACCCGCCTACAAAGACCTTCGACTCTGGATGAAATCCGCTCTCAAAGCGAAAACCGAAATGGTCGAAGCCAACCTTCGTCTCGTTATTTCCATCGCCAAGAAATACACCAACCGCGGACTCTCCTTCCTCGACCTCATCCAAGAAGGCAACATGGGCCTCATGAAAGCCGTCGAAAAATTCGAATACCGCCGCGGTTACAAATTCTCCACCTACGCCACTTGGTGGATCCGCCAAGCCATCACCCGCTCCATCGCCGACCAAGCTCGCACGATCCGCATCCCAGTCCACATGATCGAAACGATCAACAAACTGATGCGCGTCCAGAAACAGCTCGTCCAAGAATACGGCCGCGAACCTTCCCCAGAAGAAATCGCCGAGGAAATCCACCTTCCCGTCGAACGCGTCCGCGCCGTTCTCAAAATGGCTCAACAACCAATCTCCCTCCAAGCTCCTGTGGGCGATTCCGACGACACCTCGTTCGGAGATTTCATCGAAGATAAAGCCGCCGACAACCCGATGGAAGAAGCCGGCTTCTCAATGTTGAAAGACAAAATCAAAGACGTTCTCGACACTCTAACAGAACGCGAACGCGAAGTCCTCGAACAACGCTTCGGCCTCAAAGACGGATACTCCCGCACCCTCGAAGAAGTCGGCCGCCAGTTCCAAGTCACCCGCGAACGGATCCGCCAGATCGAAGCCAAAGCCCTCCGCAAAATGCGTCACCCTACCCGTATCCGCAAACTCGAAGGCTTCATCGAACTCCCAGGAGCATAAAACTCTAAATCTTAAATTCTAAACTCCAACGAAGAAGCAAATGGTCTTAACCTGCTCTTCATTGAGATTTGAGATTTGAAACTTAAAGTTTTTCCGCATGCAGCCCGAAGACTTCACCAAAATCGAATCTATCTTCGTTCGTCACCGCAACTGCCTCATGCTTCGCGGCCAATTCACCGGCATCTACACGGATTACTACCTCCACCTCATGGAGCATTCCATCCGCTATCCCGGCGAACTCGATGCCATGCTCAAAGACGCCCTAGCCGTTCTAACACTTCACCTCACCGCGCGCCCATGGAACGAAACCACCGCATGGACCGCCAACCTCCGCGCCCCTCGCATCAACCTCTTCGTCACCGGTTCTTCTAACGACGCAAGCATCACCGGTCGCATCTTCACTGAAAATATTCGCGAGCCGGATCGCAATTTTTTCTACTCTCAAACCACAACCGAAAACTCCCGCGAACCTCGCATGTCCACCCTCGAAGTCGATGGACGCGATCCCGTCTCATGGGTCTCCCAATTCTACGATCAATCCGAACAACGCCCCGCTCGCGCCTTTCGGCTAGAAGATGAAAACTACGTCCTCATCACCGCACAACCAGACGCTGACCTCGAATGGCTCGCCGCTCTGACCACCACCGACGTCGAAAAAATCCAAGAAAACGAGGAAACCAACCTCCTCGAAACCCGCCCCTTCCGTTTCTACTGCGGCTGCACCCTCGACCGCATCCTCCCCATCCTCGGCGGCTGGCGCGAAAAACCCGACGAACTCTTCCTCGACGCCAACCACATCACCGTCCAATGCCCCCGCTGCGCCGCCAACTACATCGTCACCAGAGACATGCTGTAGCCCCAAAAAAGGTAGGGTCGAGTGGCCCACTCGACCGTAGAATTGAGAAATAGGTCCCATAAGTCCTATATGACTTATTTTATCATACTTAGACTGTTCAAAAAAACTTGAACAAATCCCACGACCCCCTATTTATGGGGCATGGATTCACCCGCCTCCAAAACCCAAAGCGAAAACCTCAGCTCCATTCAGCAACAGGTGGTGGACTTTTTTGTCGATGGCGTTCGTGTCCTAGGCCTACCCCGCTCTATAGGAGAAATTTACGGCTTACTTTTCATCTCCTCCGAACCTCTTTCATTGGATGACCTTGTTCAAAAACTCGGCATCTCGAAAGGCTCCGCCAGCCAAGGCCTACGAACCTTAAAAACCCTCGGTGCCGTCCGCGAGGCTGAAAACATCAACGATCGCCGCACCTACTACGAACCCGCCACCGAACTAAAACGCCTCGTCGGCGGTTTCATCCGCGAGCAAATCCGCCCTCACCTCGACAGCGGAAAATCCAAACTTCAACAACTCAATGAAACCGCTGCACTCAGCAGCGATCCAACCGAGCGTGCGTTCTTTGACGAGCGACTCGAACGTCTCGAATCATGGATGAAACGCGGCAGACAAGTCCTGCCCATACTCCAAAAAATCCTCGGACAATGATCACATCAACCACCACATCACCTGAATGGTTCTGCGTTCGCACCCAAACCAAGCGCGAACACATCGCCGCCAAGCACCTCCGTGAATTGGAAGGTATCGAAGTCTTCTGCCCTCGCATTAAATATCGCAAAGCCACACGCCGTGGGAAAATCTGGTGGCTCGAACCCCTCTTCCCCGGCTACATTCTCGCCAAATTCAACCTACAAGAGATGGAGCGCGCGGTCACCTTCTGCCAAGGCGTCCGCGGACTCGTCCGCTTTGGCTCGGAAATCCCTCACGTCCCGGAAACTTTCGTGACCTCCCTCATCGAGCAAGTTCACCAACAATCCAGCGACGAAAAAGAACTCATCACCGTATCCCCCAACCTCGCCATCGGCGATGAAGTGGAAATCGCAAACGGCCCTTTCCAAGGCATGATAGGCACCATCCAAGAAGTCGCCCCCGCCACGGAACGCGTCAAAATCCTCCTCGAATTCCTCGGCCAAATCCAACCTGTCAGCCTCGACCTCTTCTCCATCCTCCTCCCCAACAAACCCATCCCAGTCTTCTAACAAACCGCCCCACCTATTCCTAGGGCAACCCAATCACCCCATATCCACCCTCATAGGTTTTCTTTCCAAATCGAAAGAATCAACCAAGGGCGGCAGCGTCTCTAAATCTCAAATTCCAAATTCCAAATCTCAAAGAACCAAGAACTCTTCCTTCTTTTTTGAATCTTGAAATTTGAATTTTGAAAATTAAAAAAATTTCTATGAAAATTTTTATTACAGGCCATCGCGGCATGGTCGGCTCAGCTCTACTCCGCCGAGCCACCGCCCTCAATATCGAAACCCTCACCGCCTCCCGCTCCCAGCTCGACCTCACCTCTCAACAGGACGTCTTCAATTTCCTCAAACAAAACCAACCTGACACAGTCATCATCGCCGCAGCAAAAGTCGGTGGTATCCACGCAAACTCCACCTATCCGGCCGATTTCATCTACGAAAATCTCGCCATCGCCACCAACCTCATCGAAGGCTCCCGCCATGCCAAAATCCCGCGCGTGCTCTTCCTCGGCTCCTCCTGCATCTATCCGAAACACGCCCCCCAACCCATGCCGGAAAGTTGTTTGCTCACTTCCCCGTTAGAAACCACCAACGAAGCCTACGCCATCGCAAAAATCGCCGGTCTCAAAATGTGCCAGCACTATCGCGCCCAACACGGCCTGCTCTACCACTCCGCTATGCCCACCAACCTCTACGGCCCCGGCGATAACTACCACGCGGAAAACTCCCACGTCATACCCGCCCTCATCCGCCGCTTCCACGAAGCCAAACAAAACAACGCCCCATCAGTCACCATCTGGGGAACCGGCACACCCCACCGCGAATTCCTTCACACCGACGACCTCGCAGATGCCTGCTTCCACCTCCTCTCCCTCGAAAATCCACCCGATTGGGTCAACGTCGGAACCGGCACCGATCTCTCCATCCTCGACCTCGCCAAACTCATCGCCCAAACTATCGGCTACACCGGCCAAATTCTAACCGACCCCACCAAACCCGACGGTACCCCGAAAAAACTCCTCGATATCTCCCTCATCCAATCCACCGGCTGGTCACCCAAAATTCCATTCGAAAAAGGCCTCACCGAAGCTTATCAAGACTTCCTCGCTTCCCTACAATCTGGCGAAGCCAGACTGTAAGAAGTCTAAAAGTCCAAAGTCTGAAAGTCATAGCCAGAACCGCTGGTGCGGTTAGATAAATAAATCTTTCGACCTTCGACTTTCGACTTCTTCATCCGACCTTCGACTTCTTAATAATCCGACCTTGTAACTACAAAATCTCATGAAAAAAGCATTAATAACCGGCATCACCGGACAAGACGGCTCCTACCTCGCAGAATTCCTTCTCGAAAAAGGCTACGAAGTTCACGGAATCAAACGCCGTGCCTCCCTGTTCAACACCCAACGGATCGATCACATCTACGAAGATCCGCATATCGAACATTCTCGTTTCAAACTTCACTACGGCGACCTAACAGATTCATCCAATCTCACCCGCATCATCTCTGAGGTCCAACCAGACGAAGTTTACAACCTCGGTGCCCAATCCCACGTCGCTGTCTCTTTTGAAGCACCAGAATACACCGCAGATGTCGATGCCATCGGCACCCTCCGCCTGTTAGAAGCCATCCGTTTCCTAGGCCTCGAAAAGAAAACCCGCTTTTACCAAGCCTCAACTTCAGAACTTTACGGTCTAGTCCAAGAAATCCCTCAAACTGAAACCACCCCCTTCCACCCGCGTTCTCCATACGGGGTCGCAAAAATGTATGCATACTGGATCACCGTAAACTATCGCGAAGCCTACGGCATGTATGCTTGCAACGGCATCCTCTTCAATCACGAGTCCCCACGCCGGGGCGAGACCTTCGTCACCCGTAAAATCACCCGCGCCATCGCCAACATCGCCCAAGGCCTCGAGAAATGCTTATTCCTCGGAAACATGGATGCCCTCCGCGATTGGGGTCACGCCAAAGATTACGTCCGCATGCAATGGATGATGCTCCAACAAGATCAACCCGACGACTTCGTCATCGCCACCGGTAAACAAATTTCTGTTAGAGAGTTTGTCGACATGTCCGCCCAACAAGCCGGCATCGAACTCGCCTTCTCCGGCTCCGGGGTCGATGAAATCGCAACCATCTCCGCCATCACCGATCCCAAAAAAGCCCCCTCCGCAAAATTCGGTGACATCATCGTCCGCGTCGACCCTCGCTACTTCCGCCCCGCAGAAGTCGAAACCCTCCTCGGCGATCCCACTAAAGCCAAACAAAAACTCGGCTGGACCCCAGAAATCACCGTCGAAGAAATGTGCGCAGAAATGGTCGCCTCAGACCTAGACACCGCCCGCCAACACGCGCTCCTGAAACTCCATGGACACTCGGTTAACGTCTCTCGAGAGTAGCGAACACAGCGATAGGTCATATAGGACTTGTAAGACCTATCTGTATTGAGATTTAAAATTTAAAGTTTAAAGTTTGAAATTTAAATCCGTCATCGGCCTCACCATCGCCGTCACCGACTACACTGGCGCGATCGCATGGCTCCTGGAAAAGGCCTCCGCTGCAGATATCCCCTACGCTGTTGAAGCCGCCAACACTCACGTCGCCGCACTCTCACGCCACGATCCGAAATTTTTCGAAGCAATCCAAAAATTCGATCTCATCACCCCAGACGGCATGCCGCTAATCTGGTCTCTCAACGCCCAACTCCCACCCGAAGAAAAACTAACAGAGCGCGTCTACGGCCCCACCCTGATGCTCAAAACCATCGAGGCTACCAACACCCCTAACTCCCCCTATCGTCATTTTCTCCTCGGCGGAAAACCCAGCACCCTCGAATTACTGAAGCAGCGTTTCTCTAAAGAATTTCCTTACACAATCCTCGCCGGCACCTACTCCCCACCCTTCGGTAATTGGCCGGAAACAGAAACCGAATCCATCATCCAGTCCATCCGCGACTCTCGCGCCAACCTCGTATGGGTCGGCCTCGGTTGCCCGAAACAAGAACATTGGATCGCTAAAAACAAACACCGCCTACCCCCCGCCGTCTACTTCGGCATCGGCGCCGCCTTCGCCTTCCACGCCGGAGAAGTCAAACAAGCTCCCTCCCTCCTACAAAAAGCCGGCCTCGAATGGCTCTACCGCCTAGCAATGGAACCCCGCCGCCTCTTCAAACGCTATCTAACCTATAACTCACTCTTTCTCTATTACTCCCTAAAAGATCACCGAGCTGACTGGGAGTCGAAGGTCTAAAAGTCGAAAGTCGCATCTAGAATCGCTGGTGCGATTCCTAAGGGGAAAGCTGGAACATCGACTTTCAATTCCAATATCCAATCGCCCCAGCGATTCTAATCCAACCTTCGACCTTCGACCTTCGACTTTTAGACCTTTGACTCTTCGTCTCCTCTCTGACAAAAAAGCCACATAACACAACTTTCCACACCTCAAGCTCTTATTTGAAGTTTAGAGTTTAAAATTTAAAGTTTATGAAAATCAAATCCATCTGCTGCCTCGGCGCCGGCTACGTCGGCGGCCCAACCATGGCCATGATCGCCAACAAATGCCCCGACATCCAAGTCACGGTCTGCGACATGAACCAAGCCCGCATCGACGCCTGGAACTCCGATACCCTTCCCGTCTACGAACCCGGCCTCAAAGAAATCGTCGAGTCTTGCCGCGGTAAAAATCTCCACTTCACCACCGATCTCAAACCCGCCATCGCCGCGGCCGATCTCATTTTTGTCTGCGTCGGAACTCCCACGAAATCCTACGGCATCGGCGCCGGCCGCGCAGCCGACCTCCGCTACATCGAAGCCGCCGCCCGCCTCATCGCAGAAGTTTCGCATGGAAATAAAATCATCGTCGAGAAATCCACCATCCCAGTCAAAACCGCCACCGCGATCCTACGCATCATCTCAGCGAACTCCACCACCAACGCCACCTTCCAAGTCCTCTCCAACCCCGAATTCCTCGCCGAAGGCACCGCCGTCTCCGACATGGAAAACCCAGACCGCATCCTCATCGGTGGTGAGCAAACCCCAGAAGGCCAGAAAGCACTCGAAGCTCTCGTCTCCGTTTACGCCAACTGGGTCCCGCGCGAAAAAATCATCACTACCAACCTCTGGTCTTCCGAGCTATCGAAGCTCGTCGCCAACGCCTTCCTCGCCCAACGCATCTCCTCCATCAACTCCATCTCCGCCCTCTGCGAAGCCACCGGAGCCGATGTCAATGAAGTCGCCCGCGCCATCGGGACCGATTCCCGCATCGGCCCTAAATTCCTCAAAGCCTCCGTCGGCTTCGGCGGATCCTGCTTCCAAAAAGACATCCTCAACCTCGTCTACCTCTGCGAGTCATACAACCTCACACAGGTCGCCGCCTACTGGCGCTCCGTCGTCGAAATCAACGATTACCAGAAATCCCGCTTCGTCGAGAAAATCGTCCGAACCCTCTTCAACACCGTTTCTAGTAAACGCATCGCCATCCTCGGCTTCGCTTTCAAAAAAGACACCAACGACACCCGCGAATCCGCCGCCATCCACATTGTCCGCGATCTCCTAACAGAAAACGCCCACGTCGCTGTTTACGATCCGCGCGTCTCCAAAGAAACCATGCATCGCGACCTGTTAGAAGTCGGCGTCTCCCAACAAACCCTCGATACCAACCTCGAAATCGTCGCCGATCCCTACGCCGCCGCCAATCAAGCCCACGCCCTCGCCACCCTAACCGAATGGGACGAGTTCCGCGATCTCGACCTCCCACGCCTCTACGATCTCATGCTCAAACCCGCCTTCGTCTTCGACGGCCGCGCCATCCTCCCAGCCGAAGCCCTAGCCAAACACGGCTTCGAAGCATTTGTTATAGGCAAAGGATGAACAAAGATTTTGTTCCTGGTTCTTAGTTCTTAGTTAGCGCTTCGCTCTCTTCATATTTCAACCAAGAACCAAGAACCAAGAACTAGGAACTTCTTCTTCAGATGAACATTTTTCCCGAACATCACCGCTTCCTCAATCGCCATGATAAGGAAGTTCTGTTAGAACAAAAAGGTCTCGCCATCTGGATGTGCGGCCTTTCCGGATCCGGAAAATCCACTATCGCCAACGCCGCCGAACGCGTCCTCCACCAACAAGGCCACTTCACCATTATCCTCGATGGCGATAACCTCCGCGCTGGCCTCAACTCCAACCTCAGCTTCACTGATGAAGGCCGACTCGAAAACATCCGTCGCATCGCTGAGCTCACCAAAGTCCTCGTCGAAAACGGCATCATCGTCTTCATCTCCGCCATCACCCCTCGCGGCGAACTCCGCGACCTCGCACGTGGCATCGTCGGCGAACAAAACCTCTTCGAAGTCTTCGTCAAAGCCTCCTACGAAGCCTGCGAAAAACGCGACGTCAAAGGCCTCTACGCCAAAGCCGCCCGCGGCGAAATCGCCAACTTCACCGGCAGAGACAACTCCTTCGAACCTCCCCAAAACCCCGACCTCACCCTCCACACCGAGAAACTCACTATTGAAGACGCCGCCATCGAACTCGTAGAGGCCATTCGCGAGAGAATCACAAGGTAGGGTCGGAGAAGAGTCGAAAGTCTTAAAGTCGAAAGTCAAAAGTCGATGTTCCAGCTCTTTCTAAAAAATCGCACCAGCGATTGTAACTAGGACCTTTGACTTTAAGACCTTTAGACATCCTGCATCTATACAATAAAATTGACTAAATACATTAGTATTCCACTTAACTTACTAATTATTTCTTGACCTCACTCCAAATCTCCCCCAAAACCCCGCCCGCCCACTCTCTAAATGGACCGCGCGACTCCAGTCGCGCTTAGACCTTAGACCTTAGACCTTAGACCTTAGACCTTGGACTTTCAGACTTTCGACCTCTTCCTCACCCTATGAACTATAATTTGTCCCAACTCGACCAACTCGAAGCCGAGGCAATTTTCATCCTCCGCGAAACCGCCGCCCAGTTCCAGAACCCCGCCCTCCTCTTTTCCGGCGGTAAAGATTCCATCGTCATGGCATGGCTCGCGAAAAAAGCCTTCTGGCCCGCTCGCCCTCCCTTTCCTCTCGTCCACGTCGATACCGGCCACAACTTCGAGGAAACGATGATCTATCGCGATGAATTCGTGAAACTTCTCCGCGCCACACTCGTTGTCGGTTACGTCCAAGAATCCATCGACACCGGGCGGGTCGTTGAGGAAAAAGGACCGAATGCTTCCCGCAACAAACTCCAAACCGTCACCCTCCTCGATACCATCGAGAAACATCAATACGACGCCTGTCTCGGTGGCGGACGCCGCGATGAAGAAAAAGCCCGCGCTAAAGAACGCTTCTTCTCCCACCGCGATGACTTCGGCCAATGGGACCCCAAAAACCAACGCCCAGAACTCTGGAACCTCTTCAACGGCCGTAAAAACCCCGGCGAACACTTTCGCGTCTTCCCTCTCTCCAACTTCACCGAAATGGATATCTGGATGTATATCAAACGCGAACAAATCCCCCTTCCATCCATCTACTTCGCTCACGAGCGTGAAATCTTCGAACGCAACGGAACCCTCCTCGGTGTCACAGAATTCCTCAAACCTCAGGAACACGAAACCGTAACCAAAGAAATCGTCCGCTTCCGCACCATCGGCGATGCCACCTGCACCGGCGCCGTCCGTTCCACCGCCTCCAACCTCGACGAAGTCATCGCCGAAGTCGCCGCAGCACGCCAAACCGAACGCGGCACCCGCTCCGACGACAAACGCTCCGAAACCGCCATGGAAGATAGAAAAAAGGAAGGTTATTTTTAACGAAGTTAAAAATAACCTGTCAAAAGTCTTAAGGTCTAAAGTCAAAAGTCGATGTTCCAACCCTTCAATCAATCGCTCCAGCGATTCTAACTAAGACCTTAGACTTTCAGACCTTCGACCTCTCCAGCCACCCCAGCGATTCTAACTAAGACTTTCAGACCTTCGACATTCAACTTCTTCATCAGACCTCCCACCCCCCAAATTATCCAAATGACCGCAAAACGATTCGAAGACCTTAGGATCTGGCAAGATGCTAGGATTCAAGCAAATGCCATTTATGATTCTTTCGGTTCCGCTTCGATCTCCGCTCGCGACTTCGGATTTAGAGATCAAATTCAGCGTTGCGGAGTCTCTGTCATGAACAATATCGCCGAGGGTTTTGAGCGCAAGACTGACCAAGATTTCGCTAGATTTCTTGATATTGCCAAAGGCTCTAACGGTGAATTGCGCAGTATGCTCTATCTGGCAGAAGATCTCAATTACATGAATTTTGAAACAGCGGATAAGATGAGAATTTTCAGCGAAAATCTCAGCCGAGCCATAGAAACACTCTCAAAACACCTTCGTAAAAGCACTCTCTAACCCAATCGCACCAGCGATTCTAGCTTAGACCTTAGACCTTAGACCTTAGACCTTAGACCTTAGACCTTAGACCTTAGACCTTAGACCTTAGACCTTAGACCTTAGACCTTAGACCTTAGACCTTAGACCTTAGACCTTAGACCTTAGACCTTAGACCTT
>JANPEG010000077.1:0-4488 GCA_031431855.1 Akkermansiaceae bacterium | reverse complement strand
GCGCCGGACGTCTTGTCCCTTTCCGAAAAGCACGAGGATGTCGTCGGATTCGAAAATGCGGTCGGGCTGAGGAATGCCCAGCACTTTTTGAATCGCGGTTTGACTCGATGCGGACGCCGATGTCCCACGGCTTTTTCCAATGGTAACGAGGTTGAGTTCGTATTGATCACGCAATGAAACGACTTGGAGAGTGAGCCCAACCATGCGAGTTGGCGTGATGATTTGAGCGATCTCATATCCGCTGCCCAGGTCCAGTGTGTTGAGCAGATCGGGAGATTTGAGTGAACGCGCAAGCCAAGCTGCGGCCATTGCCTCGGGGATCAGGAGGTCATCGATTTTTAAAAGTTTCAGTAAACGTCCGTGGAGCGGATTGATGATGCGACTGATGATTTTCTTTGCGCCGAGTTGTTGGACGTTGGAGGCAATTGAGAGAGATGCCTCGAAGTTCTCGCCAATCGCGAGAATCACTGCGTCGCAGGCATCGATAGGGATTTCGTGAAACGCGTTTATATCCGTGCAGTCCGCTTGGATCAGGAATTCGATTTCGTCTTTGAGTTGGTTGATGTGTGCGGGATTGTTATCAACAGCTACAATTTCATGCCCTTCACGGCTGAGCTGGCGAGAGAGGTGTGTGCCGAAAGTTCCAAGGCCTATAATACAGAATCTCATAATGGTATGGAGGTTAGTTGAGGAGAATATCTTCGTGGGGTTTTCCTGATGATGGACGTGTGTCCGGGGGAATTAAAGTTGCCATGACAGTCAGCAAGCCGATCCTTCCCACAAACATATTTACGATTAGCAAAGTTTTGCCGTTGTCTGAGAGAAGAGGTGTTAGATCGATCGATAGTCCAACAGTGGCGAACGCGCTGATCAGCTCGAAAAGAAGTTTGGTATCAGAAATGCCGTTTCCGGTTTCAAGGAATTGGAACAGCATGAAATTTCCAATCAGCCAAATTACAGCAAGCAGAATCAAGCCTAGGGCCTGGCTTCCTGACTCGGCGGGAATTGTGCGGTTAAAAGCGACCAAGCCGCGTCGACCCATGCGCAGCTGGCTCCACAAATAACCGAGTCCCAATGCAACCACAGTGGTCCGGATACCACCCGCCGTGCCGCCGGGCGAACCACCGATGATCATGAGAATCATTAGGACATTGATCGTCATCGGGCCGATCGCGCTCATCGAAACGGTGTTGAAACCTGCGGTCCTTGCGGTGACGGAGTGAAACATGGCGGTGAGGAATTTGCCGCCGTTTTCGGGGCCGTTCCACAAAGCAAACTCAGTCGCCATAATCACGAATCCGCCGCCGAACACCAGCACTCCGGTCGTGACAACCACGATACGTGTATGGATGCGGAGCCGATGACGAGTGTACTCTTTTCCGCAAATTTTCCGGTATTGTACAACACCCCATTGGCACAGATCCTCAACCACCATCGAGCCAAGCCCGCCGCCTATAATCAGCAGCATGATCATGACCTGCCAAGTCACGTTTGATTTGAGCGCTCCGCTGGCCAGGTTATCAGGGAAGGTGGAGAATCCAGCGTTGCAGAATGCTGAGACCGCGTGGAAGACGGAGTGAAACGCACGCTCGTTCCACGCCATTCCGGGATCCATCCCTGAGAAGAGGACCACCGCTCCAATGGCCTCAAAGGTAAAAGTGAATATCACGATAAATGTTAGAGTTTTACCGATCCGCGAAAGTCTGTTCTCAGAAATCATCCGGCCTAACAGCAGTCGATCATGGAGAGAAAGTCCTTCAAACAAAACGACGGCGGCGAAAAATGTCAGCGTCATGATGCCGAGTCCGCCGATTTGGATGAGGATCATGATCACGACTTGTCCGGTCTGGCTGAAAAAGGTTGCGGTGTTCTGCACAGACAAACCCGTCACACACACCGCACTGGTGCTGGTGAAGGCAGCGTCTAACCAAGAGCAAGTTTCCCCAGGAAGCACGCAACGAGGCATTTTAAGTAAAAGGGTACCAATAACAATGATGGCGAAAAACGAACCAATCAGCATCATGCCGGGATGAAATGCGCGGGCTGTGAGGCGGGTTTGGTGGTGAATGATCGATGCGATCCCAGAAAACAAAACTCCCATTTGGATAAACACATGCCAGCCCGTGGAGCGAGAATCCGCGCCAAACAGCCCGCTTATCATCAAGCCTAAGGAAACGAGAAAAACCATCACGGCCAGCGTTTCATGGAGCATCAAACGCCGACGTTCCTGCCCCCGAGATTTCACTCTCCACATCAGCCAACTGCGTTCCAATGCGAAGACGAAAACTGTCCCCATGGTTAACCAATGTTGCCAGCCAGTCACTTCACCGGTCCAGCCGATAAGGCTCAGGAGGCAAAACGCCGAACTAAGCATCAAAAGCGGATGCAGCACCCAATGGCAAATTTTCAGGCCGGTGGCGGTTTCGCCTGACTCGTTCTCTTCATCCATGCCGAGGAATCACTACTGCGAGGGGGAGCCGATGAAAAGGTTAATCTATGGGACCGCTTTCCGGCATACATCGTGTGCGCCGCGAGGTAATTATTACTTTTCAGGTAAATTTCCAGTCGCCATACGCACAGAGTTCCTCCATAAGCCGCCCATGATTTGGGCATGGGTAATTTTTATCGGTTTCGTTTTTGCAATGTTGGCTCTCGATTTGGGAGTCTTTCACCGAAAATCTCACGTCGTCGGCTTCAAAGAATCGCTCGGCTGGTCCGCAGTATGGATTACTCTCGGCCTGTCGTTTTCTGTCCTAGTGTATTTCGCTTACGATCAACATTGGTTCGATCTCGGGAATTCGGTCGATGCCGTAGATGAAGTGGTGAACACCGGAAAATTAGCGGCGACGAAATATCTAACCGCTTACGTGGTAGAGAAATCGCTGAGCGTGGATAACATCTTCGTGATCGCAATGGTGTTTAGCTCGCTTGCGGTGCCTGCTCGTTACCAACACCGCGTTTTGTTTTGGGGTATTCTTGGTGCTCTCCTCATGCGCGGTGCGATGATCGGTCTCGGCTCAGTGCTGGTGCAGAATTTCCATGCTATTCTCTATGTGTTCGGAGCTTTCCTGATCTTCACCGGAATCAAGATGTTGGTGATGGAAGAAAAAGAAGAGCATCCGGAAAACAATCCGGTGGTGCGTTGGATACGCAAATTTTTTCCTATCACCCGGGATTTTCACGGCCAGCATTTTATGGTCAGAGCCGGTAGTGAGTGGTCGCGTGAAGCTTCAGAACCAGGTGTGGAATCAAAGCCCGATCCCATCGTGGAGTCCGCACCTGCCGGTAAATGGCTGCTCACTCCGCTCGCCGTTGCGCTGATCCTTGTCGAGGTGACCGATCTCATTTTCGCAGTCGATTCTATACCCGCGGTCTTCGCCATCACCGCCGATCCCTTTCTCGTTTTCACCAGTAACGTCTTCGCCATCCTCGGCCTGCGCTCGTTGTATTTCGCCCTAGCTGGTCTCATCAGTAAATTCCGCTACCTCAAGCCCGCGCTCTCGCTGATCTTGGTTTTGGTCGGCGTGAAAATGCTCGCTGCTAAATGGCTCAAACTCTGGTTGGGCGATTCATTCAATCTAACTGTTCTCGCCGTTATTCTTGCCATTCTTGCCACGGGAGTCATCACCTCCCTCATTGTTGGTAAAAAGGACGAAGAAAATTCTCATTCCTAAATTCCAAACTCTCCCGTTATGCAGATCCTCAAAGACTTTTTAGATATCATGCTGCATTTGCAGGATCACTTGAATGAGTTCACGCGCCAATATGGAATGTTGGTTTATGGCTTGTTATTTCTCATCGTTTTCTGCGAGACCGGTTTGGTGGTGACACCTTTCCTGCCAGGCGATTCACTGCTGTTCGCGGTGGGAGCGATCTCTGCTGATCCAAATTCCGGCATCAATTTTTGGGTCGCTGGTATCGTTCTACTCGCCGCAGCTATTTTAGGAGATACCGTAAATTATTGGATTGGTAATAAATTCAGTGGTTGGGCGATTAGAAAATTCCCAAGAATCATCAAGCAAAGTCATCTCGATAAGACCTCGGATTTCTTCGTGCGTTACGGTGGCAAAGCGATCATCATCGCACGTTTTGTTCCCATCGTCCGCACCTTCGCCCCCTTCGTGGCAGGATCCGGATCCATGGACTATAAAAAATTCATGTTCTTCAACATCACCGGCGCGGTGCTCTGGGTGGGCACTCTACTTCCTGCAGGTTGGTATTTCGGGGGCTTCCCTATCGTAAAAGAAAACTTTGAACTCGTGGTTTTCGCAATCATCGGCATCTCCATTTTGCCGATGGTCATTGAAATTATCCGCGCAAAGTTGAAGAACAAGAAAGCATCGGATATTTCAGATAGATCTTAAACCTCCGACGAAGCGGAAACTTTCCTTGTGGCCAGCACTTTATCCACGCGGGTGCTGTCCATGTCCATCACCTCGAAAGACCATTCTCCAGCGGTGATGCGGTCGGTTTCCTTTGGCACGCGGC
>JANPEG010000076.1:0-43363 GCA_031431855.1 Akkermansiaceae bacterium | reverse complement strand
TCGGCATCAAGTTGAATGACAATATCTCCTTTATTGGTCTTTAAACGAACTTTGGAGAGTTCTGCTGGCTTTTCCGCCTGACAGACAGATACAACAGAAAGCAAAACAAGTGCGAGAGTGCAGAAAAAGGGTCGATTCATGGGCTTTGTTTTAATCCTTACCCGCAAACTTGGCAAGCGACAGGAAGCGAATTTATCGCATCAGTAAACAGGAGCTCCGTATTCTTCCTCCGTACCGCTGCCTGAGTTCTGAATCTTTGCTTTGGACCAGTGGTAACCTGCTTTGGTGTCGCGCCAGACACCAATCATGGTGTTACACGAATTTAATGAAACCACGGTGGCGATAAGTAAGAACCATCTCATTTTAAGATATTATATGAAAATTAGTTGAAGGTGAAAAATTACCAAGATTTGACCAAATGCTTGCGCTTTGCATCGTTCGGTTCATCTGTACCAAGACTATAAACTGCAACTCGCTTGTTGTTCAACTTCGCTTCATAGGTGTAGGCGGTACTCGGTCTGAATACCAAGCGGCCATCGTAATCGTAATCGAGAACCATGAAGAAAGGCTGCCCCCAAGAATCATATATTGCTGTCACATTAGTGCCCGCATCATTATATACAATGCCACCTTTCTTAGGATTTTCAGCTTCTTTCACTGACAAGAATTTCACTTTGCGATCATTCTGCATGTCATCCGAATCATCTTCATAACCTGATAAAATATCCAAAAGATCGGTTCCATTCGAATCGATGGTCGAATAAGGGACATTGTCATCCGTAGCGGAACCTGTCGGGTCAGGCAATAGATGATACTCCGAGTAAAATGCCTCAACCGCATTCGCAACATTGGTTGCTGAAGATTGTGCTGTAACCATACGTGCTTTTTGTAGAGCTCCCGTACCAACAGCAAAACCTAGCGCGGAAAGAACGGCGATAATCACAATGACGACGAGTAATTCCACGAGCGTGAATCCTCGATGCGTAGGCTGTTTAATTTGGATTTTCATATTGTTGGGATTTTTGGGTTAAGGTCTAAATTAGATGACAATATAAATACATTATCTGAAAGAAATTTGATGGCAACCCAATTTACGAGCATGCCTTTAACCGCCGATCAGTTATTTTGATTGTTCCAACATCCTGAGCAAAGGGGTTTCAGCACGACGACGGATTTCCTCATCCATTTCCACCCTTGGAGACAAATCGCGCAGACAGTTTCGTAGTTTCTCCATGGTGTTCATTTTCATGTAACGGCAGTCCGCGCAGGCACAACGATCCGTCGGACCCGGAATCAGGTTTTTATCCGGACACTCACGTTTCAACCGGTGGAGCATTCCACTCTCAGTTACCACAATGATGTTCTTCACCTCAGTCTTTTTACAAAAATCGACCATCCGCTCAGTCGAGCAAACTTCATCCGCCAATAACCTCACCGCTTGGGTGCATTCAGGGTGCGCGACAACCAAGGCATCCGGATACTCGGCTTTGATCCGATTGATGGAATCCCTTGTGAACTCTACGTGGACATAACAGGATCCCTGCCAGAGATCCATTTTTCGACCGGTTTGCTCCATGACCCACGAACCAAGATTTGCATCTGGAACAAACAGAATAGGCCTGTCTTTTGGTGCTAAGTTGACGATTTTCACCGCGTTGCCCGAGGTGCAAATCACATCGCAAAGGGCTTTTACTCCTGCAGAGCAATTGATGTAAGCGATCACGTAATAATTTTTATCTGCGTGTTGGTGCAAATATGCCTCAAGTTGATCTGCCGGACACGCTTGCTCGAGAGAGCAGCCCGCATCTTTATCTGGCAGAACCACAATTTTCTTCGGATTCACAATTTTTGCAGTTTCAGCCATGAAATGAACTCCACAAAAAACAATGACTTCGGCATCGGTCGCCTTCGCGTGATAAGCCAGACCTAGTGAATCTCCAACGTAATCGGCAACATCTTGGATATCACCTGTCTGATAATTGTGCGCCAAAATCACGGCCTTACGCGCACGTTTCAGTTCCAGAATCTCGTCCTTTAAATCAAGCGCAACTGCCATGCAGCAATCTTTCTGGCAGAACAAAAAGATGCAAGAGCCAATCTATTGGGATTTTTCTTCGACTTCCGCGACCTCATCCTCACTGGATGATTGGACAACTTCCATAAGCCCGGAATGTTTCGCGCCTTCTCTCATCACTAGACCACTGGCTCGCGCCAGCCCTTGCAAGCGCGCTTTTCTCTCCAAGATGATCTTTTCCTTGCAGGTGATATTACCTTTCACCTCACCATCGATGTATGCAGTGCGGGCTTTAACTTCTCCCTGAAATTCAACTTTCGCTCCTCGCTCAACGCACAACTCATCGCAGTGAACATTTCCCACAATTTTGCCGTGACTCCGAATCGTCAGTTTTCCGGAACATTCAACGGAAGCCGATAGTTCTCCTAGCACCAATAAATCATGACATTGCACATTCACTCCGGTGATTGCAGCGCCTTTGAGCACGATCACATTTCCACGAGTTTGAATACGCCGATGCCATGCTTGGTCAATCGTGTAATCCCGCAGACTAATGTAACTCCCACACTTTGCGCACTGGGTAGATTGAGCATCGGAGACCACATCAAATATGTGACTGCAATGATAACAATTCAATTTGCGCCTCACCGGCTTCTTATCAATATACCGTTTGAAAATCTTATTGAAAAAGCTTGGCTTGATCTCTGCCTTTGGAACTTCAGCCGCCAAGGGAGGGTGTTGAACTGGTGGGCTATCTAATGTCGCCAACCGAGTGTTGTATGTTGGGCGAGTAACTGCTTTTGCATCGTCAATCCGTATGTATTGACCGCAACCCCGACACATGGTCGAAACCACCATCGACGGCTCGTTTTGACTTTGCTCACAATGCGGGCAAGTCACTTGAATTTGAGAGCGACTCATTGGTGTATCATCCGCCATACTCTTGGTTATCCTCCCTGAGTTTGGATGAAAATAACGATGATTTAAAAATCACTTCTCGGCCAGCAATGGCTGGGTTTCTACAACTGCTGCTTGAGTAGAAGCTGACTGATTTGCAACAGCCTTCAACTCAGGTTGCGAAGGCGCTACTTGGGTTGGAGTTCCAACCGTTGATTTACCGACAAAAATAGCGCCAGCTTCAATCATCAGCGTTTTTGCTCTGATATCGCCTACCACTTCCGCACTCGACTTAAGCTCGACGCGATCCACTGCGGTGAGATTGCCGTGAACTTTACCGTAAACGATAACAGATCCTGTTTTGACCTCTGCTTTGATTCTGGCGTTTTCGCCAATGGTGAGATTGCCTGTAGATTGGATATCCCCTTCAATTTTACCATCGACAATCAGATCATGCTGAAACTTTACGGTTCCCTTGATTTCAACATCAGAAGAAAGAACGTTGCGAGTGCTTGCAGCTGGCTTAGGTGCCGGTGCGACAGAACGATCGGCACCAAAATTGACGGATTCCATAGATGAACGCGGCTCACTGGCGGATTGCAATGATTTTTGCGGTTCGTTTGCTTCTTGGCCTATGACTTTTTTAAACACGCGCGAAAGTATTCTCCTAGGGACTGAAGTGTCAATCCGTTTCCCCTGCTAAATCTTATTTATCAGCGCCATTTCCTTCTGGTAGCGGGATTTGCTTAGATTGCGGAACTCCTTGACTGATTGCTTTCAGCGCATCCTCGATATTTTTGATCTCAAGTTCGCCCCCGGCACCTCCCTTACCATCAATGATTTTTGAGCCTGGTAGCACAATTGGAGCTGCGATTTCCACTGGATTAGCGGCTTTCGTCAATAAGCGCCTACTCACCGCGGCCTGCGCCTGGGTGCTTTCGGCGAAATCCTTTTCAACGGTCGTATAAGCTTTTTCTGCAGCGACAAGATCTCCTTTTCCGACGGCGATATCGCCTAGAGAGATCCATGCATACGCGGCCAAATGGCTTGCAGATTCATCTTCTGTAAGCTCAGTAAAAAGCTTCTCTGCATCACTGGTTTTTCCTTGTTTGAGAAGCTTAGTGGCAAGACTCGCGACCGCATTGGCACGAGCAGGATGCGGCTCCTTAGTATCGGCAATTCCGCGCAAAGTAGCAATCGCATCGTCCTGCTTCCCTTCATCCCATTGCTTTTCAGCAAGCAAAATACTAGAACTCCCAGCCGCAGCCGTGCCACCATAGTTTTTAATAATACCTTCAAGATCCGCCGTCTCGTTTTTACTCACCAACAACGCACCCGCGGTCTGTTCTTTGCTCTGCTTAATTTCACGCTGCACAAGGTAAACCACTGCTACAGCAATCAATAGCAGCACGAAAGCGACGAGCTTCATTTGATGTTTATCAAGAAATTGATCAACTGCTGGCTGAGCTTTTTCAATATCCGCAAGTGAAGTTCCAGAAATAGTTTTAGAGGTGATAGTTTCAGACATAAGATCGATTCGCCTACTGGCGGGCACCCATGCAAGCTCTCACCGCCAGTAAAATCAACAGCTTTATTTTTCCAACCGCACCAACTGAGGCGAAAATTGAGGATTTTCCCAAATCCGCTTCCCTCTCCCCAGCATCCCGCTAAGCTCCCAACGCGCATGTCTGATTCCTTTGTCCATCTCCATCTTCACACCGCCTACTCGCTTCTCGATGGCATGATCCGCACCAAGGAACTTGCCGCCCGCGCATCCGAACTCGGCATGCCTGCCGTCGCCATGACCGATCATGGCAATCTCTACGGCACCATCGATTTCTATCAGGCCTGCAAAAAAGCCGGCATCAAACCTATCCTAGGTTGTGAAATTTATCTCTCCCCAGGTAGTGCTGAAGATAAAAAGAAAATCCTCAATCGAAAAAGTGCCACCCATCTAACACTTCTAGCAGAAACAAACGAAGGTTGGGAAAATTTATCCAAACTCATCTCTATCGGCCATCTCGACGGAATGTATAACGGCAAACCCCGTGTTGACCGCGACCTGTTACGCGCTCACTCCAAAGGCATTATCTGCCTTTCCGGCTGTATCTCCGGACCAGTCAACGAATGGCTCTTGAAAGGCGAACCCGACAAAGCCCTCGAAGCTCTAACAGAACTCCGCGACATCTTCGGCCAAGACAACACCTTCGTCGAACTCCACAACCACGGCCTCGAAGCTCAACAAACTATCCTCCCCCAACTCATCGAGCTCGCCAAACAACTCTCCCTCCCCGTTGTCGCCGCGAACGATGTCCACTTCCTCCACCGCGCCGATCACGAAGCTCACGATGTCATGATCTGCATCGGCACCGGCTCAATGGTGATCGATGAAAACCGCATGCGTTACACCCCTGAAGTTTATTTCAAATCCGCCGAGGAAATGCGCGAGATTTTCAAAGACATTCCCGAGGCCTGCGACAACACCCTCCGCATCGCCGAGCGTTGCAACGTCACAATCAAACTAGACTCAACTTCCTCAGAAAAATACCCACAATTCCCCACCCCCGACGGCTCACCCCGTGAGGAATACATGATGAAACTCTGCCAAGAGGGACTCCTGAAACGCTACGGCCCAGAAAAAGCCAACTCTCCCGAAGTCGCCGAGCGCTTGAAATACGAGGTCGATACCATCAACTCCCTCGGCTTCGCCTCCTACTTCCTGATCACCGCAGACTTCATCCAATGGGCCCGCGACAACGACATTCCCGTCGGCCCAGGCCGTGGCTCCGCTGCAGGCTCCCTTGCCTCCTACGCGATGGGCATCACCAATATTTGCCCGCTCCAGTTCGGCCTCTTGTTCGAACGATTCCTCAACCCAGAACGCGTTTCACCTCCCGACGTCGATATCGATTTCTGCCAATCGCGCCGCGCCGAAGTCATCGATTATGTTAGAAAAAAATACGGTGAAAAATCTGTTTCTCACATCATCACCTACGGCACTATGGGCGCGAAATCCGTCATCCGCGATGTCGCTCGCGTGATGGGAATTTCTTATGGCGAAGCCGACCGCATCGCGAAAATCATCGAGACCAAACCCGGCATAAAACTCCAAGGCGAGTGGGACACGAAAGAAGAACTCCGAGTCTTGATCGAATCATCTTCCACCTACAAAGATTTATGGACTTACGCGCTGCGCTTGGAAGGTATTAACCGCAGCGTCGGCATCCACGCAGCAGGCATCGTGATCGGTGACCGCCCGCTCGACGAACACATCCCTCTCACTCGCGGCAACGAAGGCGAGGTCGTCACCCAATACGACATGGGCGCGATCACGGAAGTTGGACTCCTAAAAATGGATTTCTTGGGATTAAAAAACCTAACCGTGATCCATGACGCCGTGGGACACATCCGCAAGCACACTCCCGATTTCGATATCGAAACTGTCACTCTCGATGACCAAGCCACTTTTGACATGCTCAACCGCGGCGAGACCATGGGTGTATTCCAGCTTGAGTCCGGTGGTATGGTCGAAACCTGTAAGAAATACGAGATCCGTAGTATCGATGACATTATCGACTTAATCGCGGTTTATCGCCCCGGTGCCATGCAGTTCATTGATCAGATGCTCGATGTTAAAAAAGGCAAGAAAGCCAATTATGAGCATCCATTATTAGAACAAGTTTGCGGCAATACCTACGGCGTCATGATCTATCAGGAGCAGGTGCAAAACGCCGCCAAAGTCCTCGCCGGATACACCCTCGGTGGCGCCGATTTGCTTCGCCGCGCGATGGGCAAAAAGGACGTCGAAAAGATGGCGAAAGAACGCGTCAAATTCATCGAGGGTGCGAAGATTCACAACAACATCGGAGAAAAACTCGCCAACACGATCTTTGATAAAATTAACGCCTTCGCCGGATACGGTTTCAACAAATCCCACTCTGCTTGCTACGGTCACATCTCTTACTGGACCGCCTACATGAAGGCGAATCATCCAGTCGAATTCATGTCCGCTCTCCTTTCCAACGAGGTCAACAACACGGATAAAATTACCGTATTTGTCGCAGAATGCCATCGCATGGGCATCGAAATCCTCCCCCCAAACCTTAATAAATCTCATCTGCGCTTCATTCCTGAAGATATCGAATCCGGAAAAAAAGCAATCCGCTACGGCCTTGCCGCAATCAAAAACGTCGGCGAAGCCGCGATGAAAACCGCGATCTACGAACGCCTCGCCAACGAAGATTACAAATCACTCGAAGACTTTTCCTCACGCTTGGATTCCAAAGTCATCAACAAACGCATTTTGGAAAACCTCGTCAAAGCCGGCGCGCTCGATTGGACGGGAGAAAACCGTGCAACCATGTTTTCCCGACTCGAACAAGTCGTCGCCTCCGCCTCCGCGACTCAACGCGACAAAGCCTCCGGCCAATCTTCTTTGTTCGACTCCATTGATTTCACTCCACCACCCGCCAGCAAAGATTCACCCATCGTAAATGCTGTCGAGGAATGGTCCAAAGACGACCGTCTCGCTCACGAAAAAGAACTGTTAGGTTTCTACGTCACCGGCCATCCCTTGGATAAATATCGTGGCATCCTAGATTCCGATAAATTCAATCGCATCGGATTGATCGATGAAATTGACATAGAAAACCCGCGCGAACGTTACCCCATCGCAGGCATGATCCGCTCGGTCGAATCCCGCATGACCAAAGCCGGAAAACCTTTTGGCATCCTCACTGTCGAGGACTTCACCGGCTCCTGCGAGGTCATGCTCTGGTCCGAATCCTTCATACCCGCCCGCGATGCCGGAATCCTCCAACCCGGCAGTATGATTAAACTCAGAATCGGTATCCAAGTCGATGACCGCACCGGTGGCCGCCGCTTGACTGGAGCCAACATCAGCGAACTCAAATCCAAAAAAACCAACAATCCTAACGGCGCGCTCGAACTCATCCTCTGGACCCACCGACACACCTCCAAAGACCTTGAGGAAATTCACTACCACCTCACCGGCCACCCTGGCGCCACTCCCGTCATCATTCATTTCCAAAACTCCGCCGGAAAACGCCTCTCCATCCAACCTTCGGAAATCTACCACATCAAACGTTCCGACGAACTGGCCCGTGCCCTCGATCGCTTTATCGAAGATTGAAAACTTCTAATCCCTTATCCGTTTCCTCAATCCCTCATCTGGCAACTCACAAGCTCCCGCCAAACGATTGCGATTCCTCGCCATCAAATCATAGGCCGCATTTCTCAATCGCTTAGGCAATATCGAAAACATAACAGCCAGCACACGGAAAACTCCACCCAACGTTTTACCCAACTCCAACAGTGCATCGCCTTTCGTGAAAGTTTCCCCATCCTCCTCTCTCAAAATAACCATCGATCCACCACCCTTCTCCGCATAGCCTTTTAGCTCAAATTTACCCGCAAGTTCTCCTTGTAACGGCGCGAATTCAATCAATCCCTTCTCATCATACTCATAGACGAAGCGCACCGACTTCATACAAAATCCGCACTCACCATCGAAAAACAGCACCAAGCTCACAGCGGGAAAATACTCTTTATCCTCGATTAGCCTATTGAAAACTCGCCAATTTTCCAATTCATCCGTAATTTAAACTGTATGCCTGCCATCACTTTCAAACCGCTTTACATGCAACGCATCTGGGGAGGAAGAAACCTCGAAACCATCTATCAACGAGATCTACCAGACACCCATTCGTCCTACGGCGAAGCCTGGGAAATCGTTGACCGCGAAGACGCTCAATCCATTGTCTGTGACGGTCAATTCGCTGGAAAATCTCTTCACGATCTCTGGCAAAACCATCGCAAAGAAATTTTCGGAATCGATTTCACTGAAAATTACCGTTTTCCCATCCTCATCAAAATCCTCGACTCTTCCGACGATCTCTCCATTCAAGTCCATCCCCCTGCACACCTCGCCAAACAATTCAATGGTGAACCCAAAACCGAAATGTGGTTTATCGCCAATGCCTCACTTGGATCCAAACTATACATCGGCCTCAAACAAGGCGTGACTCGTGAAAGCTTTGAACAAGCCATCGCCGACGGCACTGTTGCTGATGTCGTCCACTCGATCACTCCTGAGAATGGTGATTGCATCTTCATCGAATCAGGCCGCCTCCATGCCATCGGCGCAGGCTTTCTCATCCATGAAATTCAGCAAAACTCCGATACAACCTACCGCGTCTTCGACTGGAATCGCAAAGATTCAAATGGCAACCCCCGCGACCTGCATATTGCAGAGTCGCTCGCATGTATCAACTTCAACGATACCGAACCTGAAATTGAAACTCCTGTCGGCAAGACATTAGTAAGTTGCCCATATTTCACCACCACCCTCCATCACCTATCCACTGGTGAAACCATCGCGAATCCACAAGCCGATCGCTTCTCAATGATCACTGTAATTTCAGGATCACTTAATCAAATTTACATCAAGGGTCAGACCATACTATTGCCAAAATCTGCTTCACCACTCACTGCCACTGAAGCCACATCGGTCCTTCAAATCACTATTCCGTCTTAATTCTCAATTTCGGCGCGGCGATTGCTTCATAAAACTTACACATCACACGGGGCACTTTTTTACTTTCTTTTCAGCGTTTCCTGAAATCCTCTTCCCCTCCTCTCAACTTTCACTCACACTCACCTTCCCATGGCAAAACCAGCACTCGGCAAAGGACTCGGCGCCCTTATCAAAAAAAATCAATCGCTCCCCGGACAAGATCCTTCCGGAAGTAATGATGAATCTCCGCGCGTTCGCGAAATCGCCATCGATAACGTTGTCCCTTCTCCGCTTCAACCACGTCATCAATTCATCGAGGCTCCGTTAGATGATCTGATGGATTCCATCCGCCAACACGGAATCATCCAACCACTCATCTGCCGACTCGTTGATGGAAAATACGAACTCATCGCTGGTGAACGTCGTTGGAGAGCTTCCAAAAAACTCGGACGCACTCACGTTCCCGTCATCGAACGCGCCGCATCAGATCGCGATGTGTTAGAAATGGCATTAATTGAAAACCTTCAACGCGAAGACCTAAATCCGATCGAAGAAGCAGCTGGTTACGTCCGCCTTGCGAAAGAATTCACGATGAAACAGGAAGAGATCGCCACCCGAGTTGGCAAGTCTCGCGCCTCCGTCGCCAATGCAATGCGATTACTCGATCTCCATCAGGACATCCAAATCCACCTCGCCCAAGGCCAAATCACCGTCGGTCACGCCAAGGCCATTCTTGCTTTAAAAGACGCAGAGTCTCAGAAACTCGCTGCCGATCAAATCATCCGCCGCAAGCTCACCGTCCGCGCTGCCGAGAAACTCACCCAATCGCTCCTCAGTAATCCTTCCGGTGAGTCCGATCCAAAAAAATCAGCCCCAAAAGAGGTCGATATCCATATCCGCGCCCTCACCAAGCGCCTCCAAGAACACCTCGCCACCCACGTTTGGATCAACCATTCCGTCAAAAAAGGCAAAATCGAAATCGAATACTACGGTAACGACGACCTCGATCGGATTCTGGAACTACTCAAACTTCCAAATACAATCCTGTAGCGGAGATCATTAATCTCTAAATGAATGAACGCTAGGAATTTGCTTTTTTCCTACCATTGTTGCCTGCCACAATATCATTTCACCTTATCATTGAGCTTCAAGTGACTATTTGATTGGGCAGCATTGAATCGTGCTATGTGTTTGTGGGCGGCGTAGGGGAATCAATTTTTCGCCCAACTCTATAAGGTGTTCATCCCATAGACGGATTGAATTTTGGACTCATGTTATAGGCATGAAACTACTATATATGCAGCAGAGCAGACTGATGCTGTCTCATGCCACCTGGGCGTGTATGGCTTTGGTAGCTGCAGTAATTTACATTCAGCAGAATGCCCGTGCTGCAGTGATGACGGTGGATCTCGGAACGGCCAGTGATTTCGCTGCGCTGGCAGGTGCGGGAATTGTAATCAATGGCACGCCAGCTACGATGCAGATTACTGGAGATATCGGATCTTATCCGACCATCACCATTACAGGATTAGCCAATGCTTTATTAATCGGGGTGAATCACTCTGGAGATAGCGTGACGCAGCAGGCAAAGCTCGATCTTAATGCTGCCATCCTGAACGCCGCTGGACGGACGCCCACCTTGGTTTTTCCCCCCATCCAAGATTTGGCAGGAATGGTGCTTTTGACAGGAGTTTACAACAATTCGAGTTCCTTTTCTAACTCGGGCACATTGACATTGAATGCGGGTGGCGATTCTAATGCTGTCTGGATCTTTCAAGCGGGATCCACGTTGACCACAAGTGTTGGTAGCAATGTGATTTTAACGGGTGGAGCTCAGGCCAGTAATGTATTTTGGCAGGTGGGTAGCTCGGCGACGCTGGGCGTAGACTCGACCTTTGTAGGAACTATTCTTGCAGCTGACGCCATCACGCTAAATAGTGGCGCTAGATTGACTGGGCGTGCACTGGCGAGTAGCGCCGCAGTGACATTAAATTCCAACATCATTGGAATTCCAGAAGCGGGCAGCACTCTGCTCTCGGGCGTCGGGTTGCTGATCTTGTTTGCACGCCGCCGCCGAGATAAGCTTTTCATACATCATCAAGCGCCAATCTGCCGCAGTAATGATGCATTTCCAAAGTAGAATTTGCTGCGGACGGCTTTTTGAGCCTACTTTTCTCGCTTTGCCATTTGGTGGACTATCGCTACTAATTGTAAGTTTGGCAGTTTATATGGTGACTGAGTTGGCCAACGAGCAAATCAAAGGCGACGGGTTTCGTCTCCGCTAGGAATCGGTGACCACGGAACTGGCAGCGAAACTTCTGGAGATCCTATCGCTGGCCGGTTGATTTGGATTTTTTTGCCCAGCACGGCGTCGCGCCACGAACGGAAGAGGCGCTTGAAAAGACCCTTCGCTTTTTTGCGCCGCTTGCGCTCCAGCCCGGTTTCGATGCGGGTGATTTCTTCCGCAACCGCCGATTTCCACGTGAGGATGTGAAATTTTTGGTAAGTGTGCCAGAAGGCTATTGGCAAATGCGAGCTCTCCACTCAGAGACGTTTGTATAGCTGGAGCAAGGCAGCGAAACTCTATGGCGTCAGCATCGAAGCGAGCCTGAATCTGCGGGTGATTTGCAAAAAAAATTTGTAGCTCTTCGATGTTAGAAATATCAAATTCACTCTGCCATCTATTTTCGTCCCAATATGCTTGGTAAATAATGCCTTGTTGTTGGAACCTCTCAAAGAGATCAGGTGAAAGCCGCTGTGCAAATTCCACACCGTCAATGTCTCAAGATCCTCTAAATCCATTGAGTAACCGCTAAGCAAAACCAACCCAGTCTGCTGCAAATGCTCAAATAATTCATCGGTGGCCAAATCGTCTATATTCTCACCTTGGAACTCCTTTATCTGACATCCATGCTGTGTATTTTCCATTAATTTCATGTTCACAAACTCTTGCTAGTTGAGAGCTGAGCATTTAGTTAACTACGTAATGTTCGAACTAAGGCATCACATCGTTGTTCTCAAACATGCAGAAGATGGCTGTGCAAAGCATGGTGGCTTTATCTCGGTTTTAACCAAGAGGCTAGGAATGAGGTACAAGGTTACCACAATCAAGGGACTCAGCCAAAAATTGCCTCCTTCCGACATGCTAATCCTTCACGTCGATCTAACGGTGGTGCCTGACGAGTATATCGAAGCAGTCGCTTCTCATCCTCTAGTGATCAATCGAAACGTGAAAAACATTTCCAAGCGAAGCTTCAGTGAGCTCATACTCACGGAGACGTCAAATTATTCGGGCGAAGTCATTGTTAAAACCGATGCAAATTTTGGCGGTAGAAATGAAGTCAAAATTCGTAGTGATGAATCTGATGCACAGCAGTCTCAAGATTGGGAATCAAGAGAGTATTTGGATGATTATCCGATCTACTCCAATCTGAAAGAGGCTCCAAGCGGTGTTTGGAAAAATCCAAAATTGATCGTCGAAAAGTTTTTGCCTGAAGTTGACGAACAAGGAAGATACCTCTTGAGGATGTGGGTCTTTTTTGGTGATGAGGAAATTCATTATGTGAATTACTCGGATGAAAAAGTGATCAAGAGTTGGAATAAAAATGACCTTAATATGCTTCGCAATGAGGATATTCCACCCAAACTTCGGCAAATTAGAAAAAATATGGGAATCGATTTTGGAAAGTTCGATTATGTAATGCACGACGGAAAGCCCATTCTTTATGATGTCAACAAGACTCCGGGTGGTGGTAGAATTAAATTAAATAATCCTCGGACAAAGAAAAACATCCAAACTTTGACAGACGGTATTAAAGGTTATTTCAAAAACATATAATCCAATGGCTATAAATTTGTCATCTACGCAAATCCATGATATCAGTTCAGCTCTTCTTAGTGAGGGAAGACCCCATGAGAAATGGAAAATCGACGCGATAACCATTGATGGCGATAGCCTTCATGCTGTTGTCAGTATGGTATCTACTTACGTTTCTCCAACAGATACAAATGGATTCCATTTAAGTGTTTTTACAACTTTGGAATTTCTCTCACAACTTAAAGTTATTTATGCACATCACTGGGCTGGTATTGAGAAGAAGACCCAAGAGGCATGGATGCTTGAAAGCAATGTTAAATGCATCAAGGCCATTAGAGATTCCAATAAAATCAATGTGACTATGAAAATCATAAAAGCCAAGATGGTTAAAGGACGTATTTATTGCGTCACTCAATCTACCGTTACAGATGATTTAGGAGGTCATTTTGAGGTTGCTCTTAAAAGTTTTCTCTCGTAAGAATCTTATGAATAAGAGAGTCATAAATCTATCAAGTTTTGAATTATCACAAAGTCCTTATGGTTTATTCAGTGAGCTTCGAGAAAGTTCAAATCCTGCTTGGATGGATGAAAATCAGGATATTAAAAGTGAAGGGAAATGGGTTTTCAGTCGCTATGACGACGTAAAGAAAATCATGCAGATTGCATCTGGCGTGTCGAAAGACATCAGCCTGTTAAGAGAAAAAAAGGATGTAACTCCGTTTGATTCCAATATGCTGACGCAGGATCCGCCTAATCATACCAGATTGCGTAGGATTGCCACTCAAGCGTTCTCTCCGGGACGCATATCAGGATTGAATGGATTCATTGAGCAAGTCTCTTATGATTTGATCAATTCAATCAAGGCATCTGGAAATGAATTCGACTTCATTAAGTCATTCGCTACCCCACTTCCACTCATGGTGATCGGTAGGTTATTGGGAGTTCCGATAAAGGATCAAAACATGTTTCGTGATTGGACAATTGCACTGAGCTTTTGTTTTGATTCATCAAACTCTGATCTTGAAGTCGTATCTAAAAAGCGAGCGATATTGTTAGAGATGCAAACCTATTTTTTGCACATGATTGACCTTCGGCGATCAAATCCTGAAGATGATCTAATCAGTCAACTCATTCATTTGCAGGACATTGAAGGGAAGTTGAGTTCCAGTGAGGTGTTAGCCATGTGCATGATAATGCTTTTTGCTGGTAATGACACCACGATAAACCTCATTGGAAACGGGTTGTACTCTCTACTTCTTAATCCTGCCCAGTTCGATTTATTGATCAATGATCCATCTCTTATCAAATCTGCAATCGAAGAAATGCTGCGATATGAGACTCCTGCTCAGCGCACTACCTTTCGGGTATGCATTGATGAAATAAAGATCGGCGAAATTACATTATCCAAAGGAGAGCAAATATGTGGCCTTATTGGTGCGGCTAATCGAGATCCTAAATATTTTGAGCGACCTGAAGAATTTGATATTAGAAGGTCACCGAACCGACACATAGCCTTTGGCCTTGGTTCTCATTCTTGTATTGGCAGCTTGCTTGCCAGAACCGAAGCGAGCTACGCTTTCAGTAGTGTTATCCAGCATATGCCGAATATTCGTTTGGCGAGTGATCAAATTGAATGGAATCAAAACTCGTTTGTGCGTGGTTTGAAGTCCTTGCCTGTAAAATTAGTCTAAGGAAGCGGATGCATTTTGTCTGAATCTGCTCGCTTCAAGGGCTACACCTTTTCGCCAATTACTCTGTTTCTTCACTTTATTTCCTATTTAGGATTGATGTATCCAAGTGGGTTTGATGTTGAACAAGCGTTCCACATTATCAGAAATTCTGACAGGATCATATTTGATGTCTTTTTTGTCGTGGAAATCCCCAGTTGTTTGATTTGTGAGAATGGCGAAAAATTCGCAATGAATCTTGGGTGGAAGATCGATTGCATATTCTAGAATTGGCGCATGGCCAACCATCACTCTTGTTGCGAAAACCTCCTCCCCAGGACAAATGAGGTCGATAACTCCATCATGAATCATTTGTCGTATTTCCAAAAGAATGGAGGCGTAAGGATTTTGGTCGTATCGCCGCCAATCAAAAATGGCAACGCGGAGCTTTGCATTCAGAGCTTCTTTCAAATTGTTGAGTGTTGATTGGTAAGATTCATCTTTTAGGCAATAATCCATGATGAGCAATAGATCGTAATGTGTTGTCTCATGAAGGTCTGGAAGGATCATTTTTGGTGCTGGAAACACTCTTTTCATCTCAGGTGTTTTGGTCTTCCACTGATTTTGCTTAGCGAAGAACATGCAGTAATGAATAGATGCCTCTTGATAGATACGTCTTACTCCATATGAATAGGTTCGTATGTGAGTTGCGCTATTCTGGGTAAGCGAGTTGGGTGAGCGCAGAGCAAATGACAGGGGCACATTTACCAATAATTGATGAATCGAATCGTTGCCGAATCGTGCCCTGATTCTGCGAAAAAGTTCTGCGTCGGCTCCTATACGGACTTCGTCCCATCCTTGAAATTCAAGCAAAGTTTTCTTTCTGAGCATTAATGAGGAGTAATTTCTATTTAATTGACCAGCATGACAAAATTCTAGATTCGGTTTGCATCGGATCCAAGTGGAACAATTTGCGACGAAATTGGGATTTTCGATGAGATGTTTGATCTGCAATTCGAGTTTTTGCGGATGCGACCAGTCATCAGCATCGTGAACGGTGATAAATTCTCCTGAAGAATGTTGTAAGCCGTAGTTACGAGCGGCATATGAGCCACCATTTTTTTGAGTTTGGTAGACCTTTATCCTCGGATCTTGCTCTGCGATTTTTTGTGCGGATTTGAGTGTTTCGTCAGGACTGTAATCATCGACGATGATGATCTCCAGATTCTTCCATGTCTGGTTTATTAAACTTCTCACAGCAATGTGAAGCGTTGTGGCTGCGGAATAGGCAGGGATAATGACCGATAATTTGGCTTCTTGGTTTGTGGGAATCGAGCAGTGGGTGATCGGTGAGGATAAATTATCCAGCTGTAGTGGTTGTTCGGCGACCAATTTTTCAATCGTCATCAAACCGTGATCAACATAGATTTGGTTTACCAAATTTAGTTTTTCGGTTTCTGATGATGATGAATCTCCAAATGTATTGGATTTTGCGATTTTAAGTGCAGATGAATGGGGATTTGCTTTCAATAATTGATCAATCCTGATTCGGGCTTCATCGTATTTCTGCATTTCAAACAGGCAGTTAAGTTCGATGCGATAATATTCAGGTTTAGTAATGAATTTTGGGTAGATGTTCCGAGCTATGATCAGATAATCGTATGTTCTTTGAAAGTCTTCCTGAATTTGGTTCCAACGTGCAATCGCACATGCCGCGTTGGCTTTATGCTCAGGTTTGTAATTCGAATGATGAATAATTTTTTCCAGATCGATGATGGCCTGTTCTGAAAAACCACAGAAGAGTTTTTCTATGGTAACGCTTGTGTGGGTGCGTTGTTTTGAAATGGGAATATTAAGAAGGAATCTAATAATTTTTTTAATGCTACGCATATCAGATTATTTTGGAAATATGATCGAGTGGAAAGGAATGGGCGAATGAATGCTAGGAATTTGCTTCTTCACCTAGGGTGGAGAATACACTGGAGAGCCGGTCTGGGAAGGTGAAAAGGGGGTTGGCGATCTGGCGCGCGAGCACGGCTTGTATCTCATCGCCAGTTCGCATCCCGTATTTCAAGATGACGGCCGGTTGCAAAACAAATCGATGTTGTTAGTGCCGTATTGCACCGACAATCGGCAAGGCTATTTGCGGGTCACCAAATGCGCAGCGGCAAGGGCGATTGAAAACCAGATCTACGTTGTCACAGCCGGCGTGATCGAAAATCTTCCGGATGTTTCGGCGATGAACATTCTTTACGGACAGGCCGCGGTATTCACGCCCTGCGACTTCGAATTCGCCCGCGACGGCATCCAAGCTGAAGTCGATCCGAACGTGGAATATTTGCTGATCGCGGACTTGGTTATTTCCGAACTATACTGTTCCCGCGAGGCCAGCTCAGTGACACCGCTGATGGATAGACGGACGGATATGTTTGAGATGAAGGTGCGTTTGGATGATTTAGATTCACTCACTTGAGGAGTCTTTTGTTGTCCTCCTCGGTTAGGCACTTCAATACATTCTGCGCGTCAGGTGAAAAAACAAATTCCAAGCATTCCTATATCTCGCATGGCGGCGACCGCATATCTTTTCCGACACCCGGCGCATGCTGTAGTCATCGTCATAGAAACCGGAGGCCGGCCTAAATTCTTTGTTCAAATATTCCGGCCAGATTTTCGGAATTGTCTGAGATTTCGGCAATGCCCATTGGAAGTCAATCAGAGACAGCCACCCGTCTAGCACCATGATGTTCTCTGGATTGATGTCATGATGATTGCATTTGTATCTCTTCAGCATACGGATGATATCGCGAAGCTGCTGCCGCAGATCATCAGGCGCGTTGGCCTTGGATAGTGGCATACCCACATAGGTCATTTTCAATGTGTTTCCCTCGTGCTCGATCAGATTGGGGGTTCTCTTTTCCTCTCGCATCAATCGCAGCCAATAAACCTCCCTTTCAACCACGCCATGTTCAAGGTAACAGTGGACGATCTTGGTAACCAAGCCTTCATAGAAAATGATCTCAGATGTGTGCCCCATGGTTCGGTTATCGATATACAGTGGAGCCCCTCCGCACAGCAAGTATGGATTGAGACCATGCAATGAATTCGTCCGAGCTCCTACGATCTTGTCCTCGGACCACATTCCTGGCTTTTGCCTAGTATCAAACGTTTTAGTTTACGCAAGACACGCATCAACCAATGGCGCTTCCGCTTGGGTTTCTTTCTGGGGATCTGCCTTATGCCGTATTGAGGGTTTCTGGCAATCCAATCAGAGATGTCCGTGTACATGAGGTTATGAAATCCAAATTGGAATTGATATACCTCATTGAGACCCTCGATCGAAAAGTTTTTGGCAACTTCGTATGGCGCAAATCTCATCCCTTCATTCAACATCAAAGGTTGATGAAATACGCAGAGAACCAGGTCTTCGGGGTGGTATTTTGAAAACTTTCCCTGCGCCGCAAGCCTGGCACTTGCCTGAACGAATCTCTTGCTGCGCAGGCTGAACCCTCCATTGCCCACAACATGACAACCTTCTAATTCCCGTGGAATGAGGTAATCTCTAAACCAGTATTCACCTTTAATAAACAGCGGAGCTCCCACATAATCATAGTTTAAAAACTCATCAGACCAAGAGTATGGGTTGAGGACAAATCCATCGTGTTGAATGAGTAGCACGTAATCCGTGTCGACGTAGTTTGTGAGCTCTTTGATGCAAAACTCCGAAAAAGCTTCGATGCTGCCGATATGATTGATCTCAACCCATCGCGGGTCCTTGTTTTTGATTGAGGAAAGCAGTTTGACGTCGGCGAAATCAATGCCCTTCATAGAAATGTCCGCCGCTTTCAGCAGTCGACTGAAATCAACGCAGTCAATGCCCATCAGGGTCACGTTCTGTAAGGAAATTTTTTCCACTGGTATTGTCTATTTCGCAGTTCTCAAGATTAAGCAGATCGTGAGAATTCCTCGTATGCAAGCACGAACCTGGCAGGGTCGTACAAACTCAGGTCGATAGATCCATTCACCGTCCCTTCGCCCTAGGTGTGGATTGTAGATGAGAATCCTGAGCAACTATCTTTCCAAAAAGCAATTTTCTAGCATTCTTATGATGGATCTCTACGTTCCAATCCAATTCACACATCCGAAATGACATGAGAGTCACGTTGATTACCGAAGCTTACAACATCACCGAAGGACAGAGCACTTCAGCGCTACGCCGAACGATTGGTTTTATCGATCGTTACCTCAATGCCCATCCCGACGCCGAGGCTATCCTGTTAGATTCGTCCGAGGAACAACTGGCAAAACCTTTGCTGAGTGGTTCACCCGGATCATGGCGTCATATATGTAGCTCGGGTGCCGGCTATGACCAACTCAAGAATATCGCCGCTCGGGAGGCACATGGCGATTTTCTGTGTTATCTCGACGGAGATTGCATCCCTGAGTCGAGCGAATGGGTCGACTTGATCTTGCAGCCGATCTTGGATGGCAAAACTGAGGCTGTCGGAGGCTTCACCATCTACGAGGGTGGAAGTGCTATGGCGCATGCCTGCTCGATTTTGGATTTCGGCTTTCTACTTGAAGGTATCGATCGACGCCTAGGGTGCTACGCATCCAATAATATCGCATTTACCCGTCGGCTCAGGCTCATATCCTGTCCGCCTGAATCCGGAATGCGCTGCACCTGCTATGCACACGCGCAACAATTGATCCGTGATGGCTCACCCATCCGCTTTGAGCCGAAAGCCCGCGTCTATCACGAACTTCCATCCGTCAAAAAAGAGCGTTTCCGCCGAGGCTACGATCATATCGCTTCCAGTTGGGTGGATCCGCTGATCGGCTCCACCCCGCTGCTTGAGCGCTCGGAAAGCGAAGTCTTGCAGCGCTTTTATAACAAGCAGCTCGACTTGGCACATAAGCGCCATCAAATTTACCGCAAACTGGTTCAGCTCGACGAAGACATTCATGCCGAGATCGGCCGGTTGCTTCCGCGTCTCGTCGCCCTTGAACGCTTCGGCCTGCGCAAAGCCTACCGGGAAGGTGCCGCAACTGGTAAAACCCAAGCGGCACTCGCCACGCATCGCAAAGCCCGTGCCAAGAAGCCCTTGATCAAGCGGCTTGTTAGCAAGCTGAAGCAATTGGCTTAATGCCGTGTCAATGCATTCTGACCTGTGTCGGAATGCGCTGCATGCATGTGCGCTTATCCTGATCGCAGAGAAGTAGGATCATATGTACATCGTCATGTGGGTTAATGACTTGTTGCCACATGTGAATTAAGGATTCATCGATAGCAGATTGGTTTTGCCATATTCTTTATGATTGAATAAGCATAAAAATGTGAGATGCCTGCGCCTCCACAAAATCAGCATGAATTCGAAATTTTTATTGGCTACGGTTTGTGATTCCAAAGACGTGGATTCTGCGAAGCAGTTTTTTTATGCCGCTGTCGCGTATGGTCAGTGGCCTGGGTCGCTCATGCTTGTTTGTAAAGGGCTTGATCTCGATGTCATTGACTGGTTTGAGTCGAGAGGAATTCTTGTCCTCCACTGTGAACCTGTAATTCCTGATGAAATCTGGGCAAAGCATCGTGAAGTTACCACAGTAGGTCCAGCTGCTGTGCTAAAGTATATCCTCTTTGGGACGGAATTTCATGAGTGGGACACGGTGGTTTATATGGATACTGACATACTAATCCGTGGTCCAATTCACAAACTATCGAAGTTGCAGGGGCTTTATGCGGTTCCTGATGAGTTGAGTAATGTTTGGCAGCATTTCATGCCGGATTGGGCCGAGGCCAAGAAACCACCACATCATGTCCAGTTCGCACCCGCTTTCAATGCAGGGGTTATGGTTTTCTCTCCGAAGAAAATTCCGAGCGGAATCTATCATGAGTTGATATCGGCATTGATAGAGAACATGGATTTTTGCCGTTTTGCAGAACAGTCTGTTTTTAATCTCATTTTTTGCAATCAATGGAAACGATTGCCCAGCAATTACAATCTGATGATCAACATGGTTGCTCCACACGCTTCTCGCAGGGAAGATGCTCAGCTTCGTCGTGCTCGTGTCCTCCACTTTGCCGGGCATCAGCCAGCACAAAAACCATGGTTCAAACAAAATGTGTTTTATCGTGACTGGATGGAAAATCTATCAGCCGCTGAATGTCATCTGGACTTCCGTCAAATTCCGCAAAAGTCGTCTCAATCCTTTGTTTCCGATATGCGAATGGAATGGATTTTGACAGCGATTCATTTTCGTAAAATGTATCGCCAATTCATAAAAAAAAGGAGTGTAAAGATATGCTTGCGAAAAATCAGATGGTTCGCAAATTTTCCATTGAGCCTTATAAATCCGGTATATCGGATTAAACTCAAATCCATAAAGCGGCAACCGTGGAAGGCGTTGGTTGTTGGAAATAATGTTAGCGGGCCATCCGTTATACGAGTTCCGAGTTGGATTGATAAGCCGCTGGGTCAATACTACATGTATTTCGGTGGTTATGAGGGAGATAGAATCCATTTAGCTTATGCCGATGATCTGAACGGCCCTTGGATGGTTCATGAGTCTGGAACGCTTACCCTTGATGACGCCGATTGGTTTGAAGGGCATATCGCCTCTCCAGATGTGCATGTGGACCATCAAGAACAACGAATCAGGATGTATTTCCATGGCCCGGCGAAATTTCGCAAGGGTGAATGGACAGGTCTCGCTTTCTCCCGTGACGGGCTAAGTTTCAAGTCACGACAAGTTTATATCGGAAATTTCTACGCTCGCATTTTCAAGCATGACGGCTGGCATTACGCAATCGCCAAGAATTGGAACGATAGGTGGTCACGCTTGTATCGATCAAAGGATGGGGTTAGCGAGTTTGAAGTAGGTCCGCAAATTCTCAAAGATAGCCGCCATACGGGGGTATATAAGGATGGGAACGATTTGATGGTCTTCTACAGTCGCGTAGGGGATGCTCCCGAGCGGATTTTTTTATCCCTCATTCGGTTAGACGCCCCGTGGAATCTATGGAAGGAAAAGCGGTGTATTTCTGTAATCAAGCCGGAAACCCCTTACGAAGGCAGTGACTATCCTCTGCTATTTTCAGAGCATGGTCCGGCAATCATGGCTCGGCAATTGAGAGATCCATATGTTTACGCCGAAAATGGCCAGATTCATCTGTTCTACAGTATCGCGGGAGAAATGGGCATTGCGAAAGCACGGTTGCAAATAGTTGGGGTGGGGTCGAGATAGGGCGGAATTTGTTCCGTATGCTGCTCAGCTTCCTGTCGAGCAGTTGGTTACAAAAGGGTGGAAGCTCTCCATGGCTGTTATGAGTTGTCATTCATGTGAAGCCATGCACGATAAAAACACGCCAGCCCAGTCGCATCTATGTTCAAGTATAATCGGTATGTTTATCACTGCATCAGAGTGGTATCCCGTAGTCTTCCTAATAGCCGGCGACTGAAAGAACTTGAACAAAGATATCGGCGGCAACTCATCCGAAGCAAGTTCATCGACCGCATACCTCTTAAAGGATACATCATCTCGGCCCGCACTGACGGATTATTGGCGCGGATCAACTCGATTTTCAACGGCGTCGTATTATCCAAACACTACAACACTCCCTTCATTTTCACATGGGTGACAGGTGAAGGAGCGGAGTTGGACAAATTCTCCTGCATCTCCAGCACGCCTATTAGTTTTATCAGTCAGCAATTCTTGGAAAAGCATTATATGGATGAGCACATCGTCAGAAAATGCGCCATGCCATGGCACAAAACCATGGCCAATTGTTCAATCGTCACAGCAACAACCATAGCTAAAAAAATCCCACACAAAGAGTTTAAAAAGCAGATGGCGGAATACCATAACGTGCTGGCGAATTGCCAATCATCCAGACGCTGTAGCCAAGACATCGCGATGAACAAAGAAATCTTCGAACATTTCTTTTCTCCTGCGATGAAAGATAAATTCAGCGCAATCCAGAGCATGCGCGACTGGAAACAATGGATTGCCATCCATTACCGCGCAGGCGACGTCATCTATGGGAGATGTAGGTTGGGAAAATATGTCCGTTGCCGATCGCTCAGCCTGCCGGTGGTAGAGAAAGCCATTCGCGATAACCACGACAAAAAAATTGTCATCATGGGGACTCCGCACGACGACTCTCTTGATGAACTGATACTACTTGAAAAGAAATATCCCAACGTTGAACTATCACCTGAAATCACATCCTCAAACGCCTCACACAACCCCACATCAACATTATGCGACGCATATTTGATGTCTTTGTGCAAAAAGGTCATCTGTGCAGGTAATTCAAATATGACACAATTTGCAAAGCGTCTCAGCGGTGTCGATATTCATATTCCATCTGTCGAGGAGCAAAAAACCGCCCTAGAAGCCTCACTGGCATCCGGCGAGGCATTCCATTACACTAGGATGCAGCAAGCGTTCATCCATTACAATATGTTCATGATTGATTTCGATGATCCTGAATGCAGTCATGAAAAAGCCGATGGTTATCTGAGGCAAATCCGCGAGTTAGATCCTGAGAATATGGCCATCTTGCTGTTGCGGTTTCTGATCGCTAAAAAGCACGGGAGGCTAGAGACTGCCAATCAGATTAAAGGGGAAATACAGCGCAATAAATGTCACGCCATCATCCTTTCAAAACAATTGAAACCGAATGTAGTAGATAAGCTAAACTTCCAATATCACCTGGGTGAATTGCTCGAAATGGAAGTATGATTTGAATTGAAGATGTTTTTGTGGTCATTCATTTGCCAACTTCCGCCTCAGTCGGCCTAATCGCCAGCGCAGGTATTTATCAGCCAGATAAGACAATTTCATGCGTTTGACTATATTTCGATAAAACACGCCATGTAATTCCGCGCTGCCATTTTGTAGCATCTCTTTCACCACAGCGTCCGGAGTGAACTTAAATGGATATGCGGCCAGTATCTTTTGATTAATCAGATTTTTACGGTGCTCCGCGAGCGCGAGTGCTTGCTCGTTTTTTTCCTTCGCATAGAAACCGTTTTCGCCATGCGTACGATAAAGAACCGTGCAATCATCAATAAACATCTTTTCCGCACCAATGAGCGATGTTCCATTAATCAATATCCTGTCAGCACATATTCTGAAATCATCCTCCAACCCTTTGCATGCCTGAAGCACTTTTTTGACTACCTCACTTTTGAATACGCATGCGGACGTCGGCCTCCCGAGAAAGAAATTCGAATAATAGGCAGCAAAGCGCGAGCACTTGAGTCTGTTTGGGAACTTTCTGATGTTCAATACATGGGGGCCCTCATCATTGCCAAACAATTGCAACTTGGTGAACAAGCAATCGATTGATGGATATTCGTTAAAGACATTTTCAACAGTATCCAGATGATCGGGGTTCCACAAGTCATCCGAATCCAAAAATAACAGAATGTCTCCGGTCGAAGCTTCCACTCCAGTCATCATGGCACTTAGTTGACCGCGATTCGGCTGGGTTAATAACCGTACCTGCCCTCCAAATTTCCTGATGACCTCAAGACTGTTGTCTGTGGAACCATCGTCGACTATGATGATCTCATCTGCAGAGCGCGATTGATTGAGAACAGATTGGATACATTCCTCAATATACTGCCCATAGTTATAATTATTGATAATTACGGACAAACGCAGAAGATTTGCTGGCTGGCTCATGGCAATGAGCACTAGTCACCACAAACGGTCCATTTTGGCTATGGTCAATTCCTCGGAAGCGGATTTTTTTCCGTTATAATGTTAAAAATTGATGTCAGGCTCTTGTTTCAATATCTCCCAATCTTCTCCCTCTCCGCACAGATAAACCCCACATTCGCGCTCACCTACCGAACTCACCCCTTAAATTTCAACTAAAACTCTCTTTCACAAAACAGAAAACCCAGTTTTAGTTCCGCTGCTTATGTCCACCGAAGCCATCCTCTCCACCGCCCGGCAGTTTTTAGAAGTCGATCCCACCACGCCGATCACGATGATCCCGATCAAACGTGGCGCGTCTGGCCGCACCATCGCTCGGGTGAAAACCCCCGTGCACGATGATTTCATCGGGATTTATTGGACCGACGAACGCGAGGACAATGCGCAGTTCGTTCCCATCGCGGAATTTCTCAAAGAAGCGAAATTCAATGTTCCGGAAATTCTATACGATCGCTCACAACACAATGTCGCGCTGATCGAAGACCTCGGCGATGTCGATTTGCATTCAATGAAAGACGAGCCATTCAAAAAGCGCCTGCCGTTTTACCGCTCCGCATTGGAACAGGTCGACCGCTTGTTTTTCACCAAAGTCCCGAAAGATTTGGAACTGATGCCGCCCTTCGATGCCGATCTCTATCGTTGGGAGCAGAAATATTTCTTCGATTACTTCATTGAGGATTTCCTTAAAGAAAGCCCGGTCGCTCTAGAAAAAAATGAGACATTCGTCGAAATGGCGGAAGCGCTTGGCGCAACACACAAACATCTCGTGCATCGCGATTTCCAATCGCAGAACCTAATGATCAAAGATGGCAAAGTTTACATGATCGATTTCCAAGGCCTGCGCCGGGGTCGGCAGGAATACGATCTCGCATCGCTGATTTTCGATCCCTACATGGATCACTCCGCAGACGAACGCGATCAACTGTTAGATTTATGGGAGGATATTTCCGATGAAAGACCGGAAACCTCCCTGTTTCACAAATGCGCCGCCCAGCGCCTCATGCAGGCGCTCGGTGCTTTCGGAAACATCATCGAAAACCGCCACGACGAATGGTATCGCCAACACATCCCGACAGCGATGAAATCGTTGCTCCACGTCATCAAAAACTCCGACATCGAAGACGCCCTCACCCCCGTGCTTACGAAGCATCTCGCTACATATTCTTGAATCTGTGAAGAGATTTCACCGCAGAGACGCAGAGGTCACGGAGGAACGCGGAGATATAGTTAATCAAAACAGTTATGTCATTTCATTCCATTAATGGATCAGCCGTATATTTCTAAAGCTGAACAAAATATACAAAATTCTCTACGACCCTCCGCGACCTCTACGCCTCCGCGGTGAAAATTTATTTCTTCTCTCTTTTCACCCTCACTGATCTGTTTCGATCAAATACCGCATCGGGATCATGTTGGAATAACTGAATCCCTGCTTCTGGAAAAACTGCTGCGACTCCGCGCTGATCTTATCGGTCAGCAAGGTGATGCGTAAGAATTTTTTCATCTTCGCAAATTCAACCACGTGATTCACCAACATCGTGCCGTAACCTTGTCCGCGGTGATGCGGATGAATCACGACATCTTCCATCAAAATCACAAATCCGCCGCGTGCGGTGGAAATCGTGAACAGCATGTTTACCATACCGAAAATCTTATCTTCATTCCGGATCACCGCGATCCGACCCCTGTTCGGTTGCTCAAGAATCAAGCGCAAGCCACGCTCCTGCAACTCACGATCCGGCTTAAAATCCCCCGCCGACATCGAGAACAAATCCATCACCAATTCGGTCAACGCTGGCAGGTCATCCAAGGTCGCCATCTCAACCTTCGCTTTGGATTTCGCCACCGCTTGGCTGTTGTTAGAGATATTTTTGGGATTCATATTCAGATTGAACAACTGAAAATGGCAAAATTCCCCGAAAATGACAGCAAGTTTTATAGAAAGTTGATTAAGCAATCTTACATTCCAACAATTCCCGGTGAAACACCTGATCCAGCTCGATCTCGCCACAATCGTTGACGATCATGTCTGGCTGGTAGGCGAAATTGGCGAGGTCTGATATCTTGGTTCCACCTGAAAGCACAAGCACCGTGCGGAATCCAAGCTGCACGCCGCCCAGAATATCAGTTTCCATCGTATCCCCGACCATGACCGTCTGGGCGGTTGAAAGACCGAGTTGTTTTCTCGCCTCCAGCATCATCAGCGGACTCGGCTTGCCTAAAGAAAATGCCTGCTTGCCTGTGGCCTTTTCGATCATCGCAACAATCGCTCCGCAACCGGGTCGGATACCATTATCGGTCGGGCAGTTCGGATCAAGATTCGTCGCTATCAATTTCGCGCCACGATCCACCAAGCGCACGGCCTTTTCAATCATTTCAAACGTAAACGCACGCCCCTCACCAATCACCACATAGTCTGGTGAATCTTCTACCACTGAATATCCATTGTGATGCAGCGCGTTCAATAATCCCCCTTCCCCGATCACATACGCCGTGCCGCCGGGCTTCTGCCGCGCAAGAAATCGCGCCGTCGCCATCGCGCAGGTGAAGACATCATCCTCCGTCGCATCGATGCCCATCCGACTTAATTTCGTCGCCACATCGCGGCGTGTTCGTTGGCTGTTGTTGGTTAAAAATAAAAAGGGTGTATCTGTCTCTCGGAGTCTCCGAACAAACTCCACCGCCCCCGGAATGACCTCGCCACCACGATAAATCACACCGTCCATATCTAGCAAATATCCTTTTTTCATGACCTCAAAGCAGCCCTTTGCATGCCAAATTACGGACATGCGAATAATTTCATCTCGCGAGACTTTGTCGTGAATTTGATTCATTTGCTTATCTTGATATTCCCCGCATCCCGTTTAAGCTCAGATCCGTGAACTTCAATACCACCGAACCCGAACCCATCTCACTGCGCGGCCAGTTGCTACTTGCGACACCCTCCCTGAGTGATGGCACCTTCGATCACTCGGTCATTTTAATCGCCGAGCACAACGCGAAGGACGGCGCAGTAGGAGCTATCATCAACCATCCGATCGGCACCACGGTGGGGGCGCTGGTTTCACAGTTGAAAAAATCTCCGCTCGCTAAACTACCAGTGCTGCAGGGCGGACCGGTTGGGACGGAGCATCTGACATTCACAGTGATTCACATGGATCCAAAAAAAGGGGCAAGCCTGATGCCTCGTATTTCCGCCGAAGCCGCAGAAGACCTGGTCGATAAAAAAGATCACCTCGTCCAAGCCATCGTCGGCCATTCCGCGTGGACACCAGGCCAGCTAGAAGATGAAATTGAGCGCAATACTTGGTTCACCCTCCAGCCGCCTATCGATATTTTAAGCCACCCCCACGACCTCACCCTCTGGAAAAGACTTCTCAGCGGCATTTCTCCCTATCACGCTCTGTTGTCTCAAGCGCCAAAGAATCCAATGTTGAATTAATTTTCAAATCTCAAATCTCAAATCTCAAATTAGATCCCGTGCCAGCTCTCACCTTCCATCCTATCGACGAAATTATCGGTGAAATCACCGCCGGAAAAATCGTCATCGTCGCGGATGATCCGGATCGCGAAAACGAAGCCGATCTCGTTTGCGCGGCCTCGCTCTGCACACGGGAAATGGTCAACTTCATGGCGGTCAACGGTCGCGGCCTGATCTGTGCGCCCATCACTTCCGAACGTGCCGAAGAACTCGATCTTCCACAAATGACCCGGCGCAACCACGAAGGCATGAAAACCGCCTTCACGATTTCGGTCGATGCCGCGAAAGGCATCACCACCGGAATTTCCGCTGCCGATCGCGCACATACGATTCAACTCCTTGCGGATTCATCTGCACACATCAATTCCTTCGTTAAACCCGGCCATATTTTTCCGCTACAAGCGATGTCCGGCGGAGTCCTGCGTCGCGCTGGCCATACCGAAGCCGCAATCGATCTCGTCAAACTCGCCGGCCTTCCGCCCGCTGGCGTGATTTGTGAAATCATGGACGAAGATGGCTCCATGGCACGTGTAGGCGACCTCGGTGATTACCAAACCAAGCACAACCTCAAAGCCTGCACGATTGCTCAACTCATCGAGTATCGCCGACGCTCCGAAAAATTCGTGAAACACGAGAGCACGGTTTTAATGCCCACCGATTACGGCGATTTCGACTGCCATCTCTACACGGTATCGCTCGATCACTCGCATCACCTCGCGCTCACGCATGGTAAAATAGATCCCGAGAAACCCACCCTCGTGCGTGTCCATTCCGAATGCCTAACAGGTGATGTCTTTCACTCGCAACGTTGCGATTGCGGCCCGCAACTCGATGCCGCGATGAAACGCATTTCCGAAGAAGGCGGAGTCTTACTCTATCTCCGTCAGGAAGGACGCGGCATCGGCCTGCCTGCAAAAATCCACGCCTACAAACTTCAGGAGCAAGGCCTCGACACCATCGAAGCCAACGAAAAACTCGGCTTCGCCTCCGACCTCCGCGACTACGGCATGGGCGCCCAAATCCTCCACGACCTCGGCGTCCGCCGCATCAAACTCCTCACCAACAATCCGAAAAAAGTCGTAGGACTGGAAGGCTACGGTCTTGAAATCACCGAGCAAATCCCCCTTTCCCTACCCGCTAACATCCACAACCAAAAGTATCTGGATACCAAGCGACTACGCATGGGACACACGCTTTAAATTCCAAACTTTAAACTCCAAATTTCAATCAGCAATCCATGATCTATCTGATGACTGATCATTTCATGCGACCCCCTTAGCAAGGATGCCCTACCTTTTAAAGCTCCTCTTCTCCCGCTTCTCCTCCCACCCTGTAGAGAAAAATCTGGAACTAAACCAAAAGCGCGATCTGCTCTCCTGGGCCGTGAACCCCTTCGATGAGAATTCCTTCGACATCAGCTGTCTTTGAAGGACCCGTGCACCAAATGATATTAGGAGCATCTCCAAAAGCTGCGATCGCATCCGGAATCGTCCGATGGATTTCTTCCTTTTTCAAAACACCGACATGCACCCATGGCGAGAGCGCTGCGAGTCGATAGGTGGTTTTAAAATCATCGATAATCAAAGAACCGGATTCAGCAATCGCACCAGTAGCACGCGTGATACCGAACTGATAATCATCGTAGCGTTCTCTATCGTAAGTGGTTTCCACTTTCAAACCGGCAGCCACGAGAACCTTGCCGATGCTATCAAACAAAGCCGGATCGCAGTAACCAACGCGTTGGTTGTTTCCATCAAGAAACTCAGCCAACTGTTGCACGGAGTTCATAGGTCGACCGTTTACCGCTTTGAAATTTTCAGAAAACGCATCCCACAGATTCGCTTGTTTAAGCTTCACGTTGGAATGCATCACCGAAGTTTCGTAAGTCGGGTAAGCCGTCTTTTCGGCAAGGTTATCCGTCGTTTCGCGGATTTTGGAGAAGATTTGGGAGCGTGACATGGTTTTGGGTGGTTCGGGCTTTTCTAAAAATGAGGCACGGAGGAAGAGGAGGACACTGAGTTTTGATTAGTGATTTTGGCGGATGACACGGCGTTTACCTAGAGGCCAAGATTTAAAATTAAGTAACAATCCGACGTCAAGGCCGGTGATGTTGAGATAGCCGAGAATTTGTGAAGAATGAACATCGGTAAACATAGTCACACATTTTGCATCCACAATAACCAGATCTTCAACGACGAGATCCGGTATAAGCTGACCCAGATGTTGACCTTTATAGCAAACGTCGTAACGAGGCTGTTGTGAGCAGCGGATCCCCATTTCCTCAAGCTCGATGCGGAGAGCCCGTTCATATATCTTCTCATCCAATCCGGGGCGCAAGGTTTCATGCACGGCTATAGCAGCCGCAATAATCTTCCCTGTTAATTCTTCATGTAACATTTTTAATCTACTCCGTGTCCTCCTCTTCCTCCGTGCCTCATTTTCAAAAAAGCCCCTAACTACTCGATCACTTCCTGCGCACCTTTAACCATTTCCTAAAATCTCCACCATGAGACTCAGGCAAAGTCCGCTGGCCCAGCCAGTCTTGCAGGGGTTTGATCGGTGCGACTTGAATAGGCAGATGATTCATCGCCTTGGACATGGTCATCGCGGTGCGCCAGAGGGATGGTGAAGTGGCGAGGGTTGCGAAGGGCGACATGGGAATCGCTCCATCGGAGGGGACTTCTTCGCGTTTCGCTTTGTCGCGCAGTCGTAGTAACAGATCGGGAATCGGAATGTCCACGGGGCAGACTTCGTTGCACGCTCCGCACAGTGAGGATGCTTTTGGGAGATCCGCGAGCTCCGGGAAACGTTTTCCAAAAAGGATGGGCGAAAGCACCGCACCGATTGGCCCGCCATACACGGAGCGGTACGCGTGACCCGATGCCTGGCGATAAACCGGACATACGTTCTGACACGCGGAACAACGGATGCAGCGCAGAATTTCTCGGCAGTTCGATGCTAAAACATCCGTCCGACCGTTGTCCATGAACACGACGTGCATGTGTTCTGGTCCGTCGGGTTGGTTTTCGGATTTCGGGCCGTTGATGAACTCGGTGTAAACCGTGAGTTGCTGACCCGTAGCGGATCGGCCTAACAGATTGAGAAAAACCGAGAGATCGCGTTCTTGCGGAATGATCTTTTCAATCCCGACCAATGCGATGTGCAGTTTCACCGGAGCCATGCCGAAACGTGAGTTGCCTTCGTTAGTCACCAAGACCAAGCGCCCGGTATCGGCGCAGACGAAATTTGCGCCGGTGATACCAGCTTCCGCGACCATGTATTTTTCCCGCAAGTGCACCCGTGCACGACGAGTGATGGTTTCTGGATCATCGTTGTAATCGGGTGCGATTCCCTCACGCAAAAACGTGTTCGCGATCCCGCGACGGTTTTTGTGAATGATGGGTTTGACGATGTGGGATGGCTCATCGCCATCGAGCTGGATGATGAATTCCCCGAGATCTGATTCCAAACACGCGATCCCGTTCTCAATCAGAAATGGATTCAAATGAATTTCCTCCGCCGCCATCGATTTGGATTTCGTCAATTGGTTGACTCCATGCTCCTGAAGAATTTTGAGAATCGCCTGACGCGCATCTTCATCCGTCGATGCGTAATGCACATTCACTCCCCGATCGGTTAGCGCTTTTTCCGCCTTTTCCAAATACTCATCCAAATGATGCAAGGTGTGATCCTTAATCGCTCCAGCTAATTTTCTCAGCGAATTCGGATCCTCGTAATCGTGAAACAAAACGGAATACCGCTTATCAGTTCCCTTCGACGATCCATCGATCACCGAATGCTGCTTCTCATCGGAAATATCACGGGCGTATTGATCAATCTGCTGTGCCATAATTGGGAAAAGTTTCTTTCGAAGGAATTTAACGCGATTTGACCAATTGACCAGCAGTTCCTATAGCCAAAAAGCCTCACCAAAGCTTACCCTGCGCCTCTTGGACAACCTTTTTGAACTCCGCGATGAGCTTTTTATTGCTCTGTAGTTCGGTGCGGGACGATTCGGCGATGATTTTTTCCATTTTGGGATCAAAGACCAAGAAGGTCACGAACGCGTTGGTGGTGAATGTTTTCTTGGCACGATCCTGCAACGCCTGCGGATAGGTGCTCAGGTCGGCCTTGTTTAGAGTTTCAGCGCGCGCGAAAATTTTGATCACTTCAGAACCTACCGCACGTTCACCATTTTTCATGGCATCTTTACAATTCGGGCATTTGTCGTCCAAACCCTTCACCACCAGCACGATGAGTTTTTTGCCATTCGATTTGGCGATAGCTTCTTTATATTCCGAAATCGGTTGATAGCCGCTCGGAGCTTTATCCTCGGCGGAAAGTGGAAGTCCACCCAAGATCAGGGTAACGAAGGCGGTGAATACAAGGTGCTTCATGGATTTTAGAGTTTGTAATTGAACAGATCACAACTACGCCGAATCTCGGTAAGCGGCAAGGCATCAAATTAGTTTAAATTCTCCAAGATATATTTCAAGTCATTTTTTCTTACACCCTCACTAACACCTGATCGAAATCTTTCCACACTGGATCGATGTTTTGATTTCTCAACATCTCTGCAATTTCAGTTGGGCTGCGGGTGTCGTGGATTTGAAATTGTTCGGTGGCTTTTTCGTTACCGCTGCGCTCAGTGAGCTCAACCCGACGACCTTTGACGGTGAGGTGGAGATCGTCCGATCCTGCTCCGGTGTAGCCACCGGGCTCGGTGCGCGCACCAGCTGACATGTGAGTCACGCCCAAAGGTGCCATCGCATCGCGCAAAGGTGCTGGTTCACGAGTCGAGAGCACGATAGCCACCTGCGGGAAAACGATGCGGAACGCCGTGATCAAGCGCAGCAAAGCTTCATCTGGCAGAAAGCGATCAGGATCGGCTTGGTATTGATAGTTCCCTGCATAGGGACGCATCCTTGGAAACGCCACCGAGAACTGTGCTTTCCAGCAATGCTTGTAGAGATATTCCAAATGCGCAGCGAGCGAGAGCGCCTCATGTTTCCAATCAGCCAATCCAAACAACGCACCAATCCCGATCCGACGAAACCCGCCCGCATACGCCCGCTCCGGACAATCTAACCGCCAATCAAAATTCTTCTTCGGCCCCGCGGTGTGAAGTGTCTGATAGGTTTCGCGATGATAGGTTTCTTGATAAACAATCAAACCCTCCGCTCCGTGATCGACCAACTCCCGGTATTGATCGTCCTCCATCGGACCGACTTCTAACGCCAGCGTTGGAAACAAGGGAATCAACGCATCCAAGCACTTCTGCAAATATCCTTCGGAAACAAATTTTGGATGCTCCCCCGCCACTAACAACAAATTCCGAAATCCCTGCGCGTGCAGATATTTTCCTTCAGTCACCACTTGATCGACGGTGAGGGTTGTCCGTAAAATCGCAGCATCACGCGAGAACCCGCAATACGAACAGTTGTTCACGCATTCATTCGAGACATAAAGCGGAGCAAACAACCTCATGGTCTTACCGAAATTCTGACGCGTCAATTGCTGGCTTTTCGCCGCAAGCTTTTCCAACGACACATTTTCCTCCAACAAACTCATGAACCGACGCATCAGAGGCGTCGGGTTAGCAATCAGGTCGGTATAAACAGCGGAAAACAGCACGACCCAACCTGAAATAGGAATAGCCCAACGTCCAACCTCTATCGTTCAACTTTCAAAGAAATCTGGAAAATACTCAGATTAAGAAAACCGCTAATGAACGCCAATAGACGCGAATGAAATCATTTTGGATGGAATTCTTCGGTGAACTCATCCGCTAAGTTTCGACAAAAGATGTCCAATCCATGTTCTTATTAGCGTTTATTCGCGTTCATTCCCGGTTCTCTTTTCTTCTTCGCTATTGCCCAAACCGCCGTGCCCGTGAATCATCCCGGCGTGGCGGTTATTTTAGCGATCGAGAGCTCTTGTGATGAAACGGCGGTGGCGATCCTTCGCGGGGAGTCGAACCAACCCGCTGTGCTGCTTTCGAGCGTTGTGGCTTCGCAAATCGAGGAACATCGGGTTCACGGCGGGGTCGTTCCCGAAATTGCATCCCGCAGCCATTCCCTCAATCTCAATGGATTGGTGGAGAAATCCTTGGAAATCGCCGGCATTGGCATGGCGGATATCGATGTCTTTGGCGCGACCATGGGGCCCGGCCTCGCGTCTTCTTTACTCGTCGGCAGCACAGCCGCGAAGGCGATGTCCTGTGTTTCTGGAAAACCATTTATCGCGGTCAACCACCTCGAAGGCCACCTGCTTTCCCCGTTCATCGAACAAACCCATGTCCCTCATCACATCGGTTTGATAGTTTCCGGCGGTCACACCCAACTGATGGAGGTTTTCTCTCCAGGAAACTACCAGAAACTCGGCAGCACCCGCGATGACGCCGCTGGGGAAGCGTTCGACAAAGTCGGAAAAATGCTCGGCCTCCCCTACCCCGGCGGACCCGAAATCGAAAAAGCCGCCCGCAATGGGAATCCCCTCACCTACGATTTTCCCCGCTCCATGATGCAGGGCGGCGAGCTCGATTTTTCCTTCTCCGGCCTGAAAACCGCCGTGCTCTATACCTTGCAAAAAGACCCAAGTGCCAAACTCGAAGACATCGCCGCTTCGTTCCAAGCCGCTGTGGTCGATGTCTTGGTGGAAAAATCCATACGCGCCGCAAAAGCCTCCAACACCCATCTCATCAGCCTCTCCGGGGGCGTCAGCCTTAACCGAAAAGTCCGCGAAGCATTCACCGAGCGCTGCAAGAAAGAAGGCATCCAACTCGAAATCGCCAACGCCGAGCTCTGCACCGACAACGCCGCCATGATTGCCTTCGCCGGCTTATTGCGCTTTTTATCAGGGAAAACCGATCCGCTAGACGGCGATATCGATCCAAATCTCCGGCTCTGATTTTATACTCATTTCAAGCTCGCCTCCGCCCTCTCAGTCATTCAATTTGTTTTGAATGAAATACCGAGCTCTCGTTTTTGACTTTGATGGCACCATTGCTGATACGCTTGGAGAGACTCGGAAAATTTTCAATGAGCTCGCTCCTGAATATGGAATCCGCCAAGTCGAGGAACACGAGGTCTCCGAGCTCAGACATCTCTCGCTGAAAGAGATCCTCTCGAAGCTTAAAATCCCTAGTCGCCGAGTCCCATCAATCATTGCCCGTGGCACAAAAATGATGCGGAACAATATTGATCGCCTACAGCTCATCAATGGCATGAAAGAAACCCTAACGGAATTACGCGAACACACGGATAGCTTTGGAATTCTAACATCCAACACCACCGCGAACGTCGATGTGTTTCTGCAAAATCACGGAATCCGTGATCTTTTCGATTTCGTTTCCTCCACCTCAAAACTCACCGGGAAATCCCGCCACCTCCGCGCGATTCGAAAAACCTTTTCCCTAGAGCATTCCGAAATCATTTACATCGGCGATGAATTGCGCGACGTGAAAGCCGCGCAAAAAGCCAAAATTCCTCACGCTGCCGTGAGCTGGGGATTCAATTCCCGCGAATCTCTCGCAAAAGCCAAACCCACCTACCTCTTCGATCATCCCGCAGAACTTTTTCAGATCAGGGATTAGAATTTTTTCACAACCTCTTCCACTTCAAACAGAACTTTTTAATTGTTAGAAAGTTACTTTTCCAACTGCGTGAGGAAGCACCGTTTTTCGGAAAGATAGAAAGTGAGGCCGCATCCGCAGGCAGCAAATTCTTCCATGCCTCGACAAACCGTATTGCCAGAAGATCCTTACGCGGCAACTCCAATGGCGCCAGCTTCTCATACTTGGCGCGGGGAGCAAGCAGGATGGGATTAGTGTTGATCTCCCATACTTGGGGAGCGCCATCAGGACAGAGACTGAAGTCAATCCGACCGTAGTCAATGCGGGCAGCTTCAAAGATACCGAGAGCCCAGGAAACGTTAGGGCTTTGGGAATGAAATAGATCTTCTTCAACGACCTGCTCAGCATTTGATACGCCGTCCTTAGCCACCCAATGCTGACTGAAGATGATGTGTGCCGGAATCATGATGTCAGCGATTCGGAAAAACGAATATTTACGGTAGCAACCGTCCGGACTACGTGTGTCGCAAAACTCAACCGCCAGAACATCTTCAACATCTCCTCCACTCGCTAAAATTTTGTTAGATGCATTCGCTAGATCATCGCGATTTTGCAAGAGCGGACTGACGGCACCGTTATGATCATTATCCATACGGAGAAACCCTGGAAAACGGAAATCTTCAGGAATCTCCCGTAAGCGAAAAGCACGAAAGCGATTGATTCCGATACGGCTCATCTCATTCAGAAGATCCAACCGCCGCAGGACTTTCTCCGGAGAATTCAGGATACGTAAATCGACTCCGCTGCGCTGCAGTTGCCTTGCGTAGTCGATCGCCAAGTCGAGTTGCCCAGAACTCAGGCGCTCAAGATCAGTGAATATATAGGTGCCTGAACTCGCTTCGGTCCATGGATAGTCCTCGTAAAAATGCACAGCGATGCAGGCACGTAATTCTCCCACCCAATCATTCAGATAAACTTTCAGCGTATGATCGCCTCGCTTGGTAACGAAAAAGTGCAGCATGCTCGGCTTTTGGCAGTTTGTTTGATTTCGGGATTTTTTTAACTAGGCAAAAGCCGGATTCGAAAATGAAAATCAATGCACAGCTTCAGCCGGAATCACGTTTTCGATCACCGCTTTGGCCTGCGTTTTTGCAGGCTCATGCTCTTTGGCAGGACCGTTTGGCAAAATGATGAAGCAAAGGTAGACGACAATCGTTGGTGTCAGCGCGGCCAGAAATAATTTCAGCGGAGAAACTCCACCATCGAAGTATTTCGATAGAATACTCTGACCCGCTGGGTTGGGCGCGTTGGCAATCACCGTGAGACCACCACCTGTCACCGCACCAGCTACGACCGCGTGTTTGGCACTGAATGAAATCCCCTCAACTTGGGAGGCGAGATAGGTAATCGCAGCGTTGTCATTGAATGCTGTTAGAATTGTCGCACCTAACATCAAGGCATCATCCGACAGTGTCTGGATGATCGGACCGATCCACCATCCCTGGCAGCCTCCATGTATCACCAATCCCGCAAGGAAGAAACCAACCATCATTGGGCTTCTCATTGAAACTGAATTCTGGTGGTGACGAGTCGCCATCAAAAATGCTAGGAAAAACAGAAAGCCACCAACAAACAAAACCGGATAATGAGCGGTATAAACCGTCCATCCGAGGAACAATAGGTGAGTAAAAGTGACCCAAGCAGGAATCGGCGTCTCACGTTCACTCCACACTTGTGGATTTAGCTTATTATCCTCAACGCCATCAGCCAGATCAGCCAAACGATGCAATGATTTTCTAAAAATCAGGAAATACAACAAGCTTGAAAGAACCACTCCTGATACTGCCTTCCATCCAAAATGTTCTAACATGAAAAGCGTGTCCCATCCCCATGTCCCGGCCACCATTAGAACCGGTGGAGCTGCAAAATGTGTAAGCGTCCCACCTACCGAGATATTCACAAACAGTAGCCCTATGGTCCCGTATGCCAAAGCAGGTGACGGCTTGAACTCATAGAATTTTTTAGCAAGCAACATTGCAGCAATCGTCATCGCCGCCGGCTCAGTGATAAACGAGCCGAGAATCGGGCCAATGATCAAGACACTCAACCACCATGCCGATGGAGTGCCTTTACCCAAGGCCGCAGCAACGGACATTAACTTTTCTGCTATACGCAATACAGGACGACTCGCCGCAATCGCCATGATCACCACGACGAACAAAGGTTCCGTGAAATTTTTATCCTCCGAGAGATACATTTTGAAATCTCCCCAGCTGTAATAATAGCTCGCTGCACCAGCTAGAACGATCACCCAAATTCCAAAGATCGCCTCTACTTCGCTAAGAAAGTGAAAAAAAGTAGCTTTAAAGGAAACCTCAGGCTCACCATCTGGATGATCATGGTCACGAGGCCCGCGTTTTCTGAGATTTTCCTGATGAATATGTTCGTAGTAATGAGCCAATTTACCCAATGGAACAGCAACAAAGGTGTGACAAATTGCTAGTAAGAAAATGATCGTGGCCGCCACATTGAAAGGATCTTCTGTCGCTCTGGCTTTGATGATGGCCATAGCATCACCTTTTACTTCCTTATATGTTTCAGTAGGCTTGGGAAAAGCGGAGTACTGAGCATTACCATCAGAAAGCTCCGGGTAAGCAGGCTCTGCCCCGTGACCTCCGGCAGCTTGCGCTGGTGAGAAACTCAAAATTAAAACGGATAGGACTAGTAGGGTTATAGCTTTCATCGTTTTTGGTGCGTGCGCGGCGGACTTATAGAACTGCATGTGCCCATCGACAAGAGGAACCGCTAAAATCTACCGAAGGTTTCCCAAGGTTTGGATTGGCAAGGTGAACGCTACGGTTTATGCCTCTTTTCCCGCAATTCCCGCAAACATGACCAGCGATCTCACCATCATCAAAGCCGGAACCGGCGTCCTCACCAAAACCGCCGATGGCACCATCGATCGCGCAGCGCTGGTGCATTTGGTCGCTTCCATTTCCAAACTCATCAACGAAGGACATCGCTGCCTGTTTGTTTCCTCTGGTGCCGTTGGTTCTGGAGTTTCTGCCATGGGTCTCACGGAATATCCTAACGACATCGCCACCCGCCAAGCCTGCGCCGCTGTCGGTCAAGCCCGTCTCATGAGCACCTATAGCTCGCTGTTTTCTAATTTCGACATCCTCGTCTCCCAAATCCTCCTCACCACCGAGGACATCCAATCCGAAACCCGCGCCACCAATCTCCTCAACACCTTCAACCGCCTCCTCCAAGAGCCCCGCATCCTACCAATCATCAACGAAAACGATTCGGTCGCGATCCGCGAACTCAGCTTTGGTGATAACGACATGCTCTCTGTCCACGTCGCGAAACTGGTCGGCGCCAAACGCGTGATCCTGCTCACCAGCGTCGACGGCTTACTCGATCCATCGAACAACCAACTCATCCCTGAAGTCAGCGATATCGATACCGCCTTCGGTCACGTCCGTGATGATAAAGGAAAATTTTCTATGGGCGGCATGAGTTCCAAACTCGAAGCCGTGAAATTCGCCACCGATGCTGGGATCGAAGTCCACATCGCCAACGGCCGCTGCCCTGAGCGCCTCTCGGACATCCTCGCAGGAAAAGGCATTTCCACCCACTTCATCGCCAAAAAGTAAGTTTCCATGTCCGATCCCATCACCGATCAAATCCATGCCATGGGCAAGCAGGCACGCGCTGCGGCTTACCAACTCGCGGCTCTTTCCACCGATCAGAAAAACGACATCCTTCGCGCGATGGCGCAGGGCCTCCGCGACAACGAAGCGGATATCCTTTCCGAGAACCAAAAGGATCTCACCGCCGCTCAGGAAAAAGGCCTAACGAGCGCTATGATCGATCGTTTGAAACTCGATCCTATAAGGCTTGAAGCCGTCGCCAGCGCCCTCGAGCATGTCGCCACCCTCCCCGATCCGGTCGGCCAAGTCCTTGAAGACTGGACCCAACCCAACGGCCTACGCATCGAACAAATCCGCGTCCCAATTGGCACCATAGGCATCATTTACGAAAGCCGTCCCAATGTCACCGCCGACGCCGCCGCTCTCTGCTTCAAAACCGGAAACGCCACCATCCTGCGTGGCGGCAGCGAGGCGATTCACTCAAACCGCGCCATCGCCAACGCCCTCAGCTCAGGCGGAGCCAAAGCCGGTCTTCCCGAACACGCGATCCAGCTCGTCCCATTCACCGACCGCCAAAGCGTCGCCGCCATGGCCGGCATGGATCAATGGCTAGACCTCATCATTCCGCGCGGTGGCAAAGGCTTGATCGAGACGGTCGTGTCGCTCGCTCGCATGCCCGTCATCAAACACTACGACGGTATCTGCCACATCTTCGTCTCCGAGAAAGCCGATCAGGAAATGGCAATCCAGCTCACGCTGAATTCCAAGGTCCATAAACCCGGTGTCTGCAACGCGCTCGAAACTCTGCTCATCCAGAAATCCATCGCCAAAGAATTCCTCCCAAAAGTCGCCGCCGCACTCCGCGAAAAAGGCGTCGAACTCCGTGGCTGTGCAAATTGTTTGGAAATTCTAACCGATCTCATTCCCGCCACCGAGGAAGATTGGTCGACCGAGTATTTGGAAAAAATCCTTTCGATCAAAATCTTCGATACACTTGATGAAGCGATCACCCACATCAACACCTACGGTTCACACCATACAGACAGCATCGTCACCACCGATGTCGCGGAAGCTGAGAAATTCCTGCGCTCCATTGATTCTGCCTGCGTCATGCACAACGCCTCCACCCGCTTCGCCGATGGTGGCGAGTTCGGCTTCGGCGCGGAAATCGGCATCTCCACCGACAAACTCCATGCCCGCGGACCGATGGGTCTACGTGAACTCACCAGTTACCAATACCGCATCCGCGGCACTGGCCAAATCCGCAGTTAATCTTTTCTCCTAACATTTTCTCCCGTGGCTAACAAAAACATCGTCTATTTCGATTTAGAAACCCAACGCAGCATCAGCGATGTCGGTGGCTTTTCGAACAAAGCCAAACTCTGTATTTCCGTTGCTGTCACCTATTCCACCGCCACCGATGAATACGTGATCTACAGCGAAAACGAACTCGACGCGCTCACGGATCAACTCCTTAAAGCCGATCTCGTCGTCGGCTGGAATCACATCGGTTTCGACTACCCTGTGCTGCAAGCTTACGTACTTCCCAACCTCGAAGAACAAACCCTCAACCTCGACATGATGCTCGACGTCAAAGAGCGCATGGGACGTTTCCTCAAACTCGACAACGTCGCCTCTTCCTGTCTCGGCACCGGCAAATCCGCCGACGGACTTGATGCCATCCGCTGGTGGCAGGAACACAAAAAAACCGGCGAGTTCGAGCCACTACGCAAGATAGCCGAATACTGCGCCTACGACGTCAAAGTCACCCGCTTCGTCCACGAATACGGCATGAAACACGGCCACATCAAATACGAAGACGCCGGAAAAATGATCGAGCTACCGGTGCAGTGGTAATTATCTAATCCCGATCCGCGACAAACAAGGTATGCGTGAAGCGTTTCGCCTTCGGATAGGCTTTTGCGCTGATGCACTCGACGGATTTGAAAACGTTGCTTAGTGATTTTGCGAAGGCTTTGTCTTGATTGGCAGACCAATAAACCACTCGACCGCCGGGTTGCAGCGCGGCTTTTGCGCGCCCAATGCCATTCCGATCGTAAAGCCCAGCGTTACCTTTCTGAACCAGTGGATCTGGGCTGTTATCCACATCAAGCAGGATTGCGTGGTAACGGTCTTTGCCCACGCCATTGATCAACTCCGCAACATCTCGCTTATGAATGTGCACCCGAGGATCATCTAACAATAAACCATTCACCTCTTTGAGAAACTCGCGATTCCAATCGATCACTTCCTGCAAAAGTTCCGCCACATCGACAATTGCATCCGGCGGACAAAGTTCCAGTACCCGCCGCAATGTGAACCCAAAGCCGAGTCCACCAATCAAAATGCGCGGTTTCGGTGGCAAATGAGAACAAGCCAGCTCCGCCATTTGTTGTTCGGAAGACGAAGCATTGGTGCTCATCAACTGAACCCCACCCACTTTCAAATAATGCTGACCATCATGTTCCTGAAGAACCAATTGAGTTCCATCTGGAGTCCGGCAAGTCGCGAGTGTGGTAGTGATTTTCATGAAATCACCTAACAGATTGGGCACTGATTGATGGTCTGGAAGAAATCGTTGCCTTTGTTATCCACCAAAATGAATGCTGGAAAGTTCTCCACGGTAATTTTCCAAACGGCTTCCATGCCGAGTTCCGGGAAATCAACAACTTCCTGCGAGCGAATGTGATCGCTAGCTAACAACGCAGCGGGACCACCTGCCGAACCTAGATAGAATCCGCCGTGTTTCTTGCAGGCATCGGTCACTTGCTGGGAACGATTGCCCTTTGCCAGCATCACCATGGATCCGCCTTTGGATTGAAAAAGATCGACATAACCATCCATGCGCCCCGCCGTGGTCGGACCGAAACTTCCCGATGGCATTCCCGCCGGAGTCTTCGCCGGACCGGCGTAATAGATCGGATATTTTTTGAAGTATTCCGGCAAATCTCCGGTTTCGTCCAAAATCTCTTTCATCTTCGCGTGTGCGGAGTCCCGCGCCACGATGATCGTTCCACTCAACGCCAGCGCGGTGGTGACGGGGTATTTGGACAGTGTTTCCAAGGTTTTCTCCATTCCCTGATCGAGATCAATCTCCACGCCTTTGAATTTCCAATCCCTGTATTTCTCAGGGATGAACCGACCCGGATTCGTTTCAAGTCTTTCCAAGAAAACACCTTTGCTGGTGATCTTAGCTTTCGCTTGGCGATCCGCTGAACAGGAAACCCCAATTCCCACCGGACACGACGCCCCGTGCCTTGGCAATCTAACAACTCTAACGTCCAACGCGAAATATTTACCGCCGAACTGCGCGCCGATTCCAATTTCACGCGCCGCTGCCAATAGCTCTTTCTCCAACTCAATATCCCGGAACGCACGTCCGTGCTCGTTGCCGGTTGTCGGTAAGCTGTCGTAATAACGGGTCGTCGCCATCTTAACGGTTTTGAGATTGTTTTCCGCCGAGGTTCCACCGATCACAAATCCCAAATGATAAGGAGGACATGCCGCGGTACCGAGCGATTTCATTTTCTCGATGCAGAACTCTTTGAGTCGCTTCGGATTCAACAGCGCTTTGGTTTCCTGATAGAGAAAGGTCTTATTCGCCGAGCCGCCACCTTTGCTGACAAAGAGGAATTTGTATTCGGAACCCTGGGTCGCGTAGAGATCGATTTGGGCGGGCAAGTTGGTCTTGGTGTTGACCTCGTCATACATGTTGAGCGGAGCGGTTTGCGAATAGCGCAGGTTTTCCTCCGTATATGTCTTGTGAATGCCTTTAGATAAAAACTCCGCATCATCGACACCCGTCCACACTCCCTGTCCTTTTTTGCCGATGATTGTCGCGGTGCCCGTGTCCTGACATGCTGGGAGAATTCCACGAGCGGCGATCTCCGCGTTTTTCAACAACATGAGCGCAACCATGCGATCGTTATCCGACGCTTCGGGATCATCCAGGATCGCCGCAACTTGTTCGAGGTGACTGCTGCGGAGCTTGAAATTAATGGCC
>JANPEG010000075.1:0-48560 GCA_031431855.1 Akkermansiaceae bacterium | reverse complement strand
GCGACAAGGAGAGTGCGGCCGACGAGAAGAGAAACGGGAGCGGAGTTGATGTCAGGGTCTGATAGGGCATCGCCTTTGTTGCCACCGCCGCTGCCATTGCTACCACCTCCTAGGCCACCTGAATTATTTGATCCTGAATTGGAAGAGTTACGGCTACTGTTGTTAGAAGAATTATTAGTTTGTTGGCGGTTGGATCCACCACCTGTACCGCCGGGTTGAGTTGGATTTGCGGTATTGCCACCACCGGTTCCGGTTCCTGAGAATGCTCGGGTGAGGGCGTCTCCGGCGATGGGTAGGAAATCGGCTACGGCTAGGAATTCGAGTTTTCTACGAAGGAAATTGCGTTGGTCAGATTCGATGTCGAACTGGTTGATCAGACCTTCGACGAAGATGAGGTCGACGGGACGTCCGATGGCGACGATGCGGTTGGTGCGGGCGTCTGGGATGATTTGGATAGGGGTTTCTTCGCCAGAGGAGCCTCCGCCAGCAGGGTCTGCGGCGGCCGCGATATTTGCAACTGCACCGTCAGGTAATCCTGAGTTTTGTGGAGCGCGTTGGATGCCGGCAGTGCGAGTGGTTTGTTGTTGTTGATTGCCGACCATTTCGTTGAGGGTGGTGGCGAGCTCTGTGACATCGGCGAATTTCACGCTAATGAAACGGGTAGCGATAAGGGAAGAAGGCTTATCGATTTGAGCTTTGATATCGATGAGTTTACGGATGAGAGAGGTGTTCTCAGTAATAGCAACAGAGCCAGCATTGGGGACAGCAGCGATGGAGCCAAAGGCTCCGAATTGGCCGATGATTTGTGTGAAGGTGCGGACGGCGTCATCGGGTTTGATGTGATCGAGCTTCATGAAGTAAGTGATCACGGCGTCGCCGGTGGGAAGAGGATCTTTGTCGGTGAAAACTGGCAATCCGATGTTGGTGGGTCGAATGCCACCTGCGGCGACGGTTAGGAAGTCGAGGTTGGCATCAGTAGCATCTGGAACGAAGATGAAGTTCTCGATGGTTGCGGTTTTTTTGAGAATTTCAGCGGTTTGGGCGTAGGTAAGTGGGTTCTGAGGTGAGGCATCAATGATGAGCGCGAATGATGCTTTGGAGGCTGCTGATGAAACGATGACTCTGCGTCCGGTGTATTTGGTGTGTAGACGGGCAAGTTCTATGCCGTCGCATGCGATATTTTCAATTTTTTCGTTCAACAAGGTATTGTTGCCAATTGCAGGGGCAGGAACCTGATTGGGATTTCCAGGGGGAATGCCTGGGATAGCTGGAACTTCCTGATCTTGTGAGAAAAGAGGGAGACTGGTGACACAGAAAAGTATTAGAAAGATCAGTTTACGGCTCATGAGATGAAGGGGAAATTAGATACTGGAATTTTCGAGAAGTGGGGAGGAAGCAATTATCGAGTGCGTTTTGGGCGTGCATCCGAATTGTTGTTCGCGGGGTTTTGGTTTGATTTAGCAGGCGTAATGACTCTGGGCCGCGGTGCAATGATGGGAGTAGGGACAGCGGTATTCGGCTGATTGGGATTAACGCCGGGTGGTAATTCAGGTTGTCCTTGATTTTGAGGGTTAGCGTTGTTCGGCGAATTGAGGACGACGAGTGTCGGCTCAAAGCGGACTTCGCCTTGGACTTTCCCATCTGTTAGTGTCACAACGGTTCCTAAGTGGGTTTCTGGGTGGCGATTGACAGAAATGACTTGGAATATGGAAGTGGAACCGGGTTCGATGATGACTTTTTCCTTGTTCTTTTTGTTAGTGATCGTGATGCGGTGACCGCCTTCGACGGGAGCGATGCCGGTTAGGTGGTAGTCTTTGAAAATAGTCTCGGGGGTTGTGTTTCTGATTTCAATGGGTTTGGTGGTAAATGGGCTGTTGGTCCAAAGTTTACTGTAAAACTGGGGATTTTTCTTTTCTGGAATTTCTGCGTGGGCCGCGCAGCAGAAAATCAGGCACAGGAAAGTGATGAAAATGGGTTGTTTCATAAGTTAGTTGTATCTGCTGGGAACCATTGAGAAATGATTGCGGTGCAATCGATGAGTGTATCGTCCTTAGTGTTCGGATTTAAGCGGATTTGGGTGGCGGCACGGAAAGCGGCAGGATCGTTGATGGTGCATAGCCATTTGTAGAGGTCTTGTTCTTTGCCGGTGATGCTGATTTCAATTTGTGCGCGGTGGTAATATTGCCCTTGGGTATTACTGGGTAAGAATCGTTGTTTCCCCTTGAGCTCAAGTCCAGCAGCACGCGCCTCTCTATCAATGTATGCTTGAAGCTCGCCTTGGACGGTTTGGCCATCTTTAGCCTTAGGTTCGTTATTAGCGAGCCATTCCATTTGTTCGCTATATTGATCGGAACTGGCTTGAATGTTCTTAGCTAGATCAAGTTTGGTTTTAGCGTTGCTGAGATTGGTTTCAAATGTGGATTTTTTCTGTTTGAACTGAGAGTAGAGGAAAAAATTAAGCATCAAGAACCCCGCGAGGAGTAGGATGGAAATGAGATTTTTTTCGCGGGAAGACATGAGGTAAGGACAGAAACTTAGGTTAGAAAAGTGGGTTTGTCAGTTGGAAAGGAGGGTTTAACCCTTGAGAAACGGGATAGTTACGGTGTGGCTTGGGGGATGGATGCGGTGTGGGTGAATTCCCAGCCGAGATTGGACTGCTGAGGTGGGCCAGGTGACCATTCGTAATTTAAGAGTTCGTTGCTTTTCTTGAGATTTGAAGAAAATTGAGTGACGGCTTGAGATTGGGGTGCTTCGCCGATCAAACGAATCTCTGTGGGTGAAATTTCAGCGGTTTTGAGCCGCAGGCCGGAGTTGGAAGGGATGCATTTTTGGATGCGGGAGAGGATGTCGACCGTGTTATAATCACGACTTATGGCGTATTCAAGCTCCTCCCACTTTCCATTGTGAACCACATATTTTTCTACTGACGGAGCAATGGCTTGTTCCTGTTCTGTGTATTGTTTGGTTGTTGAATATATTTTCCACAGATCAAAGCCAAAGTAGCCGATGGCTCCTAGGTAGAATATTACGAGGGCAGCGACGGCGAGATTAGTGTTTTGACGTTGGCGAGCGGCGCGACGGGCGGCTCTGACATCGGCGGGGAGAAGTTGACTCAGTGGGGCTGGGACTGAGGGGGTTGGCCTCTTTGCTAGGTCGATGCGGATGGTAAAAGCTTTCGATAGCTCGGAAGTTTGGGTGGCGGTATCATTGGACCAGACGATGGTTTTATCGGGCTTAACTTCTATGCCTTGGAGAGATAGCTGGGCGATGGCTATGCGGATTTCACGGACGAGGTTAGCATCGGGTGAAATGCCGGCCGAGCTAGTGGCTTGGCAGTAGACGAGTTTTCCTTGGTGATGGATGGCGAAAACCCATTGATTCAGCTCGCGCCAGAGGATCAGGGTGTTTCCGAGAGTTGGGAAGGCGTGAGGGGAAATGTCGAAAGCTTTTGGGGATTTCGTGGGGAGCGTTTCGGAGCTTGGGTTGCGGAGGACAACGGAGAGTATAGTGGATTCCTCTTTGGTGGAGGAGACGGGGAAAATATCGGTCAACTGACCCGCAAGCGGATCTGGGCGAAAGCCAGCGCGCTCAGCATGAGTTGCTGCGAGGTCGGGGAAAAGGGATGAATCGCCTGTTTGGACGCGAAGTGGCAAGGCGGTGAATGCTTGGACTGGAAATAAAAAGACCAGATCGCCGGCGGGTAGCTTTTCGATTTCTGAGGGAAATTTGACAGGATGTGAGGACTCCAGAGTGGCAGGTTGATTTGGCACGATCGTCCATATTTCCCAATCGGTTTCACCGGGGATGAGAAGGTAGGTTGAATTGGATTTTGCCATAGCGGAGTAGAGAGTCTGGAGAGGAGGGGGGATGAGAGATTTCAGGGAATGATCTCGATCGTGCGGCTGAGGAGGATGGGTTTTCCGGTGCGATTTTTAACGATGGTGATGATGCGGCGTTTGGAGTCTCCTGAGCGGGCGGTTGAGTTGATTCGGGTGGTGGTGTCGTTCACGGTGAAACGCTGGGCAATGTCTTGCCTTGTATTTGCGTCGATGCCAAGCAAGGAAAGTGCGGACGCGACATCTTGGAACGGAACGTCGTCCTCGGTATTGCGGATGCCATCGGTACCGCGGACGGTTTCTGGGATGATAGAGGCTTGCTCAGGGGTGACTTCGGCAGCGACGGAGATGAGTTCGGCGTCGGCCTCGTTGAGGTCGAGGGTTCCGCTCGACCAAACGGTGAACCAATTTCTCCAATCAGGACGAAGTCGCTCCATTTCATTCATGCCGCGCACGAGGCGCATTTCCTCAATGTCGTAGAAAGGTCGATTGAACGGTTGGTTGATGCGGCCCATTTTGGTGTATTCCTCGACTTCTGCACCGTTGAGCGCGACTTCTTCATCGCCGTCCACCCAATCGGTTAGGGCGTCTGTCAGGGCCTGAGCGTCATCGAGCTCCATGCCCCACTCAATGAAGATGGAACGAATGAGGGTTTTGTCTTCGGCTAAAACGAGGGTGTTGATGTTGTAGCGTGCACTTTCTGAGGTAAGGGTGACGTGGATTTCCTCATTTTTTACCTCATCAACGCGGTGGAGAATGGGATCGTTGCGTTTAACGACGGGGTTTGCGCCGATGGCGATGCCCATTTCTGCAAGTTGTAGTGCGCGTGAGCCGTGGACTTTGGCGGTGGTGATTTCGGTGTCGAAGGAAATGACGCGAAGAGTAGTGATGGCTGCGATAGAAAGGATCGCGATCAGCCAAAGCACAGCAATCAAGGCAATGCCTTGGCGACGTGAGTTTGGTTGATGAGAGGGGCGCGTTCTCATTTGTTAGGTGTGGGGTTAGGAGTAGGGCCAGGTGTGGGAATTGATGGTACACTTGGTACGTTGATTTCAACTCCTGGCGTTTGTGGAATTCCATTTTGTCCATCTGAATTACCACCCTTTAATTGGAGTTGGCGCATGAAGACTTCGGGGTTTTGTTTGGGAGGTATCCAAAATACGTGACGGATAGGCTCGCCCTCAGCGCCGAAAGCACAGGTGAGTTCCAATTGTAAGGGGATTTTTGCGGATTCTTCCCAATCATAAACATACTCCATTTGATTGGGATCGAGGACACGCCACTCGAAGTAGCGGACATCTGTTAGTAAGACGATTTCAGCGAAGGGAGGTTCATCGGTGGCTGCGGAGGCAAATTTACTACCAGTCGTATTTGTGGAAGTCGGATCGAGAACGGGGTTTTCGTAATATCGGAGAACGATGTCAATATAGCCCGAGCGACGCATGACGGTGGAAAGCTGGATGGCTTTTGCTGTGCGTTCTTGATTGCTCCATGTGAAAGAGATGGGGATATTCTCGAGGGTGAGATCGCTGAGGTAATGCGATGCTGTATCAGTGACTTGGAGGTCGAGACGGGTATTTCCAGGAAGGGTTGAGAAACGTTTTTCTAACAGATCAAAAAATGCTTGATGGAGCATTTCTTCGTTTTGAGTTTTTACGATGTTGTTGCCGAGTTCAAGCGATGCGCGAGAGGTGGCGAAAATCATACCGAAGAGCATCGCGATCAATAAGAGCGCAATAATTATTTCCAGAAGCGTGAAGCCACGCTTTGATTTTTTACCTGATAATTTCATGGCTGATACATCAGGTTATAGCGCCATGTTTCCACGGAGCGGGATTGCCAAGCGCCGGAGGCGAACCATTTTGCGGTGATTTCAATACGATACATTTCCTGGAGCAATTGCCCGTCTTGGTTCTCTAGGTCTTCTATGGGTGTAATGACGACATCGAGTTCGATATCGGTGCCTTCGATGGGAATTTGGGTGGTACCTTCTTCGAGGGTGGGGAAAGAGATTTGCTCGGCGAGGGCGGAGTCAAGAATCCGGGTGATTCTGAGTTCGTGTTGTGCAAGGCTTGCCGTTTCTGCCATGCGGTGAAACGCAACAACAAGGCCGGTGCAGGCGATGGCGAAAATGCCTAATGCGATAACGACTTCCATGAGTAGGAAGCCATTACGTTTGTTAGGTGATTTCTTAGAAGTCTTCAAAAGCGAGATGCTGCTGGAAAGGTTAGTATGCCACGAGCTCTGAGTCCGCGACGGTGGCGGTTAGTGGATGATAGGTGGCTTGGGCGTAACTATCATCGAGAGTCAGTCGGACGGTGATAGGTTCGCAGAGTCCATCAGGATCAAACCGCCAGACAGGAACAATAGATTCGGTTGGGGTTATGTAGTCTGCTGTATTCCAGTGACGGATTGTCAGCGAGATATCGGGATTAATGGTTATGGTTTGCTGAAGATTACCTTGAGAGGAATGCTCGCTTTCAGCTCCCCCAATTGAATTTCCCGAGGCAGTGGATCGCTCGGTGCTGTTGGCTTGAGCAAAGGGTAGGAGTTTGATGAAGCCTTGATGGAACTCGATGGCGTAGGAAGTCTGGTGTAAAATGGCAGCTGTACGGGCTTTCTTTGCGAGCAGTTCGATTTCTTCTGATTGAGTAGTCAGTGCGTGTTGAGAAGAATTGATAGCTAAGGCTGCGATCGCTCCGCCGGTGATGATAGCGATCACGAGCAGAACAATGACGATCTCCAAGAGGGTGAAGCCCTTTTTGAAAAATATTTCACCGCGCCCCACTTCGCCAAGGCTACGAGGGGCTAGAAGGAGCTGAGCAACGCGGAGCTTGGGCTGTAGACTAAGATACAATTGATTTATGTTTCTAGTGATTCCTTAAACAGAGGGGGGATGAGGAAGAGATGATTAGAAACACTTTGATTTAGTCCTCTGAGGACATGTCGTCAGGGGTGTTTTCTAAACCGTCTTGCCCGAAGGTGTAGATCTCGAAAGTGGAGGTGTCTTTTTTACCTGGGTTGCGGTAAAGATATGGCTTTTGCCATGGATCATTTGGAACGCCTTTTTTGCCTGCAGAAGCCCAGTTTTTTGGGACGGGTGGACTAGTGGGTCTGACAAAGAGTGCTTCGAGTCCTTGCTGGGTCGTCGGCGCGTTTCCTGCAAGCATCTTGTAGCTTAAAACTGCAGCTTTGAGATTATTTAAGTCAGCTTTAGCAGTTTGGATTTTTGCTCCTTCACCAATACCGCCGAGCATGGCAATCGATCCGCCAATAATGACAGCGATGATACCGAGAACGATGACAATTTCTAGAAGGGTGAAGCCTTTGGCGTGAGAGTGACGATTTTTGTAAACGGGGGAATGATTTTTCATGGGTAGAAGAGGTGGTATTGATGGATGATCCGTAAGAATCTGCGAATATCTTAGGGCAGAAGTTGACCGTGTCAACTTTGAGCTAGGGCAGCCTGGATCACAGATCTGAACCGCCGCAAATAGGGAAAGTTGCGCGCGTAATAACCTCGAACGATTAGAAGTTTTAAGGATCTACCCGAATGCGAGAGAAGAGTTTGGTGCCAGGCAAGGCTGCGCTGGCTGGGATCGTGGCTTGGACATCAAGGAAGCCTCCTGCCACGGTAGTGGTAACGAAAGTAATTCCGTTGACAGTGCTGGTTCCGGCAATGCCCGGTACGATTGCGTCCCTCGTATTATTAGCTGTCCAGAGATCCGTGACACCAAGATCCTTGCTGTATTGAACCCTGATCAAGGCTGTGCCGCGACCTGCTTGTTGAAGAGTGCGGAAGGATAAAGTGAGGTTTCCAGAATTCTGCGCCGAGGTCGGCAGGGCGCTGGTTGCGTTTGAATTAGGATTTGCGGCACCTAGCAGCCATGCAAGACCATTGGGTATGCCATCGCCATTGGCATCGGTATCGAAACTACCGGCGTTGGACCAAGCGGTGAATGGAATACTTGTAACGGTAACAGTCATTCCATCATCTATCGCTGGGTTGGTTACCACTGAATTTCCTGAAATATCCTGAATCACGGCATTGGTAGGAATGCGTAATTGCAGAGTGCCTGGAGTTGTTGGAGTAACTGGAACGGTGAAGATTCCGGGTGATGTCTCGGTGATTGTGCCTATGTTAATGGCGGAAGTGCCCGCATTGGTGAAATCCGTAACACTTACCGTGGCTGCATCAATATCCTCGTTGAAGCTTACCGTATAAGTGACGACGGTATCGATGAGGATGGTATTGTCTCCGCTAAGGTTATCGGTGATGTTGTTTAGTGATGGAGGTGTTACATCGCCAATTGCTGTGATAACCAAGCGAAGTTCGTTACCTACAATAGAGACACTGGCAGTGCAGCCAAGTGGAAGGGTGAGGGTAGCAGGTGCAACTCCCGTTATATTATTTCCTCCCGTCACTAGTACGTAAGTTCCTGTTGTCACACCGAGAGACAGGTTGATTTTGAGTTCGGAAGCTCCGCTGAATGCCATGGCCTTACCTGTTGCGATGTTAAGTGGGTCATGACTGCCAGGGATCGTGCTGAGATTGAATTCGAGTTTGCCACCTGCAGCGACGGTTACGTTTCCTCCAATCGTTCCGGTTCCACCAAACGTGGCTCTACTGGCTACAGTTATATTGCTGGCTCCGTTAGTGCCGTTAATGAAGAGTATACCTTGGCTAATGGTGGTGTTGCCGGTGTAGGTGTTGATGCCGGAAAGGGTGATAGTACCTGAGCCGGTTTTAGTCAGTGCTAGTGTGCCGGTGCCCGCATTGTTATTGTTAGCGATCACACCTTGGAAATTGCCGCCCGTTCCTCCACCGTTGCCGATGATAAAGGTTTGGCCGCCAGCGCCATTATTGGCGATCGTTCCGCCTGTTCCTGTGAGATTACCGACAGTGACATTGCTCAGGTTGTTGATGTTAAGCAATCCGCCGTTTACGGTGAGCGTTCCGACCTGTGATCCCAGACCATTCACGTTACCCAACTGCAAAGTACCAGCTTGCAGGGTTGTGCCTCCATCGTAGGTGTTGGCGTTATTGAGATTGATTCGTCCAGCACCTGTCTTGATGAGTCCAGCCGGCGTAGCGCTGCTATTCCGAATGATTTGCGCTACGGTTGGACCTGCAGTTGCACTGGAAGTTCTCAAAGTACGATTGGCACCATTGAGGTCTATTTCATTATCAAAAGTCAGTCCACCAGCTGTGCTGGCAGGGCCAAGTTCCAATTCGGTAGGATTAAAATACTGACTTCCCCAGACTAACTCATAGTTGGTATCACCATTCAATCGCACCGTCACACCGCCACCGCCCCCGGTAAAGCCGCTGATGCCGCCAAGAATCTGGATTTCATTGGAGCCGGATCCCAGAGCGCGATCCAGTAGGCCACTCCAATATGGCTCAATCGTGCCATTATTCAGCGTCACATTGCTACTACCCATAGTCCAATTTTGCGGGACCATAACGTGACCTTGATTGATCGTCAGGCCGCCAGTGAACGTATGTGGTCCGGTTATGAGCTGCACCTGTCCTGGGCCTGTCTTGATGATACCGCCGCTTCCGCTGACGATGTTCCTGACGCTAACAAGGCCGGTATTGTTAATGGTGAGAATCCGGTTGCTCAAATTTAAAGTTGAGGAAGCAGTAAGGGTATTATTTGCCGCATTTGACCATGTCTGATCTTCTCCAAGGATGAGCGGGCTGACAAAATTCACAGCCCCAGATGTTGCAGACTTGGAAATGTCTCCATATATGGTGAGCGTAGAAGTGGAAGTGCCAAGGGTATAGGTGCCAGCGAAGGTATTAAAGAAGATTCTCCCTACGTTGGTAGCTCCTGAGGCAAGTGTTGCATTGTTGCCGGAGCCGTTATTGTTGCCGAACGCGATGTCGCTACCCGGTACCCAACTGGTGTTTGTGGTGCCCGTCCACCAACGGTTGGCGTCAAACCAATCTCCAAAACTATCGGTCTGTCCAGCTGTCGCGGCGTTGCCATCCCATGTAAGCGGCGCGATGAGGTTGACGATGGCGGTAACCGGTGCGGAGGTTTTGCCTGAGGAGTCCCTGACGCGTAGCCTGATGGTGTTGATTCCGTCGACCATGCCATGGGTGCTCTGAAGAATGGCTGAACTGATGCTAGGACTTACACCCGTCGCATTAATAGTGAAGGTGCCGCCTCCATCATTTCCATCGTTCAGATCCCACTCGTAAGCGGTGATGGTTTGATTCTGAGAGGGAATGGATCCGCTGCCATTGAGAACAAGATTTGAAGCGGGCAATACTGTGTATGGTCCGCCGGGTACGGCGAGCGGGTCGACCAGGGTGACGTCCAATGTGCGCAGAACATTTGCGGCTGCCTCGTAGTTATCGTTACCCGCTTGGGATGCGGTGATGGTAATGGTGCCAATGCCAACGATTGCGAGGGTGCTTCCGGACACCGTGGCAACGGCGCTGTCGGAACTGGTATAAGATACTGGCAGGCCAGAGCTTGCGGTTGCGGTGAGCGCTAGGGTCGTTATATTATTGCCTATCGGAGCGAGCGCGGCGAAGTTGATGGTTTGAGCTGCCTTCGCGATGACTAGCGTGCCAGTGGCCGATCCGGAATAGTCGGGATCGGTGACGGTCGCGACTATGTCATAGTTGCCTGCGCTGACAGGAACTTCCGTAAGACCATTGTAAGTGATGGAGTAGCTATAGGAACCCGGACTGGTTGCGACACTCGCTGGCTTGGGCGTGCCGTCATAGGTCTGTTGGAGATTGCTTAAAGTGACTTGAGCTGGCAATCCATTCACGGTGAGGCCCACTCCACGTGTGGTGTCGCCTATGTTATTTGTGGTATTGGTAAACGTGATAGTGTCATAGTAGGTGCCTTTCGCCTGCGAGCCAGCGGTGCCATTGATGGTTGCCGTTACGGTGGTGCTTGCGCCCGCAGCTAGGGTGCCACCGCTGCTACTAAGATCCAGCCATGAAGCGGTCTTTCCAGCGGTCCAATCGAGGGAGAGGACGCCGTTGTTGGTGAGGGTATATTGTTTCGTTAATGGGCTGAAAGAGCCTCCGCGAGTGCCTGTAGAGATTAAATCGCCGAAAGATACGGTTAGCAAGCCGGCGAGGGGTGTTTGCACATTTATGGTATTGTCATCAAGAAGTGCGGATGAAGTGTTGAGGTTTAGAGCGGCGGTGCTTGTCAAGGTTGCGCCTGCATTAATCCTGAATTGCAAGGTTCCTGCCGAAGTGGGCGTGACCAAGACGGTGAAAACTCCAGGTGCTGTCTCGGTGACGGAATTAATGGTGATATTCGCCGTGCCGACCTTACCAAAGTCGCCCGCGGCGACGGTGGCTGCATCCATGTCCTCGCTGAATGTAACGGTGTAGCTGACGGTGGTGTTGGTGAAAACGGTGCCGCCGTCTTGGTCATCCTGGATGGTGAGAAGGGTGGGGGGCGTAGCGAAGATGCCGGTAAAGGTAATGTTTAGTCGCAAATCGTTGCCTACAATTGAAAGAGTTGCAACCCAACCATTAGTAACCAGATTGGGTAGAGGTCCAGTGATGCCTCCGGGGGCGGTGAGGAGCGTGTAAGTTCCATTCGTAGGTGAGAAGTTAGGTGTGCTGGTGATTGTGACTGTGGAAGCTGCGGCAAAGGTAAGGGATTTATTGGTAGCTAGTTCCAACTTGTCATGGTTGGCGATATTGGTGCCAATGTTGAATTCGAGCCTGCCGTTGTTAGAGATTTCTACGTCGCCACCGATGGTGCCGGTGCCGCCGAGGGTGGCATTTGCGCCGACGGCGACATTGCCCGCGCCGGTGCTGCCATTCACGAACATTTTTCCAGCGCTCACTGAGGTAACTCCAGAGTAGGTGTTGGCACCATTTAAAGTTAATGTGCCGGCACCGCTCTTGGTTAAATTACCATTGGTGCCGCCACCGCTGCCGTTGCTGATAATTCCGTTGACGATGGTGTTACCGCTACCACTGATTGTTAGGGTACGGTCCGCGATGTCGTTAGATAGGATTACCGCCCCCAAGGTGAGTGTCTTGCCGGGAGCAGTGATGTTGTTAGTGAGTATCCGGTTGCTGGCGAAATTGGTGAGCGTGCCACCGACTGTGAGTCCAAAGCTACCGGAAATGGTGAGATTGTTGCTCAGAATAATGTTGTTGTTGATGGTGCGGTCGGCGCTTGCTGCTTGGATCACAGCGGAAGCGTTGTTGATGGTGATGTTACCTGTGGCCATACCACCATTGAAAGAGCCGCCAAGTTGCAAGGTGGCGGCGTTGATGGCAGTGGCGCCAGCCCCTGAAATACTGCCATTGAGGCGAAGGATACCGCCGTTGATGGTGGTAGTGGTAAGGGTGCTGGCACCTTGCAAGGTGAGGGTGCCGCTGTCATTCTTCGTGAGAGTGCCGGTGCCGAGAGACAAGTTGTCGGTCACGGTGGTGTTGCTGCTACCATTGATAGTGAGGTTGCGATTGTTGCTGCCGTCACGGGAAATCGAGCTGAAGGTGGTATTGCTGTTGTTGGTAATGATCCTGTTGTTGTTGATGGTAGTTGTGCCGAGTGTGAGAATCCCTGAGCCAGAAATGGTGAAGTCCGCATTGGCGGTGACGGGATTTGTGGTAGCAACCGTGCCAATGGCAATGAGTGTGGATTGACCTGTAAGTGTTAGGGTTCCTGTGCCAAGCGAGCTGTTATTGCCGAGAGTCAAGGTGCTACCATTATTGAGTGTGATACCGCTGGTCGTAGTACTGCCGAGTATCGAGAGTGAGCTATAGTCGGAAGTAGTGGTCGTGCCCGTGTAGTTGTTATTAGCAGCTAGCACCACTAGTCCACGGGAAATCAGATTGCTATTTCCGGTAAGCGCGTTGGCATTCGCCATGGTGAGGACTCCGCCGTCGCCACTGAGGCGATAGTTACTCCCATTTGGAGTTAGTGTGCCGGTGTAATTCACATTACTCATCGATCCGAAATAAGCGGCCGTAAGGGCGGCGGCGCTGAAGTCGAAGTTGGTGGCGGCGTAGTTGTCTGCGGCGATGGTGCCCGCCGATGTGGTGACGATTCGGTTGTTGAGTGCGGTCTGGATATTGCCGGAGCCGAAGGATGGGCCAAAGACGAGTGCTCCCGAGGAGTTAATGGTGGTGTTTCTTGTCGTTCCGGGAATAGCCGATGGAGCGTCCACTCGCAGCACACCATTGGAAATACTGGAAGCACCAGTAGCCGAATTATTGTTTCCAGAGAGCACAAGATTTCCACTCTGGAGTGTAGTGCCGCCTGTGTGGGATAAATTGCCAGTGACTGTGAGACTCCCAAGACCGGATTTGGACAAGGAGCGTGAGCTGGCATCCTCTGTGATTGGAGTGGCTATGGTGCTGGCTCCTGAAACGACACTCAATTTTCCATTGGAGGTGAGGCGCAGTATACCACTGCCTCCATCATTGAATGTAAGCGAGCCATTGCGAATATTGATACCGCTGATGTTTTGAGTGCCCACCACGCCGATGGCAAAGGCACCCGTGGCGTTACTACCTGCCGAGAAAATGGCGGTGTGTCCCGCTGTCCAGGCGGCAACGCTTCCTGTGCCTGCCTCATTTGTATTCCAGAAGGTATTCGAAGAATTCCAAGTTCCAGATGGTGTGGAGCTACCTGCTCCAGCGGTGGTTCCGTTGAGGTCCCAATAGCCCACGGCTGGCGTGGCAATGGTGATTGTCCCCGTGCCCAACGTATTGAACCAAGACAATCTGTTCGGCGCCGGTGCTGAACTGGTGGAACTACCGTATGTCCCGGCTGCCAACGGTACGCCATTCAGAATGAGACCGGCAATGGTAAGATTCACACCGTTGCCGATCCGTAATCGGTTGGCACTATTGCCGATTGGTCCATTGCCATTGATGGTAAGTGTTGCGGTTGGAACCATGGCATCATTGGCATCGATCCAAAGTTCGGAGGCGTTGTTGTTGCCCGAGTTCCTGTTGATAGTGACATTGCCTAATCCCAAGGAGCCTGCCACTGAGGCGCGATATGTCGGTTGGTTACCTGTAGTGGTGGTGCTGCCTATGATCAGTGAGGAGAAACTGTTGCTGGAGTTAAACTCCGGTGAAATGTTGTTGTCTTTGGCAAGAACGGTAAAAGTATTAGATCCAGTGATAGGGTAATTGAACTTGGCGGATGCAGACGGTTGCGTAGATTCACCTAGGATAAAAGTGGCATTTCCCAATAACTGGATCGCCGGGATTATCGGAGCTCCCGCATTACGGAGGCGAATGGTAGATCCCGGATTCATGATGATCCTCGTGATGCCGGGAGTCCCCAAACCGTTATAGGAGCCAGCGAGGATGGTGGTATATCCGACTGACAACGATGCGTTATTCTGCAGGATTAGGTCTCCTGTATAAAGCGGTGTGGAATCGCTCCAAACGATTGGCGACTTGCCGGATAGAATAAACACATCCAGGTTTCCGCCTGGAACTCCGTTGTCCCAGTTGGTAGAAATGTTCCATGTGTCACTATTGGATCCGTTAGCGCCTGTGTATTTCGTGGATGCTACCAGTTCCACCGTGACTTGGGCTGTCGCGGTTTTTAAATCGGAATCGGTAATGCGCAAGCGGACTATGTTACTTCCATCGACCATGCCGTAGAAATTGATTAGGTCTAAATACGAAATGGCGGTAGGAGTGGCTCCTGTGGCATCATCGTATTGTCCATCGTTATCAAGATCCCATTCGTAGGTGGTGATTGTAGCGTTGCCGGAGGGAAGTGAGGCGCTGGCATTAAGAGATAGTGAAGTGGTGGGATTGGCTAGATAGTAAGGGCCTCCAGCGTCGGCAACCGGATTGGCCAATAGAGCGGTAAGCTTGACATCATCGAAGGCAACTTCACCGGTAGTTAATCCTCCACTCAAGAGACGGATCTTTAATTGTTGGCCAGCGAGTAGGGCATGGGCGCCGATATCGAAATCGTAGGTCAAATTCGCCGTGATGAATTGACCAAGTCCAACAGACGACGCGTTCCCGCTCGCGGACTTGATTACGGTATTTCCGGCAACGAGTTGGATTTGGTAACCCGGAAAGCCTAGATTTAAGTTAGCGAAGTCCGAACTCCCGACTTTCACAGATAGCGTGTATTGGCTATCCGTTTGGAAAGCAGCCACGACTTGCTCAATACCTTTGTCTGGCGTTACATTGATAATTCCCAAGACCTGCGATCCTTGGGGCGGCGGGTTACTGAAATCATAGTCTAAATCAGGGCTGATGTATGGGTTGTAAACATATACCTCAGTGCCCATAACAGCGCCATTATACGCGCTCCAAGGAAGACCGGGTGATGTAGTATAATTCCCTTGAGCCACTCCGGGGGCTTCAAAACTGTAATTAGTGACAGGAATATCCGCTGCAAACGATGCTCCACAGAAAAGCATAGAAAAGAAGGTGAGCCTAGAGAGTGAAGGTATGTGATCGGAGAGCATCGCTACGATGTTTGTATGGGTTTCTCAATAAGAGTCTTAAAAGGTATATAAACTAAGCAAATTCATAGATTTAGTGTCAATAATGATCCATATTAACAGGTTGGTGTTTTTGGAATCAGAGAAAACTCATGATGGGAGCAACCCCAAGGCTTTTTGTTTCAGGATCCTGATAGAAGAAAATTAAAGTTCGGAATCTCTCGTCTATGGTCCAACGGGTGTCGTAAAATTTCTTTCCCTTTTTATCGTTATCATCTTTTTGATAAGCTAGGGTAACTTGACATCCACCGCCTTGGTGGGTGGGAGTGGGCTTAAGTAAATTGCGTTGGCCTGGCTTGAGAGCAAAATTCTTATCTCCAACGACTCCTCCGATATTTAATTGTGAGACGTTAATGAATAGATAACTGCCACCTGTGAAGTTAGTCAGTGCTCCGTCGATAGGAATAACCACGAATCCATCGCTGTCGTTCTCACCTTTGCGAAGGAGTATGATGATTTGCTTAGGGGATGCAATAAGTGGAGCTTTTCCTAAAACTTTGAATATTGACTCGCCTTTTTCGTTTTTGGTGGTGATGCCAACGACAGCTGATTCAGATCGGGGTATCTTATACTCAGGTGATAATTCGTTGCTAGGTATATCGATGGGTATGGTCCTATTTTCACCTAACAATAGCTCAATTGGCTGTGGGTTGGCATTTGCAGGAAAGGATAAAAATTGAAGCGATATATTTTGTTCCTCTTGAGCCTGACAAAACGTTATTACTAGAGTTGAAAGAACGATACGGATGATGGATTTTTGAATCATGCTGATTGATCGATATGGTAAAATTAATCTAATTTAAATCTCGGAATCATTTAGCCAACGGAATCGAGTTATTTCAAATTTGCGGCCAAATTCTTTATTTCTATCTGAGGATAGATCAGCTTGTTTGAGATAAGCTTCATCACTCGAATCTACGTAATCTGGTGTGCGTTGGACAGTTGCTTCGCACCAAGCGCGAGCTATCACTTTTCCATTGGTATCGAGTGCGTCTCCATAAGTGCGGATAACGAAAGTATCTCCACGTGGGCTGAGTTGTTCGGCTAAATTACGTAACATATCGGCTTGGTCTACGTAGGCAGGGCTACCGTAAGCGATTGCTCCATCCATTGCCTCGGGGAAAGCGGCGTTAACATAAGATTTTTCTGCGGCACTGAATGTGCGCTTCCTGCCTCGGAATCCTGCGTTGATGGAAACATCTGTATCATCTAGGGCTGCTTGTAATGCGCCTTTGACAGACAGCGTGGGATTGGTGGAATCAAGGCGGCGATTTACAAATTCCGATAAGGATAGGAAGGGGCCGCGAAGTTTGACCTGTTCTACCATAGCGTTAGCTAATTCCTCAATCTCAGTGTCTGTTAGTTCGCGCCAGCCAGTCCATTGCTCAGGATCGCTTGGATCGGATGGGCTGCCTGAGTAAGATTCGCTATTGGGTATACCGCCTGAACCTACGGCGGCTCCTGTAGCTATTTGTTCACTGAGGGTTACACCTCCAGTAAGGGCAGTATCCTTATTTAAATAAGCGATGGGTTTTCCTTTCAGGCTTGAGAACAGGGCTTTCCATGCTTCAACGGAGGTGGAGTTGATATTAAAGGAACCTTTGACCATGAGGTGAGCGGCTATTTTATCTGCAAAGCCATTGTTAAAACTAGTGTATTGGCTTAGGAGGTAGTCCAGTTTATCTTCGTCGAGATTATTTTTATAGGATATCATCCGGCGGTTTGGTAGCGACTCATTGTTGAAAAAGAAGCCTTTGGCGACCTCATTTACGGTCTTGGGGGAGGAATTGAACAGTGGGTTGTTCGCCGGCACTGGAGTGATGGATGAGAAGAAGAATTCGTCCCAAAGCGCTTTATTGGCGAGGTATGAATGGTCTACGAAAGGTGCGCGTGTGTTGACGTTCTGAACATACGTGCGGGTGACGGTTGTGAACGCCTTACCAGCCGGTATATTGGGGTGGGCGTATGAATTGCCGATGGCTTGTGAGCCTTTTGGAGCTAATCCACCATAACCAGAGGCTGTATTTCGGCGGAAGCCTTCAACTCGCGTATCGCGCATGTCGGGCCATGGCCAGTTTCCCCACAAATGAGCTGGCGCCTCAGTTGCGATGCTGTATCCACTCAGATTAGCATGGCTGAGTGCAGCAATGGAAATGGGTGGCGTGAGCGGCAGTTGTTGTTGCACCATATGGGTGTTGCCGCTTTCCGCGGTATATCCTCCGCCGTAATATCCGTTGTCATCTGTTGAGATGGAAATGGGGGCTTCCAGCATGTTATTTAGAGGCATAAAGAACCAACTCCAACCCTGCTCGTATAGGGAAGCTCCATCGATATTATCAAAAAACGCTGACTGTCCCGGTACTGTGTGCAGAAAGGGGCGACCAGGAAAACGTCGGCCAGAGCCACCAAGTGGTGGTGACACATTCGCTGACTCATGTGTTTCAGTTGCTGCTTTCCTACTGAAGTAGAAGAAGGCTTGAGGAATATCGTCTTTAAGATCGCCTGGAGCTCCCATAGCACTGATTAGACTGCCTCCTTGGCGAGGCGGAACTACAATTGGTCTAACAGCCGTGCTTGCAATGCCTCCACGTCCAGAACGTGGGAAGCCCATGTGCACGAAATTACTGATGAAAGTAGGATCCGCACTCAAGCGAGGCATCCAATTGAATAATTGGTGATGATACATGGGAAAGGGTCTCCTAGCCTGCCTGACTGTAGCAATGGAGGTGAAACCGAAATCACCGCCGCCAGCGGTAACGTTCACTGATATGTAATCCGAGGATTTGAATGTGAGGATAGGATTTATTACCTTTGCATATCTGTAGTTTGATGATCGCACAAACTTACCAGGATTCCAGCCTGGGATTAGTTCAAGTTCAGGAACAAAGTGTTCATTGTCAGTTCCGCCGCCGCCTCCTCGGTTTTGGAAGTCAATCGAAGATAGTCCCAGATCAGGATTCGTAATTGAAGTGCCTTGCAAAGATAAAACCTTGGTTTCTCCCGGCTGAAAAATCAGCGGGAAATTGCCATTGGTATAGAAAAGAGGCTGAAATCCAGAATCGTAAATTCCAGACATTGCTCTGGGAAACTGCACAGGTGCGGGATCACTAGCACTGGTGCCTTTTCTAAATGTAAGTGTCAGCGGGATGGTACCATCGGACCATGTGAAGGCAGTTTTATCTTGTCTCCCCATGGGGTGAGTGCCAGGCCCAACTGGGAAGCTTCTTGAGTCGTTCATCACCAGGGGAACATTGAATGGATTCCAGAAAGTCATGGATGGAGTGAGTCCGATTCGGAGTTTGTGAGTATCTGTAGCAGGGATGGGAGGCACCAAAAGTAAACCGGCAGCAATTTCGGCTGGAGTGCGTGCCTCTGTTACATAATGGAGAACTAACTCATGTTTCACCATTACGGGACGGCGATATTGTATGGTATATTGACGCAGGTATTTGTCATAATCGTTATCTAAATAGCCCAAATCCGGTGTGCTGACCATGAAACTGTTCGGGGCGAGAGTGTTGGCAGGTGATGATTGTGAAGATGAGAATTGGACTCCGCCCTTCCAGCCAGGGCGATTGTGGTCATATAACTGGTAATATGCGGCCAGATCTTGGATCGGCACGCAGGCCATACCCGTGGAACTGACACTTTGCAGCATGCTGTCGAAATTGTAGAGCATGAATGATTGGCCATCGGCTTTGTATGCGTTAGGCCGCTGGAATTCAACCACATTGGAAAAGGTGAACAAATCATTCGGATCAATGTTTCTCTCTAGAATCGTATTTAAATCGCGCTTGAGACCGCCTTCTCGGACATCAGCTAAGATGCCATAGGATGATGTTGTGATATCATGGAATCTGGGTTGTGCATCCTTGCGGTTAACGCCATCCACTAGTTCAAGTGTTTTGACGCTGGTGAGCTTTGCAAGTTGTGACTCGTTGGTGATCCCGTCCAGACCTGTGATGCTCTTGTTGCCAGTAGCAGCGGTTGCATTTTGCCTGAATATGCGTTGTGCCATGGTTAGAGGTTTTCCATCTGCGTATGGATCTTCCATCAACATGGCTTTTTGACTTTCATCGCCTACCCACCAAGCGTAACGACCTTGTAACACACTTTGGTCTAACTCTGATTTGATATTGATGAGTCGTGCTGCGACTTGGTTTGTAATTGCGCTGGAAGAACCTAAAGAACCGTCTGCGACTAGTAGCACGGTATCATCATTTTTTTGAGGTAATTTTTTTCCTGCGAGTGTAACGCTCATGGGAGCAAAAATATTGATAGCATCCTCTGGGTAAATGGAGAGGAGCCAGCCGCGAAAATGTCTATTTTTTTGCGCGTAGTTCGGGCGCATCAAAGGATCAGCCAGATTTCCTATGGTTTGGTGAGTGCTGCCTCCGGCGCTGGGATATAAGCTATTAACCTCTGCGTCTGCCAAATTTCCTGCAATCCAAGAATCCCACACTCCTAGCCAGTTAGGGTTGGAGACACTGCCAGTATTTGTAATCGAACTGTTTGCAGTGATCCGTTGATCAGGGCCGGCTTGTTTTTGGAGTTCGCCGATGGCGATCATGAGAGCCATGCGGGCGTTGGCGCGGGCGACGCCCTGTGCGGATTCATGTCCGCTGCTGCGCAGGGTGACGACGGACAGGCTGAGCGTGCCGATGGTTATGATGGCTAAGAGCACCATCAGTAGAATGGTGGCAATGAGTGCGAAGCCTTGGTTCTTTTTGGGATTGAATCTGGGTTTTTTCATACGAATTCGAATGATTGATACTGTGATTCATGGTTATTACACCGTGAATACGTCCGTGTCGAATTCTATGGTAAAAAAATACAGAGTTGCTTGTGTATTTTTTACACAGGTTTGGACGTTTTAGGCCTATGGATCGCGAAAGTCTCGGAAAAAGTAAATCTTTGGCAGTTTTCCTTCTGTATATTGAATGAATCCGAGGTGCCTGCTGTTGGTGTCATACCACCATTGTTGTTCTGTGATGGGAGCGAATGGATCTTCGGCTTTGGCTTGGTAGGTGAAATCCGCATTGAAATAGCCGCTTGTAGGCTTGGCACTATTACTGAATGGGGTGTCGATGATTTTTGAGCTCTCAGGTCTCAGAGATAAAACTTGATCACCTAATTTCGCTTCGATGTTGTTATCGGTGTGGTTGATCCATATAGTCTGCCCGACTTTGAAATTTTCATTATCAAGGCTGATCACTATTATTTTTACAGGTGCGATTTTATTTTCCGGATCGCTTGAGATAAGTAGATAAATGTCGTTAGAGTTTGCTGGAATTTCTGCGAAAGGAGCGTCTGGAGAAATATTTTTTGGATCGTCTACTTTATTGGCTAAGAGTTTAACCTGAATATTGCCATTTTGGATTTTGTAAAGTGGAGAGAAGTTCATGCTTGGGAGCGCGACTTCTTGGGAGGTGTTGCCATCGAAGAGGTGGAGGGTCTTTGGTGAATCGGCGGGTCGATTTGGAAACAGAATGCGGCAAGTGCGTGTAGCGGCGTCTTTAGCATGCGAGTGGCTAAATAAAGTGAGGAGTGAAATGAGAGTGAGGAGGGGGATTTTCATTAGGAGATTTAAGAAGGATTTATTCACTCTACTTGTTCAGTCTTGATTTCTTTAGTGGTCTTTTCTTCCTCAGGATCACGGTAGTCTCGATATAAGTATATCTTGGGTAACTTACCGCCAGTGTTGTGCATGAATCCTAGATATTTGCACTGAATGTCGTGCCACCAGCACTGCTCAGTTATCGGTGAATATTCGCCTTTGCCTTGCGCTTGATAAACGAACCTTGCGGTGTAGTAGCCGCTGGATGGGACGGGGTCTTTGGAGATTGTACGGCCTCTGGGATCAATTGTCATTTCAGTGTCACCTAACTTAGCTGCGATTCTATGGTCCGTTAAATTATACCAGAGTGTCTCTCCTGCTTTGAGTTTGCCTTCCCCTGTATCGACAAGGTTCATCTTGATGGGGAGCTCTTTGTTATTTGGATCGGAAGTAATGATAATGTAGAATTCCATTAATTTCTCAGGAATCATAAGGAATGGTGTGTTCGGGGGGAGCTCTTTAGGATCGGTAATTTTGTTAGATGTCATGGCGATCGTGAGTTCACCACTTGGTAATGTAATTACTTCAGATAAATTCATGCTAGGTAAGGTGACACTTTGGCTCACTTTGCCGTCAAAAATATAGGCGATTTTCGGGGCGTCTTGAGGGCGTTCAGGAAAAATAATGCGGCATGTGCGCTTCGCTTGAAGTGTGGTAGCAAGGATGAAAAATCCGGTGGCGAAGATGGCAATGGTGCGGGTAATATTCATGTCTTCAACTGTGTGTTCATCAGGCTCCAAGTCTCAGACTTCATCTGAGTTTAGCCATCTGAAAGAGATAAGCTCAAATTTCCTACCGAATGTTATATTCCTTGGATTTGTTGGTGGGTCAATCGAGTCAGCAGCGTCTGATTGATCGCAAAATTCGCGAGTTCTTTTGACGATAGCTTCGCACCATGCTTGGGCAACGACTTTGCCGTTTTTATCTAGGGAATCTCCGTAAGCACGAATCGTAAAAGTGTCGTCTCTTACCGTTAAAATGGGAGCGATGGGGCGTAGGATGTCAGCTTGGCGGATCCAACCTGGAGTGCCGTAGGCGCTTGATCCCTCGGCGGCTTTGGCGAATTCATAATTTATTCCTGTAAGCTTGGGGTTTGTGGGTGCCATGGTGTTATCCGAGAGAGAATTCGCCGGATTGCGAAGTTTTGCCATCGGATCTTCGGATAGATTGTTGATCGCGGTTTGGATGGCACCCGCCAAGGCGAGGTTTTCGTTGTTGCTGAGTTGGCGGTTGACGAATTCGGAGAGGGAGAGAAATGGGCCGCGTAAGCGAATTTGCTCGACGATTTTTTTGGCGAGATCTTCGATCTGAGCATCGCTGAGGCTTCTGAATCCGGCATACTCGGAAGCATTTGTAAATTGTCCACCTAGGCCTGAACCACTGCCTGCCTCCACGTCAGTTGCAATCGATCCGCGCATGACGGCGTGTTTATTCGTAAGATCCGACGCAACGATTCCAGATGCGCCATGCATCGCTATTTTATTCAAGCTTTTTGCATGTCCGAGAAGGGCTTTCCATGCTTCAACAGAGGTGGAATTGACATTGAACATGCCATCGACTTCAAAGCGTGATGCGACTTTTAACCATCCATCATTTCTTCCAGTCTTAGGGTTGGTATTAATGATCTCTGTAGTCAGTGCTGTAATCTGAGTTGTACTGAGGTTATTGTCAGCTTGGATTCTCTGATAGACTCGGTTAGTCAATTTCTCCTGACCATTCAGATAATCTTGGTAGAAGGTATCGATGTTTTTTGATATGGATCCTCCCATTGAAACCTGCTGCGGAGCGATGGAAGATACAAACCAATCATCAAAAAGAAGGTGGTTTGCGCAGTAGGTGTCGTCATGCATAAGGTTGGTCGCATCAGTAGGCGGATCCATAGTAGCAGGGATAACTTTATTATTAGCAATCAGGGGTGTGGCATCGCTGTTGCCGATCAGATTGTGCTGAAACGGCGGATAGGGATTATTCCCTCTGGGATTCCATCCTTGAAGCTCAACCAGAGATGCAATCGGGCGCAGGGGGATATCCGCCATGACGAGTCGCGAGAGACCATCTCCACTCTGGTAACCTGTGGCAATAAAGCCTTTCGAAGTGCTTAAATTGGGTGTGAGCGATGAGTTAGCACTCATCGAGTTATAAGTAATGTCAAACGTGCCATTTGCGGGGTGAGCCTTTAGATTGCCGCTTACTGGATCCGCCATAGCCATGGAGGCAAGTGGGTTGCTTTGTATGACTCCTTTGGTTGGTCGGTTCTGTTTAGTGCCAGGTCCGGTGCCAATGGTCGTTCTGGGGCCCATGTTGACGGAAAAAATAGGAACCCACGGACCGTTTGCGAGTTCTCCTACTGAGTAGCCCACTTCGTCGACGTCGGTAGCTGGCCAATACGTAGCGCCTGTATTTGCAGGTGCCAGCATAGACATGTAGTGGTAGGGTTCTTGCACGCACACATGCGAAGGGTGACTCACATAAAAAGGTCCGCTGGACTTACCGAATGTGATGTCGAAACCCATACCCGGACTTCTCCCTTTGTAAGGTTTCGTCACTCTGTCATTTTTCATAAGAAACCAATATCTTGCTGATGCGAGTTGATTGCCTGGACCTCCCCACTCGAAACCTAGAATATTGTTTTGGTTGAAACCTTCTCCTAGTCTTATGCTTCCGGACCATTGGACATGACCTGGTAATCTAGGCGAGTAAACTTTTACTTCGCCCGGTTTGAATGTAATTTTGCCAGGGGGGAGCGAGGCCCCGAAAGCGCGGAGGTCTAAGTAAGAACCCCCGGGATATCCTTTTGCTACGTTAGCCGCCAAACCAGAATCAACCCCATCACCCCCCCAGTTGCCTGCGACGTCAGCGTATTGGATATTTCCAGGTGTTAAATAAGTAAATCTATTATTGGGAACCATAGCAGGACTCGCAAACCAGGGGCCGTTGGCGGGGGCAGCTTGCCCGACTACCGCCAAGTTTATCGGCATCGAGCGTCTGCATGAGACTAATAGTTCTTCATTGTTAGCAGCATTAAGAGGACCGATAGTTAAACCAACATTATAAGGGTTCCATAGGGTAATCAGCGGAACGAACATCAGTCTCAAATTGTATCTGGTTGGAGCGGTTGCAGGGATTGCAACCGCCCTTGCATAAATCATAATCTGCAACCTAGCTACTTGGGGATGTAAGCGCTGCACATGTTTATAGTTGTAAATATTGATAACCTTAGCGGTGTCAGGGACCATCCAAGCAGCTACATTCCCTGTAACGACATCCCAAGCAAACGGGCTTTCCACAACACCTGAATTAACAGAAAAATTTTTGTAAGAGGTAGCAAAACTAACCAATGACTGCCATGAAGCGGATGCAGATTGATAAGTGTTAGGCTGTTTGGTGGAAGTAGCAATAGCACGGAGAATTTCAGAATAATTGCTCCATGGATATAAATTCGACTGAGGGGGAGTCGCAGCTGTTAGTGCGGCTGTGGCTGCACCCGTATTGTTCATGAGTAGGGCAGCTTGCGGCTTCAATGGCTTTGGTACCTGTGTAGTCGCCGTTGTACCCGCTGTAGGGGTGTATCGGAAAAGGGGGAGTCGGCCTCCGGGTGTGCTTAGGTAAATCGCATCCCATCTTTCGGTGAGTAGAGAGAGGTCTTTGCGCCAACCACCAGTTGCGGTGTTTGTTAGAAGACCAATAGAATTAGTGGATAGATCATGGAATTTTTTATGCGGTTCAGTGGCGTTATTTTCCTGAACCAGATCCATGGTTTGGCGGCTGACTGCTTTGCGGCCTGCTTTTGCTGGGGCGGTACTTGGGTTGTGAAGTTCTGGGTCATTCACCAATCCGGGCATCCCAAACACGTTTGGATTCGAGTTGGTGTGTGACTGTCCCATCTCTGCTAGGGCTGAAACATCGGTATTTCTAGGTTGGTAGGGTTGAGCTAGCAGAGCTTTTTGGTTTTCACCGGATATCCACCACGCAAAGCGTCCATCGTTTTCAGCATCCGCATCATCATTCATTTTGGTTGGAACCACGTGAATTTGGCGTGTGTCAGTGGCTGTCAAAGATCCATCGGCAAGTAGGGGAATGGTATTAGCTCCTGCAGTGGTTTGGATTAAGGATGGCGCATCATTAATATTTGGTGTGCTCTTTGTTGCTGCAGTCGAAACCAGCCAGTTAACAAAACGGCCAGTCCCACTTGAAGTTTGAGTCACGGACTTTGCGCTGTATAGGGGAGCTATAGCGCGGCCAGGAGCAGGGCCGGTTGATGGATCGTGATCTGTTCCCTCCCAGCTACGCCAAACACCTAACACCTCAGGATTACTCGGATTTACGAGATTGGCTGAAGCTGTAACCCTGGTGTCTGAACCCGTTTGTCTTTGTAACTCACCAATCGCGATCATGAGTGCCATACGGGCATTGGCGCGGGCTAGGTTTTGCGCGGAGTTTTGTCCGTTGCTACGTAGGGTAACGACTGAAAGGCTGAGTGTGCCAACGGTGATAATGGCTAGAAGCACCATCAGTAGAATCGTAGCGATGAGTGCGAAGCCACGATCTCTTTTTATGTATGAAAGGGTTTTCATGAAAATTATCTTTAATCTCTATAAGTAATTACTCCGTGAATACCCAAATGTCCATTATATTTTAAGTCAAAGTGGTTTTAACCTACATACTTTAGGTTAAGCGTTTAATTTAGATCATGGACTGCTTGAGGTAATTGCTCATCCTCTTCAGTATTGATTACTTGGTTTGCGATTGTGGTGTAGACTGAATCGCCGATTTCTAGGGTTCCGGATTGGATGTCGGCGGCGGCGAATTGGCCTGTTTTTTCGCCGGTGACTTTGAGGTTCGCGGCTCTGCCGTCGGGGCCGATGGTGGCGAGGATGGCACCGGTTTGGATCGTCCAGGTTCCGTAGGATTGGATGAGAGCGAAATCTGGATTTTTGTGAATCGAAGCAATGCGACCGACGAGGCGGGCTTGTTCTTCCTTTTGTTTTGGGGCGGGGGTTTCAGCGGGTTTCTTTGCGCAGGAAGTGAGGAAGAGGAGAGGGATGAATAGGAGAGGGATGAATAGGAGAGGGATGAATAGGAGAGGGATGAATAGGAGTGGGTGAGGGAGTGGTGGGGGGAGGGGAAGGGTATTCATTGGGGTGGGTTTGGAAAGTGTTTTAAAATCAAAAATCAAAAATCAACAATCGGAAATCATCAATCGTCAATGCTTTGTGAGCATTAGCGAACTTCTATACAAAGAGGAAGTCCTGACTGCCTGGGCAGAGCGAAACGGAGTCAATCCATTCAGCTTAAGGCCCGCTGGCTAGTTCGATTTTATTGACGATTGATGATTGTTAATTTTTGATTTTTGAATAAGAGAGCCTCATGGCGCTAAACGGTCGATTTGCCATGAGTGATCGGCGGTCTGAGTGAAGAGGAAGCGATCGTGGATGCGGCCTGGGCCGCCTTGCCAGAACTCGATGGTTTGAGGGACGACTCGGTATCCGCCCCAGAACGATGGCAGAGGGATATCGCCGTCTTGGAATTTGGATTTAATTTCCTCGAATTTTAGGAGGAGGATTTTTTTGGAGGTGATGACTTCGGATTGGTTAGAAACCCATGCGCCGATTTGGGATTCGCGTGGGCGGGTCATGAAGTATTTGAGGGATTCCGCGGTGGAGATTTTTTCGGCGCTGCCTTGGATGATGATTTGGCGTTCGAGGGTGACCCACGGAAACAGCAAGCATACTTTGGGGTTGGCTTGGATGTGTTGGGCTTTGCGGGATTGGTAGTTGGTGAAGAAGGTGAAACCCTTTTGGTCAAAGGCTTTTAGCAGGACGGTGCGTTGGGATGGGAAGCCATCGGGCGCGAGAGTCGAGAGCGTCATGGCGTTGGGCTCGGGGATGTTGAGCTCGGTCGCTTGTTGAAACCATTGTTGGAAAAGTTGGATGGGATCTTCACCCAAATCCTGACGTTGCAGGCCTTTGGCGGAGTATTCTTTTCTGAAATCGGATAAATCCATAGTGTGGGTAAACTTTAAGTCTTAAACTTTAAACTTCAAGTAAGAGGGTTTGGATGAAGAGGTTTTAACCACGAATCCGACTTCGCCACCATCGTCGCCAATCCTATGTTGGATAGAGATGCTACGAAGGTCAAGAGAGCTAATGGTGGTCAACAAGGCTACGACGGACAAGTGATCGCTGATGAACACGAATAAGATTTGCCTTTATTTTTGAGATTTGAAAGCTCTTCGTGAATGTATGGAAATTGAACCCATTGGGATTTTACGAACGTGTTTTGGGGGGAAATTTGGAGTTCCTCGCCAACCTGGGTTGTGTCCAGCTGCTTGGGGCGTTTTGGAGTTTTCTGAGAAATATCGATCTGCGGAAGCGGTTCGGGGGCTGGAAGGATTCTCACATGTTTGGTTGATTTTTGGGTTTCATGAAACGGCGGAGCAGGGTTGGCATCCAACCGTCAGGCCACCGCGGCTTGGCGGAAATGAGCGGGTGGGGGTGTTTGCGAGTCGCTCGACGTTTCGGCCGAATGGGCTAGGGCTGTCGTTGGTGAAATTGGATAGCATTGATTTTGAAGCGCGCGATGGATACCAGCCGCCGCTGATTCATGTTTCGGGGGTGGATTTGATTGATGGGACACCGATTTTTGATGTGAAGCCGTATTTACCATTTGTGGAGTGTTTGCCGGAAGCGCAGGCAGGTTACGCGGCGGAGGTGATCCCTAGGCTGAGGGTGGAAATTGAGCCGGCGGCATTGGCGGCGTTTGAGTCGTTGGATCAACGCTCGCGGCAGGTGATACGCGAAGTGCTTTCTTTGGATGCAAGGCCAGCGGCATCGCCGAAAGCGGCGGAAAAAATCTACGGGGCTGAACTTTGCGGGCGGAATGTGCGTTTCCGGGTGGATGAGGAAACGTGTTGGTTGATGGAGGTTTGTGATTTGAAATAGTGGATTCCCGCTTGCGTGTTTGGGAGGGCTTGGCTACGGGGTGCGTGTCGGGTCGCCTGCAGGGGATCTGGCGAATCAAACAAATCACACAATATGGCTATTACACGCGCGTTGCTTTCGGTTTCTGATAAAACAGGTTTGGTTGAGTTTGCGAAAGGACTCGCAGATATGGGAGTTGAGCTACTCTCCACAGGCGGCACCGCAAAATCGCTGCGTGAGGCAGGACTCACTGTCATCGATGTTTCCGAATACACGGGTGCACCTGAGCTTTTCGAGGGTCGGCTGAAAACGCTTCATCCGAAAGTGCACGGTGGTTTGCTGCATCGCCGCGATGATCCGGAGCATGTTTCGGATGCTGAAAAGCATGGTATTCCGGCGATTGATCTTGTGGTGGTGAATTTATATCCGTTCGAGGAAACCGTGGCGAAGTCGGGTGTGACTTTGGAAGAGGCGATTGAGAACATCGATATCGGCGGTCCATCGATGTTGCGCAGTGCGGCGAAGAATCACTCGCATGTGACGGTGGTGGTATCGCCGGAAGATTATCCGGTGGTGCTGGAGGAAATGCGCAACAATCAAGGTGATACAACCAAAGGTTTGCGTGAGCAGCTAGCGGTCAAAGTGTTTCTTCGTACCTCTCAGTATGATGGAGCGATCACGAATTTCCTTGGTCAATGCAAGCAAGGAACTGGCTGTTCGTTTACCTTGAGTTTACCATTAGAACAGGAGCTTCGGTATGGTGATAACCCGCATCAGAAATGTTCGTTGTATGGGAATTTCGCGTCGTGTTTCACTCAGGTGCAGGGCAAGGAGCTGAGTTATACGAATATCTTGGATATCGAAGCGGCAGCGGATTTAATTTTGGATTTCGTGCGTCCGACGGTGGCGATTCTCAAGCACACCAACCCATGTGGAGTGGGTCAGGACGACGAGGATTTGCGTTTGGCATGGCAGAAAGCCTTTGAGACGGATCGCCAAGCCCCGTTTGGTGGTGTGATTGTTACTAACCGCCCGTTGACCTTGGAGTTGGCGCGTGTGATTTCAGAAATTTTTACTGATGTGATCATCGCACCGGAATTCGAACCCGATGCACGCGCTCTGCTTCAGAAGAAGAAGAATCTGCGTTTGATGAAAATCAACGATGCTTATTTATTGGCGAAGAAAGCACCGGTGATCCGTTCTAGCCCAGGTGGCTTGATGGTGATGGATAGGGATCACACCGCTCTTGGTTTAGATAACTTGGAAAGCAAAGTGGTTACCAAACGCCCGCCAACTCAGGAAGAAATACGCGCAATGCGTTTCGGGTGGCGCGTGGTCAAACACGTGAAGTCGAATGCGATAGTTTATGCGAATGCGGATCGCACTTTGGGAATCGGTGCTGGTCAGATGAGTCGGGTGGATTCGTCTAGAATTGCTATTTGGAAAGCGAAAGAAGCTGGTTTGTCGCTACAAGGATCCATCGTCGCTTCGGACGCTATGTTCCCATTCGCCGATGGTTTACAGTCTGCCATTGATGCAGGTGCAACCGCTTGTATCCAACCAGGCGGATCGATGCGCGATGAAGAAGTTATTGCTGCGGCGGATGCTGCGGGAATGGCGATGGTCTTCACGGGACACCGTCATTTCAGGCATTGAGGGTTCTTGGTTCTTGCCCCCGCGAGGTGAGGACACTATATTTTGCGCGTTGATGAAGTTCGCTCCAATCATTTTTGCGATTTGCTCTGTGGAATTGGCGTTTAGTCAAGCGCCTCAAGTTCCTGTAACGGCTACAAAGACTGAAGCGACTAAATCTACTGAAGAGATTGTGGCATCTGATGCTGCAGTGAAATTGGCGGAGTCGCTCGCGGCAAAAAAATCGGCGAGTGAGGGATCGATTCTTAATCGCAAGGATGCACGTGTCATTTCTCTGAAAATCCCAGCGCCACGCGGGCAAATTGTGGATAGAAACGGGGAACCGTTTGCACAGAACGAAGTGGCGTATCAGGTCGCGTTGCAATACCAGCAATTTCAGGATGTGAATCGAGCTTACGTGATCGATTGGGCACGGACCCGAATGGCGAAGCTCGAGGGTGTGATTGAAATCAGTTCCCCGAAGACCGATGACGAGCTTTATGATCATTACCGGCATCGGCGTTGGTTGCCGCTTTATTTGAGCCGCATGTTGAGTGATGTAGAGGCGAAGAAGATCGAATCCAAATTGCCAGCTGGGTTAATTTTGTCACCGGTATATCGCCGGACATATCCGCATAAGGGCTTGGCGGCGCATATCATTGGTTACTCGGGAAGTGTGGGGAAACTGCCAACAGGTCCCATCAATTTTAATGAACCGTTATGGGAGGAAAGCGAGGGTCGTGCGGGTTTTGAAAAACTTTTCAATGAGCAGCTTACGGGTGTGGATGGGATGAAGCGCTTGTTGTTCGATGAGAATGGAAATAAGCTGTTAGAAGAGCAGGTTAAACGTCCACGACCAGGTGGGACGCTGGTTACGACATTGAATTTAAAATGGCAAAAGCTTGCAGAGGAAGTGCTGGCGAAGGGATGCGAGCGTGGTGCTTTTGTGGTTATTGATGTGGTGACGGGTGAAGTGTTAGTGATGGCATCACGGCCGACGTTTGATCTTAACCGCTTTATTCCAGGTGTCAGTGCGACGGAATTTCAAGCTCTCCAGAATGATCCAGCGACGCCGCTTTTTGGTCGTGCGTTTCAATCTTCATATCCACCGGCATCATCATACAAACCGGTTGTTGCATTGGCAGCGTTGGATCTTGGAATCGTCGATAAAACCAAGCTGATTAATTGTCCTGCATCTATAACTGTTGGTAATCATACTTTCAAAAACTGGACGACAGTTCCTGAGGGTGAAATCGATGTGAACCGCGCTATAGCTCGTTCGTGTAACACATGGTTCTATCAAGTTGGAATCGATACTGGCGCATCCGTTTTTCTGGGATTATCCAATCGTCTGGGTTTAGGTGAAAAATCGGGACTGCCATTGATCGGTGAAACTCAGGGACTTGTTCCGACGAATGATTGGATGATGAAGAACGAGGGTCGTAAAATTTTAAAAGGAGACACAGCAAACATGTCGATTGGGCAAGGCAGTCTTCTGGCGTCTCCATTACAAGTTGCACAGATGATGGCGGGGATTGGAAATGGAGTGGCGTTGCCAAAACTGTCTTTAATATCTCAAGTGCAAGATGATCGTGGACGGGTTGTTCAGGCATTTAAACCTGAACGAAAAAATTGGCTCAGTGTGAAATACGAAGCAGTAGAAGTTGTGCGTGAGGGGATGAGAGATGTTGTATCGAAAGGTTACGGAACTGGTCGAAGCGGAAACTTGACTTATACGACCTTGGCGGGAAAAACCGGAACCGCACAATGGGGGCCTCCGAGGTTAAATCAGCGTCTGGCATGGTTTGCTGGATTCCTTCCTCACGATAATCCACGCTATGCGTTTGCGGTTTTATATGAAGGCAAGCCTGGTCAAAAAGTTTCTGGTGGCCGCATGGCTGCTCCGATGGTGAGAAACTTTTTTGAGCCGCTTAAAGCTGAAATTAAAGAAATCATTGAGCCACCTAAGCGTGCGGTGGTAGTTGTCGCCGAAGGTGGCGACGGTAAACCCAATATTGTTTTGCCTGAAGATGGTGAGATCCTTAAAGCGATTCCTATTGAAGAGTCGGAAATCAATGAAACTAAAAAACCATTGGAAATTCTCCGCGCTGTGCCGGTGGATGAAAATGAACCTGTCTTCGATGATGATGAAGTCGTCGAGTGAGGTCGCGTAAAGGGCTTTCGCCCCACGCGATTGAGAAAAGGGGGATTGATTAATGATTGATGATTGATGATTGATGATTTTTGAATGAAGAGGTGAATTCATTTAAAGCTCACCATGATGGCGCGGTGGTCTGATGCTTGTATCCATTTTGGGGTATCGATGATGCGAGTGGTTGCTTTGTCGATGTGTGGTTTGAGGGATTTTGAGACTGTGATGAAGTCGATTCGATCATAGTTGTCTTGAGAACTGTAAAAATAGGTCCATTTTTCTCCTCGCTGATCTTCTATTGAAACGGGTGTTAGATAGTGGGGGCTGCGGTAATTCCCTAGAATGGTTTTTGTGCTGAGACTTTCGATGTGATCGTTGAGATCGCCATAGGCAATCAAGCGTTTCTCTGGATTCTGAGATAGAATGGAATCAATGTATTTTCTAACATGCTCCGCTTCTAGAATTCGGAGTTCTGCTTCGTTGAAGTCTGGAACAATACGTTTGGATTTTAGATGCAGACCTATGAAGCGTGTAGTTGTCGCGCCGATTTCAATGGTGACATCAAGAATCCCGCGCTGCATGGAATGCTGGGTATTGGGAATCGTGATTTCGGGTTGTTGTTTTGAGGTGATGGGAAATCGGGAGAGAATACCGAGATGGCGGATGGGATCGGTTCCGCCAGTGTGATGAAAGTAGGGGAGATCGCGTCCTGCTTGTTTGAGTAGGAGCTGAACTTCCAATACATCCGCTTCGCTACCGATTTCCGAGAGGCCGATAATGTCCGCGCCGCTGGAAGTTAGAATGTCGATGATCGCGCTTTTGGATTCTGGGCTTTTGTCAGGATTTTGGCTGGAGGTCAGCCAGTTTTTCAAATTGTAAGAAACAAAACGAAATGGGGTGGAATCAATTTCTGATTTTGAAATAGTTGGACGCTTTTTCGGGCTGGTAAGTTTTGGGGGTTGTCCGGATTGCTTCCAAGGAGGAGTTTCCGATTTTTGGAAATACCAAGTCCCTGCAAAAAGGAGCAGGGTAACGCATAGGCAATAAGCGAAGCGCAGCCAAATAGAAGACTTACGCATGGGGGGAGGAAAATGGTGCGGAGCAGCTCTAGTGGCTAAATCCGTGATTGCAGATTACGCGTCGTGAGATTCGTTATTTGCTGCTGGCTTTACGCGGGCGCTTTTTTCAGCGGTATCTTTTTCACGCTTCACTTCATCAGCGGAACGAGTGATTTCATGTTCAAACTCTTCGCGGGCTTTTTTGAATTCTCCCATGCTTTTGCCGACTCCACGTGCGAGCTCTGGGAGTTTTTTGGCTCCGAAAAGAAGAAGAATCACGACGAAAATCATGATCATTTCGGGTCCGCCTATAGGACCAATAAAGCCAAGGAATAAGATATTCATGAAAATAATGTAGTTTAGTAAGGGGCGACATGCAAGCGACAAGAAGCGGTTGCTTGCTGGCGGAATATCAATGGTTACTGCGGTTTGGGTAAAGATATTTCAAGAAAGTCGGTCACGAAAATCGGGATAGCCGAAGGTTCTGATGGTTTCGATCTCGCCGTCTTCGTGAAGTAGGGCGATGGATGGGTGTTTTACCCCGTTGAATGTCGTGGTTTTCACCATGGTGTAATGCGCCATATCGTCGAACACCAAGACATCGCCGACTTTTAGCTCGCGGTGAAAACTGTAATCCCCAACGACATCGCCAGCGAGGCAGGTGGGTCCGCCGAGGCGGTAGGTGAAGAGAGTTTGGGGGATTGGGAGATTGGGAGATTGAGGGTCTTTGGCGAGGTGGTAGGTTTCTTCTGCTATTGTGACGGCTGGCCTCTGGTCTCTGGTTTCTGATTTCTGGCTTCTGGTGTCTGTCTCCACCAAAAACACATCAGGTCGGTAGGGCATTTCGATGACATCCGGCATGTGTGCGGTGGCAGATATGTCGAGAATGGCGAGTTTGTGGCCGGCGGACTCGAAAACGTCCATGACGGTAGCACGGAGCACGCCGGTGTGGATGGCGACTGCCTCTCCGGGTTCCAACCAGACTTCGACATCGTAGTTTGCCATCGCTTGTTTCACGAGGTTGACGAGGCGGGCTCGATCGTAAAATGGTTTCGTGATCCAATGACCTCCGCCCATGTTAAGGTAGGTGATTTGTTCGGAGCGGAGTAGATCGCCGAATTTTTCGTCCACGGCTTGGAGGGTGGTTTCGAGGTCGGGTGAGTTTTGTTCGCAGAGCGTGTGAAAGTGTAGGCCGGAGATTCCTGTGAGATCGGCGCCGATCAAGTGATCGGCGGTGATGCCGAGGCGTGAACCGGGGACGCAGGGATCATAGATGGGAGTTTGGCCGGTGGAATGTTCCGGATTGATGCGGAGTCCGCAGAGAACCTCGCCGGAGATGAAACGCGGATGGGCGAAGATTTTTTCCCGGAAGCGGAACCATTGGGAGAGTGAATTAAAATCGAGGTGATGGGTGAATTCTAACAGTTGATCGATATCGTCTTCGTCGTAAGCTGGGGAGTAGGTGATGATGTGCTTTTTGAAATGTTCCTTTGCGAGCAAGCCTTCCCAAAGACCTGAGGCGCAGCATCCATCGAGGTCGTGAGTAATGTGTGGAAAAGCTTTCCAACAGGAAAAACCTTTGAGAGCGAGCACCACCTTGCAACCTGCCTGATTGGCAACTTCACGCAAGATCGCGGTATTGCGCTGTAGGGCGGGAATGGAGATGAGGAACATGAGTGCGCTGCAGGGTGTTTTGGGAGGGTAGGAAGAGTCAAGGAGGGAGTGCGTTCTCACTCTTCAAAATCAAAAATTAACAATCATCAATCATCAATCGTCAATCGTCAATAAAACCGAATTACCAATGCGGCCTTTTACAAATGGATATCCGATTGATGATTTAGAAAAAATATCAGGCTTTCTTTCTGACGCTTATTTATGCAGTGTGTAAGAATGAAACTTCGGACGATATTTTTTATGTCTCTTTTCAATGCAATAACTCAGGCACTTGTTGCGGAAAAGCCGCTGGAAACATTAAACGAAGCTTCTCAAGCGGAACTTCTTCTCAAGGCGGAGGAATGGGGAGTGCTGCAACCCAAGAATGCTGCCGATATGGTGAAGATATGGGTGTTTGGGTCTGGCAAAAGTGATCGCTACGCTCTCGGGTTTATAGAGGAAGAGAATGCCAAACTCGCTCTGGTTGGATTCGATTACTGGAGTATCGAAAATCGAGTGGAAGTCAAAAAGGTTGTCGATTCACAAAAAGTCTCGTTGGCAGATGTCTCATCGATAAGTCCCTTTTCCGAAGTGAACGGAGTGAATTTTGGCTTAATCACCGGAATCCAACTCCTGCGGGCTGGCAACACATTGATTGGAACAGAGTTGATTCAAAAGTCCCTTAAGGAACAGGCAGGGCATCCTCACTCAGCATTTAGATCTCCAGCGGGGGAAAAACCGGTTGTGATGCTCGCTCGCAGCTGTCTGGCGGATGCCATGAATCAGGTCTCGTCGGAAAAACCTGATTTTCCAAAAATTAAACAGCGCATCGAGAAGATCCTCAAAGACCAACCGCAACTAAAGAGCGATGCTACCGATTGGAGTCTTGAGGGGCTTGATGCCACTATCAATTACCAACCGGCTCAGCCAGGCACGATCGAATCGCTGATCGATGATTACTTGCTTAGCAGAGGAACCGAGGGAGCGATGAACATGCGATCCGAGGAGTTCGGCAAAGCCGAAAAAGCACTGATCTTCAAAGGATTCGAGGCGGTTCCTGCATTGATCAAGCTGCGTGAATCCAGGCGGCTGACCAATCATGTGATGCAGGGGTTTAATAATTTTCCAAGCTATTCCATGAATGTCGGACAAGTCGTCAACGCATACCTGCAACGGCTAGCGAATAACGAGTTGGGGTCGAACTGGCTTGATCGACAAAAGGGTGCCACACCCGAAGATGATGCGCTTTTGGCTTGGTGGAAAAAAGCCTCGGAACAGGGTGAGAAGGCATATGTATTCGAGTATGCCATCTTGATCGACAAGAAGGGCAAAGCCAAACAGAGCCGTGAGTTGCTGACGATAGCGGAGGCGCGGTATCCAGAGTTGTTGCCATTGTTTTACGAAGAAATTCTCAAGACCGATGAATCAAGTTGGTTGATCGCCGAGACCTTGGTCGCAAGTGCTGCACCGGTCGAACTGAAGCTGAAACTGTTGAATCAGGGAATCGCTACAAATCAGCGGGAACACAGAAATGCTGCTCTCAGCCTGCTCCAATCTCTACATAAAGAACAGGCAGACGAACATCTCATACGTCTTCTGAAAGCTGCACCCAAAACCGCAAAAGAAGCATACTGGACGGATCAGGACGCGATGCTTGGGGGGCTTGTCTCCGAATCGACGAACGAGGAAGTATGGAACATGTTACACAAGCTGCTTGATCGGGCTGATCTCGGAATGCAGATGGAATTGATCGATCATCTCAAACCACCGAAAACCGCACCCGATCCGATCATCAAATCGTTCCACAAAATTTACGATCGGTTTCGCGATGATGCGAGAATTCGAGACGAATCCACTAGTAAGAAATTCTCAGGACCCGGCGCGGGATTTCCTCATGCTAAATTGGCGATGCGTGATTTTGTGCATATCCATTGGGCACGATGGTATGAGCTGAAGCAGGAATCTCCTGAAGAGGGTGCAAGCCAACAGCAATGGAAAGTATACCGAACGGCTGTGCGTGTTGCTATCAATCAAGCAAGGCTGGAATGAATCGATTGCTTGGTTATAGGATTTTGAACAAAAAAAGACGAAGATTCGAACGAAGTCATCATTCAACAATCGTCAATCCAATCTGGTGTGGAGCGGTTTCGTCATTCGGTTTGATTGATGATTGATGATTGATGATTTTTGATTTTTGATTTTTGATTGAAGAAAGTGGATTTACCTTACGCCTTCCTTCTCGCTCCCATGGCGCCTAACAGCAGGCAGAGGGGAATTGCCAGCCATACGGAGGTGCGGGAGGTTTCGCGAATTCCTAGGGTGATGGACATCGGCTCTCCGGTGCTGCCTCCGACTTGGACGCTGCGCGTGAATGTAACCATGCTGCCGCGTTCTGGGAGGGTGATATCTAGGGCTTGTGGTGCGGGTTCGGCGGCTAGCTGTTGGGTGACGATGCGGTTGGCGATATCCTTCAGAGCTGTGTTTTCATCGGCTGAGTTTCCTGCGAGGAAAAGATCGAATTTATTGGGATCGTAATTGTAACTTCCTTGGAGGATGGGATTTGCGCTAGCAGCTTCTTGGAGCTGGCTGTTCTCTTTGGTTCCGGAATCATTATTGTCCAAGGTAAGTTTTTGGCGACGTGTGTTCAGGCCGAGAACTGCTTGTTGAGTTTTGAGTTCACGGAGTTGGACGCGAGCGTCTTCACCAGATGCGGCATCAAGGTTGCCGTTACGTACTGCGTTGCTGAAATATTGTGCGGCTTTTTCCTGATCACCAGCAGCTGCCCACGACACAGCTTGATCCAGTAAGGCAACAGCGCTTTGTGAGTCGCTACGCTTTTTACTGAGGGCAAATGATCTGTAGTCCTCGAGGCTAAACGTTCCGTAAGATGACTGTCCGCTTAGGTCGAAATCACCTTTATGGGAAAACATTTCATAACCTTCAGGCACGAGCACACGCCAGGTGAGGTTTTGCATTGGCACGTTGAGCTCTGGACCCTGGAGTTGACCGCTTGCTTTGTTTTTTGCGGAGAAAACGAATCTGACGTTTGCGGGTTGGTTTGGATTTGGTGATGGAAAAACATAGAATAACCATTCGCCTTTTTCGCGGACAAGGGTGGCAGCTTCGTCGTTAACGAGCACGTTGAAGAGTTCAGCCTTCTCAGGGAGTTTCAGACGAAGGGTGCTTTTGCTAGTGACTTGCATGCTGAGGTTGACAGCTGTTAGAGTATCGCCGTGTGGAGATATGAGTGTAGTGAGCGATCCTTCTGAAACACGGAGTTTTTCGAGATTTTCGAGTTCGTGGCGTTTGATCGAGACGGTTAGTGGTGCCTCGGGGTCGGCCACACGGAACAACAGCAGTGGGGAGGTGGTGCCTGCTGCTTGGCCTATCGTGGCTTGAGCTACGGCCCAATCGACACGTTGCCAACCGCGTGGCAATGTTGGAGTATCGAGTTCCAAGCGGCCACCTGCGCGGACAGCCGCGAAGTAGGAGAGTTGACGCACTTGTTCGAAAGAGATTGCTCCTATCGATTCGGTTCCAGAGTCTTTAGTGGATTGTTGGAATTCAAGTATAACAGAAGTTTCTCCCGCGATGCCGCGTTGGAAACGAATCTCATAAAGCCCATCTTCACCCTCGATAGGGATGAGATCAGCGACATCGGATCCAGTCGCGCGGACGGTGGAGGCAGAGTTTTTATCAAGATTTGGAATGCTTACGCGGAGGCTTTTGATTGCTGCGTTTTCGATGCGGTATTGGATGGATGCTCGGGTCACTGATTGACCTTCACGCAAGGTGCTTTCATGGAAAACTTTAGCGGTGACCCATGCATCGAGTCGGCTAATTGCAAGGCCGAGTGACCAATCGGACTGGAGAATGCGGTAGGTGAGGGCGCCGGGACGAACAGCTGCTTGAGCGGCTTGTTTGTTTAGCGCTTGGATATCGTCACCGCTTTCTTGGGAAATGTTTTTCCGGCTAATCGCACGGACTTGAAGTCCACGATCTGGCACGACAGTGACGATACCCGTTTCACGGGACGAGTCTTTGAGTGAGAGGCGTGGGACATTCCAGCTGGTTTGTGATCCAGGAGGTCTTCCTGTTAGAGTGATGTTGAAATCCTGTTTGCCTATGGTTTTACCGTTGAGGTGTAGGGTGAGGATGCGTTTGCCATCTGTGGTGGATTCGTTCCAGTGACTGAGGGAACTGCCAGTAGCGGTCTCGATTTCGAGTCCTGCGGGGATTTCCACGGCGAGTTTGAACACCCCTGCGCGAGTGATGTTCACGGAAAGATCCGTGGAGACGACAAGTCGGTCATCGCCAAGAGAGACCAGTTGCCAGGATTCTGAGCGAAGTTCAGGAGCGACCTCGGTGATTTTAACTTTCAAGGAAGCGGCGTCTGAGCCGGAACGGAAGGCATGTTGGAGGAGGGCGAGCGGATTGCCTTCTTTGTCGCGAGGGAGGAGTTTGGCATCGAAATCGCCGGGGTTCACGCGGGAGAGGTTGGTTGGGGCGATGGATTCCGGTTGGGAATCGCTACCAAAAGCCATGGCCAGGAATCCGATTTCACCAGCGCTACCGATGACGCGAACGGGTGCGATTGTTAGATCGAAAGGTAGTGCTGCGGCGCTGCGTTGAGTTGCGACGGAGAATTCAAAGGCACTGGACTGAGCGGGTTCAATGGGAATGCGGAGTTGTTTGGTTTTAGGATCGAAGCGCCAAGTTCCGACTGGGCCGTTGGTGACATCGGAAACGGTGAAGCCATCTGGAATGTTGAGTATGAGAGATGTGACACGGCCTTGAGACGGACGGATGGAAACGCGATGGAGTCCGTTGACGACCCCAGGTCCGGGTAAGAACAGGTTCGAAACTTCGGCAAAGAATTTGGTTTCCTCTGCGGCGATGTCGCGTTGTGCGAGCCGTGCGGAGATCGCGACGGATTGAGCAGGGTTGAGAATCATGGTCGCACCGGATTCGGTTGCGGCGAGATCGGGCAGTGTGGTGGTTTGCGCGGCGGATTCTGAGAAGAATTCCCATCCGGCTTGATCGTAGCGCAAGGTAATTTTACGAAGTGCGGCGGAGCCAGTGGGGATGAGCCATGGTTGTGCAGGGGAAGTCATTGGCATCTCGAAACTTGCGGTGGCTGTTAGAAGTCCGGTGGATTCGGCGGTGAGAATGTAGGATTGTCCGAGTTGTTGCTGCTCGGGTTGTTGGGCAGCTCCCGACTTATCGGGGTAAACAGGATGCAGCCCCTCCTTGTGGACTTTTAGGTTAGCTCCGTTGAAGGCGGTCAGGGTGGCGGGGGAATTTAGGAGGAGAAAGCGATCTCCTTGTTGCGCGCGGATGGAGATTTCCATACTCGCTTGGAGACGGTTTTCCTTGATGACCCAAGACTGAATGATCGATTCTGCGGGTTTGAGATCCTGGGCGTTGATGTTATGGGTGAAAGCGGCGGTTAGGAGTAGGAGGGCTGTGACTGCTGGAACCTTTTTGAGTATTTTTGGCAGGGCGGATGCAAACTGCCGCCACGGGGTGGAGATCAACACGAAGAGTTCGATGACGAGGAAGAACAGAGGAGCTCCGCCGCCGAGGGAGAGGAAGGATGCCCCGACTAGGGCGAGGCCTAGGGCTTTCGTGATCGATTGTTTTTTCGCAATGCCATAGATCGTTAGAATGGTTCCGATTGAGAGAAGGAGCCAGACGTTCCAATCGGCACGGGCTTGCCATGGGGCGAGGTTGGCAATTTCTACAGTGATGGTTTTTCCGGCGGGGACGACGGGGGAGTTGAAGGAGAGTGAGGAATGCAAGTCCGTTGGAGTGGCGACTATTTTTAAGGCCAGGATGCCGGCTAGAATGATGAAGGCGATGGCTGCGACGACGGGTAAGAAACGGGCAGCAGAATGCAGCCCCTCCTTGGGGAAGAATGCTGCGGTGATTCCTAACAGGATCAGCACGGCGAGTGGAATAGGATATTGGGAGAGTGATTGCCAACCGGTGGGTGGGGTGGTGTTTGAGGTCGATTTAAGATCGCCGCCTTTTGAGACAAGCGTGCGGTTTTCATCGCCGGTGACCGTCCACTCGCCGATGACGAGTGGGGCGTCTAAGGCTGGAGCTGTTAGGTGTGGGTGATTTGGATTATCCGATTTTGCACCGTAACGTAGTGTGATCTCAAAGGCTTGGTTGGGATCGGTTTGGGCGGGGAGAGGAATAAGGGTTTCTTTGCCATCGGCACGGGCGTTGACGGGTTTACCATCGACGCTGGCTTCCCATAGAGAAGTTCCTGCTGGAAGAAGCGCGCGGAGTGAGGCGCGGCCTTTTGATTTCACGAAGAAACTTGCATCTGTGACCCATTGGCCATCGCGTGAAACTTGAGTGGAAAGTTTGAGGAAATCGACGACTTGATCGACGGTTTCACCGGGTTCATACCATTCAATTTTTGAACCGATTTTGAAATCCCGGGCGGTATATTGCCATGCGGCGAGGGTGGGTGCGGAGGAGAGTAGGCGAAACTCGGCGGGGAGTTCTGTAGGATCGATTTTCAACAATGGACCTTCGCTGACTTGAGTGGAGAATTTGACTTGAAGAGGGCTAACAATTTGGATGTGACCGCGTTCAGCTTGGACGTTGAGCGGACGAACTTCGCCGGGAGAGAGCTCACCTCCCGTAGCTGGCATGGGTTGCTCGAAGGTGAGGAGGACCGTGCCTGCGCCGAGAAGAGGACGGGAGAGCGGGATGATGACCGTATCTCCTTCACGTCGCCAATCGCGACCGATGTTTTGACCGGTGACGTCGATGTTTCCGATAGAGGCTGGGACGGAAATTTTCCATTCATTGGCTGGCGCGCCCACGACGAAGTAGTTGATTAGCACGCTACCGTAGGCGGCACCTGCTTTGAGTGAGTAGAGATGAAATACATCGGCTTGGATGGATTGTCCGAGGGCCTCGATGGTGAGGTCGGCGGTCCATGTGTTTTCGCGGAGGCGGAAGGCTTGCTGAAGGCCGGTGGTTTTGCGTGGGAAGAAGGTAACTGGAACTTCGGCGAGTCCGGAATTTTTTCCTGCGACGAGTCGATATCCTGCGGTAGCGGAGGCGCCGATGTAGCCGCGTCGTGATTTTACATCAGGAAATCCGAGGGGCTGGAGTGTCCATGAAGCGGCTTTAGCGGCTTCGTTTTTCTCTAGGCGCAAGCTGATGAGTTGTCGTCCATCGACGGCTTGTGTGAAGATGATTTTCAAGGTTTTAAGTCCGTCTTTGATTTCAGAGGAGACTGCGTAATCTGCTATGCTTGCGCCGGTGACGGATGCGACGGCGTGATCGCCGGGGATTTTTAATTCCCATTCACGCAGCGGAGCCTCGCGAATGTCGAGTTCGATGTTAGAAATGATGCGTCGGTCAGTTTCCGCGAGTTCATAGACGGTGACTTCGGTGACGCCGACTTCTGGGAGAATTTGATCGGCGATAATTTTGGCTGAGAAATCGGCGGATGGAAAACGATAGACCAAGACTTGGCGGAGGGATTCATTGGCTCCACCGGGGAATTGGTTAGGGGCGAGTTGGATCAGGCCTTTGGCATCAGCGACTTCGATGCGGACGGCGCCGTCGTTGGCAAAGCGGACAAAGCCGCTGTGGCGAAGTGTGCCGATGGGAGAGATACGGAGGGCTTGCATTTCTAACGGAAATCCGCCGAGAGCGGCTTGGGATTCGATGGTGATGCGTTCGCCTCCTTCGATGGGGCGGGAGAGTTTGATTTCGATTTTCCGGTTATCATTTTCTCCAGAAACCGTCCATGCGAGAACGGATTCGCCGACGATGGAAAGGATTTCACCCGGGCCATCTAACGAAAGCGTGAGGTTGGGGATTTTTCCTTGAAGGACACGTAAATCGATCTGGGTGATTTGGCGCATGAGTCCAGAGCCGATGCGGTTGTCGGTGATGGCTTGGCTGGTGAAAAAGAGTGAGCCGTCTTCGGTTTCTGCGGCTGGTTTGAAGGCGAGTTTTGCTTGGCCGTTGGCAGGAAGGAAACCACGCCATGCGTTGTTGATCTTACGAGGTGCTACGGTTAGGTTTGGATTGAACGATACTTTATCGGGAATGCTATCGAGAGTAACGGGAACAACGATACCTGCGGGCAATGTGAAATCGATGAAATGCCAATCGCCTTTACGACTGATAGGGACGACGAACTGAATTTCGATGGGGAAATCTCCGGTGGTGTCTGCGATGAGATCGTAACCTTGCTTTTCGTTAAGAGCGAGGTGGTGGTTGGGTCCGGAAATTTTTCCAGAGAGGGCACCGGCGCCGGAGAGGAGTTCGATGGATGCGGAGGTGGATTTAGCGCGGGCGGTGGCGGTGAGGGTGAAAGTAATGCTCTGGGAGTCTTTGGCGAGGACGCCTTTGAGCAAAGAATCTAACAGTTCTAGATCGCGTGATGTGGAACCGGTGGGAGTGGTGGTGAATTTCAGTGTCGCAGCGGATGCGGTGATGAAGCTGTGCTGATTTTTGGCTTCGAGCGGGGATAGTCCGGTGGTTTCAGTTAGGCGGATTTCGGTTCCGGCGGCTGATACGAGATTGATTTTTGCGGAAAATCCCGTGGCTGCTGCGGGGGTGGGGAGGAGTAATGAAGATGAATTTTTATTAGGGAATTTGGTAGTTAGCTGGATGGTTAGAGATTTGGGTGGATTTTTTTCATCGGCGATGGTCGGGCGGACATCGAGGAAGCGGCTGCCGTCTTTGGCGATGCGGATGGACCAATCGCGTAGGCCATCACCGGTGAGGGATGTGATATCGCCTGCTCCGGAAAGGCCGAGGGTAAGGGTTTCCGCGATGCCTTGGTGGATGGTGAAACTGATGATTTGGGTGGAAGTGGTTTCCTTGACGCTGGCGGTGGCGGAAATTTCAGCAGTGGCAGAGAAGAAGAGTGGGACAGGCTTTTCAACTTTTTCTGGGACGACGATGATGCGTTCCTGTTGAGAAAAAGCGAAGGTGGTGAGTGTTAGAAGGGTTAGTAGGAGTTTCATGGGGAAAGTTTGCTAGTTGCTAGTGTTCAGTTTTCAGGGGAGAGATTGGGGATTCGGGCGGTTGGGGTGTGGGGCTGCGGCGGGGTATTTGAGGGAGAGGGGCGGTTTGCTTGCCCGGGAAATTGGGTCGGGTTTTACCTAGGGCGTTGCCCTAGGCTGACGTATTGCGCCCCGTTGGGGCTTGTTAGATTATGGTTTTTCTAGTTCGATTTTGGTGATGGGGCGTTCGGGGGAGCTGGATTTGTCTTTGGTGACGTAGTCGTGGTTCCAGGAGAGTTTGACTTTGGTGTCGGGTTTTAGGGATTCAATGGTAGCGAGGATCTCGGCTGGGATTTTTGCGTTGCCTTGGTTGTCTTTGATGAGGATTTGGAAAGTGGTTTGTTTGGGGTCGCCGTATTCGCCGGGTTTTTCGTAGGCGAGGTATTCGATGATCTCGAAGGTGGCGAGTTTGCCGGATGATCCGCATTTATCTGGGCATAAACCTGTTGCACCTCTGCAAACGTGGTCTTTGATGCCGGTGAATTTGGCGACGGTGGAGTGGGAGGAGAGGAGTTCGCGTTTTTCTGGGGCTAGTTCCTCGGCGTGGGTGAGGGTGAGGAGTGCGAAGAGGGTGAGGAGGAATTTCATGGGAAAAGTTGGCTAGTTGCTAGTGTTCAGTTTTCAGGGGAGAGATTGGGGATTCGGGCGTTTTGGGAGTGGGGCTGCGGCGGGGTTTGTGAAGGGGCGGGGCGGTTAGCTTGCCCGGGATGCTGGGTTTGGGTTACCTAGGGTGATGCCCTAAGCTGACGTAATGCGCCCCTTTGGGGCTTGAGATTTTGGGTTGTTGGATGGCCCCGACTTATCGGGGTAAACAGGATGCCGACTCTCCTCGGGTTTGTGGGTAAAGGGATTGTAAATTATTTTAGGGCGTTGATGAGGTTGAGGAGTTGTTGGGTTTTGCTTGAATTGGCGTTGGTTTGTTTGAGTTTGGCGATGGTCTCGGAGTAGTTAGAGAAATCGATCGCATCGGCGAGGGGGCCGGGTTGGAGTTTTTGGGCGGCTAAGAGCGCGAGGGTGGCGAGCTGGGTTTTGGGATTGGCTTTATCGAAGGATGGGGCGCTGGCGTCGTAAGGAATGGTCCACTTGCGCTCGACCATTTCGCCTGATGCTGTGTCACGGAAACGGACGCTGACCTCGCCGATTTCACCGGTGCCTTGCGGTAGGGTTTCGACTTGATAGAGAGCGACCCCGGCTTCGTCTGCGGCGAGTTCGGCGGCATCGACGGTATCGTTGTGGAAGTCTTCGGTTTTTAGGCGGTCTTTTTCGAAACCGATGAGTTTGTAATTTCCAACGCGTTGTGGGTTGAGTTTTACTTGGACTTTGACGTTCTCTGCGGCAGGACGGAAAGCACCGGCGAGTTGGGCGGCGAGATTGTTGCCGGTTTTTTCACCGACGAGGTAATAGCGACCGTTGCCGTGGCGGGCGAGGTCGGAGAGGAGCTTGTCGTTGAGTTCATTGGTGCCGATGCCAGCGATGTCGAAGGCGAGGCCTTGTTGGCGGAGGGTTTCGATTTTGTTAGAGAGGCGTTCGGGATCGGCGTCTCCGAGGTTGGCTGCGCCATCGGTGAAGAGGACGATGCGGTTTTGTGCGCCATCGAGCCTATGACGGAGCGCCTGATCGGTGGCTAGATTGATGGCCTGTTCGAGGTTCGTGCCGCCTTCGCTGGCGTCTTGGTTGATAAGATCGGATAGTTTGGCAGCTTCGTTTCCTGGTAGGGCTTCGGCCAATAGGTGAGGTGTGCGTGAAAATCCGATAACGGTAACCTGATCATTTTCTGTTAGGAGCGTGGCGAGTGAGGCAAGCGCGGTTTCCATGGCGGCACGGCGATCGGCACGGACCATGGAGCCAGATTGATCGATGAGCAGGGTCAGGCGCAGCGGCTGGGCGGCGGAGCGACCGGCAGAGGCGGTGCGGACGGCGACTCTAACTAGATTGCGACCGGGGATGACGGGGTGCGCGGTTTGATCGATGGTGGCCGAGACGGGTTCCGAGGCAGATGGTGCGGGATCGCCGTAATCGACGGCGTTGTAGAATTGCTCGGGTTTGATGGATGCAGGATCTGGGCGATCACCTTTCGCAATTGCGGCGGAGGCGAGTTGGAAGGAAGCGTCGGAGATGTTGAGGGAGAAGGTGGAGAATACTTCTTGTGATGCGGAGAGTTCTTCGGAGAGATCGGTTAGGGAAGGGGGTTTGGTTTGGAAGAGTCTTCCTAAAACGGGGATGTCTCCGAGTATGGCTAGAGTTTCTCCCTCCGTCCCAGTTAAACGAGCTTCAAACTCCGACGGTGTAGCCGGGGTGACCGGTATGTTGAGTGTGCTGCTGCTGGTGGTCGTAGTGCCCGAATAGGGTAGTTGTGCTGGTTCATATTCCCCTGAATCCTGGAACTCGCGGTTGACTGTAACATCGGCCTTTTGATTTTCAGATCTGTTGAACCAACCGAAGCCTAGTTCTGTATTATTTCCTTGGGCTATTTCGACGTGTTTGGTGGTGATGTCGATTTGTTTTGGTTTTCCGTCGATGGGAGAGCCGTAGCCTATGTAGCCATCGAACTCTATGATTTCTGGACCGAAATTCAGGGTGATTTCATCTTTTCCCTTTGTTAGGGTTGAAAGATCTCGTTTTAATCCACCTTCTACTACATCTGCAATTTGACCGATGGACTCTGTTGTGGAGCTGGCAAAAGGATCGCCTGCTGGAGCTGCCGCAAATGGATCATCCGTTTGTCGGTTGTCTGCAAAAGGATCGTTATTATGAACTCTTCCATTTGTGATTCCTAGTTCCTGATTTTTGTCTCCATCGCCTGAATTCTTGGCAGTAGTTTCGTCGTAGGCGGCGCGGTAGTAATCGGATTTTGTATCGACGACTTTTCCAGATTCAAGGCGGCGTTGGTCGAAATCTTTATCGTCTCTGTTAGTGATGGCTGGGTTGGTTCGGGTAGGGTCGGAATCGCTGATTACCATACGTCCGACTGGACCTTCACTTAAATTGCCTTGTACGGATTCTTGTTTAGACGGTGCGGAGCGGCTTGGATTATTTAAGATTGCGTCAACCGATTCACGTTGGATCGCGTAATCACCGCTGCGTAGGCCAGCGACGTCTATATTCGAAGTGCCAGTAACACTCGGCACACCTGGTAAAGATGCAGTTGCAGTATCACTAGCAAATTTTTCTAGTTCTTCCGCACGGGCGCGCGATTTGCCACCTTTCAGTGAATCCTTATCGAGTTCTTTCTCTTTGTATTCGAATCCACCTTTTTGACGACTGTCGTTTGAAGCCAATTCATCTAGGACTAACGCCGTATTGGACATATCGCTTTGACCGCCGCCGCCACCAGCGGCAGCGCCATAGCCTTTAGCTGAACCTATTCCGCTTGTTGTTGTGTCAGAGATTAATGGCTCAGATTTTTTTGCAGATGGAGCGGCTGTGGGTGCCGGTGATGCGGTGTTATCTGTTTGAGATATCTGTGAAAAGATTTTGGACTCTTTGCCCTCTATATTAAAATTGCTAGATGCACCATCTGCAAAGACCCGTTTATCTTGAGGGCTTTTAAATGCTTTTTGTTTTTTTTGATTTTGTAAGGTTCCAGAGCTTCTTTCATTCATTTTTTCGTCTCCCTCGCGATCGCTCATGACAACGTCATCATTCGATTCGTTGCCTAAGCCACCACTCATGCCGCCGCCCCCACTGGAGTAGTCGGCCCCGCTAGGAGGCATGAAATCTACTTTTCTTTCAGGTTCTCTGATCATTCCTCTCGACCTAGGTAGTTCCATTTTAAACTCCGATCCTTCCACAATTGTCACAGACGATTTCTCGAAAGACGTGGTAGGAAAGATGAAACGTTTGATGAAAACCGTGACGGTTAGAACAGCTGCGATTCCAAAGGCAGCGCGGAAAGCAGCGCGGCGGATGCTGGAGTCTTTGTTGGAGTGAGTTGAGATGTTAGGACCGATGATGGGGTCGAGTTTCGCGCGTCTTTCTGGAGAGAGTTTCCAGAATTGATCGGAGGATGAGGGTGGGGTTTCGAGGAGGAGGGCGTGGAGGGCTTTGGTGCGATTGAGGAAGACTTGGAGAGCGGGGTCTTCTGCACAAAGAGTTTCGAGTTCGGCGGCCTCAAAAGGCGAAGCCTCGCCGAGAACCCAAGCCGTGATGCGGGCTTCAAGGTGTTCGTCTGGGGTTGTGTGGAGGTCTTTCATGCTGGGAGAAGTTTGCTAGTTTGCTGGTATTCAGTTTTCAGGGGAGATGAAGAGGTTGGGAATCTGGAGAGGGTCGAAAGTCGAAGGTCTGAATGTCGGATTTAGAATCGCTGGTGCGATTGGAGATAGTCGCGGAGGTCGCGGAGGGGCGCAAAGAGAAGAGGGATTTACGATTGATGATCCGACTTCGCCAAGGCTACGACGGACAAGTTGTTGATTTTGGATTTTTGAATGGAAGAGAATGGATTGGGACTATTACTTGAAAATTGAGATTTGAAACTTTCAGCCTTCGGCTGATTCGATGCCCATGTGGCGGAGGGAGGTGGCTAGGGATTTTAGGATGTGGTGGAGTTTGTAGCCGACGTTGGAGACGGTGAGGTTGGTTTGGCGGGCGATTTCTTCGTAGCAGAGGCCGGAAAGGTATTTGAGGGAGACGATCGTTTTGTCGGGTTCGGGGAGTTCGGAGATGAGGAGTTGGAGGGTTCCGATGGCTTCCATTTTGCCGAGGGATGCATCAGGATTTGGTGCTGTGATTTGTAACTCGTTGGCTTCGGGAGAGGTTGTTTCAAGGGGGGTGGTGCGTTTGTTGTCGCGGATGTAGTTGAGAGCGAGGTTGCGGACGCAGCGGAAAAGCCAGGGTCGCGGGGCTTCGACTTCGTGCCAGAGGGAGTGGAGCCGCATGAATGAATCTTGGACGATGTCCTCAGCGGCCTCGCGCTGACAGATGATGCCGAAGGCGTAACGCAAGAGGGCGGATTCCTCGGCGTCGAATATTTGGCGGAGCGTGGGTTTTTCCTCCATGGTTCTGGGGTTTGAGGGAGAGGAAAGAACCGCGACGGCTCCATCGCTTCTACTGGCGGCGGAGTTGGAGTGTAGAGGTTCCATGGATCGATTGTTGCATGCTTCTAAGGTAAAGACACACGAGCGGAATGATCCTTAGAATTTTTTTGGATTTTTTT
>JANPEG010000074.1:0-4400 GCA_031431855.1 Akkermansiaceae bacterium | reverse complement strand
AGAAAAAATCACCGAACGGATCAAACCGTATTGGGATGATGCGAAGCGCGTGACGAGATTGATCGGCAACGGCTACCTGCTCTCTGAACTAAACGCTATTTGGAAAAGAGACTTCCGACAATTTAACTAACTAATTGGTATAACGTATAACATGTTACTCTTGGAATCCGCAGAGCTACTAAGAATTCCTAGCTTATTGGCGATTTATTTCATGCGGATCATCTACGGTCAACTGAGGCCAGTTGACCGTACCTTTTTCATCTTCTCCGTGTCCGCTGTTTTTAAAAAAGCCGTAATCTATCTTGCTGCGGTGCCGAGTTGGGTGGCGATGTCTTTGAGGTTTTTGGGCCATTGGTCGAAATCGGCGGACTTGGCATTGGGGATCTTGGCGGGAGTGATTCCGGGTAGCAGGGTTGCGGAGGGTTGGGCGAAGAAAAAGGGCACTTTTTCCTGGCCGTAGGTGGCAGGGAGACTGCGGGCGTAGATTTCGAGTTCGGCGGAGTAGTCGGCGGGACTGTCGCTGATATTCAATTCTCCCGACACCCAGATGACACCTGCCACGCCCATCGGGGTGAGCGGGCTGACGCAAAAGTTGTAGGCGAGGGTGGGAACGGTGTCCGGCTTGACCGCGCCGCCAAGACCGGGCGCGGGAAACGCGGGAAACTGCAGCGGTGCGGTTGACATGTTCGCTTTCTTTTCCGCCATGCCAGAAATTCTAACAATTTCCACTTTCACGGCTTTCAGGAATTCTGTGATCGCTTTCCGGGAGACTTCGGAGTTGGGGTCTTGTAGTAGCAGCGCATCAAGACGTGGCTGGAAGGCGGGGGTTTTCATGTCTTTTACTCCGGCGAAAGAAGTCCATGAGAGTGGGGAGGCTTTACTCCATCCATCTCCGGAAGACATGGTTACAAAACCCTGCGGGATGCCAGGGCGATTGAGTGCTTTAGCAAACTCGTAGGCGAACATGCCTACGCTATCTTCTGGGTTTTTGAAATCCGCCGTGAGCCAGACGCAGCGGAATCTTGGCTCGCCTCCCACTTCGAAACCGCGCTTCCGCGGAATCGGATTGGTGCTTGCGGAGGTGCGCCGCCGGAACTCGCGCACCAGCGGCATGGCCTCGGGCGCGGTGGCCTTGGTATCGCGCGTGTCATGAGAGCGCTGGCTGGTCAGGAGCGGGTTTCCTGTTAGAAACCATACGTCGCCGATGAGGATGTCCTTCACGCTTCTCTCATAGTCATGACTTGTTTTTACTTCGAGGGTGATGGGTTGTGCGGAGGCTTTAAGTGCCGGAAAAGTGACAGACCATTCTTGGCGTTCGTTCGCGGTGGCGGTTTGTGTCACGCCACCGAGCGTGACGGTTACTTTCACGCCCTTGTTAGCGAAGCCCCAGACGGGGATAGTCTGATCGCGCTGGAGGATGGCTCCATCACGGTAGAATGCCGCTAGATCGAAGGTGGGTTTGTCCGGATTGCTTTGGGTGGCTTGCTTTGCCTTTAAGGCAGCAACTTTCTCTGGATAGTCTTCCTCTAACATCAAGCGGCCATTGGCGACGGAGAACGGAGTGGCTGGCAGGCCTGCTTTGTTGTAGAGGTTGGAATTTACGGGTGATGCGTTGTGGGCATATTGCACACCGACAGGTTCGGGCACGTCTTTTGATGTCACCACCACCGTATCGCCGACGATCACGGCCTCGGCTGCATGCCAATTGAGATCCTTGCCGCACAGGCGGAAGTGATTGAGCTTTTCATTCGGTGTAGGGAGCGCGGGTTCAACAAACTTGCCGGGAACATTGCTGTCTTTTTCCGCGCCCTTGCTGCCCACCATCAATCCGCCGAAGAGGCTTCCTTTATCGAAGGAGACGACCGCTTTGTTTCCCTCAATCGTGGCTTTCTCGAAAATGGGTCCGGTATAGGGGATGTCGCGGCCATAGTCCTTTGCGAGCGCCCAACGTGCGAGTCGCATACCGGGGTGGAGTTTGTTGCTGTAGTGAATGGCTTTCGTGGACGCGGGGTTATGATCCGTCTGAACTACCATGCCGACGTGGTCGCGGTTGTTTATAAAGAACTCATGCTGTGCTTGGCGAACATCGGCCATGCCGAGCTCGTCGGGATCGGTGGTGCCGTAGCACTGCATTTGAGTGAAATAAAACGGCATGTTGGGGTTGCCCCATGCATCGCGCCAACCGCGCACAAGGGCTTCCATGCGGGCGGCATACAAACGCCCGTCGCCATTGTTAGATTCTCCCTGGCACCAGAGCGAACCACGGATGGCGTAGGGTGCGACCGGGGCGATCTTGCCGTTGTAAAACTGTGAGGGGCCGCGCCACTCGCCGGCAATTCCGGGAAGGTTCGGGCGAGGCAATGGTTTCTCTAACGGAAATCCCAGTTTCGCCGATGCTTTCTGCCATGCATCCAAGTCCACGAAATATTTCTCGAAAGCCGCGCGGCCTTGCTCGGTGCCGACATCGCCATTGCGGATCAAGTCTTTATCGATTTGCAAACCAGGATGGGCTTCGATGGCTTTTCTCTCGGTGAATGCCTCGATGCGGGTGTTGCTGTGTGAGGTGAGGAGGATGCCGATGGGGACTTTGAGTTCCTTGTGGAGTTCGTTGGCAAAGGCGAGGGCGAGGGCGGAGAAATCGCCGGCCATGCGGCTTGATTTCCAACCTGCTTCAGAAGCTCCTCTTTCCTGCGGGTAAAGCGCGGATACAGTCTCGGTTCGCAGTTCGCGGATGGGGAGTTCGGTTGCGGAGCTTGCGAGCTCCTTCGCCAAGAGCACGCAGTTCGACTTGCTTGCGAACCATTCCATGTTCGATTGACCGGAGGCGTGCCATACTTCTCCGACGAGGATGTTCTTGAGAGTGACGGTGTTTCCTGACTCCTGGATCACCATTTCGGCGGGCTCGGCACTGGCTGTTAGAGGCTTGAGTTTGAGTGTCCACTTGCCATCGGCACCGGCTTTTGCAGTTTCTTTTTGTCCCGCCTGCCCCGAGTTAGATCGAGGGACGAATTCCACCGTGACGGTGCTATCTGGTTTACACCAACCCCACACAGGCACGGGCATTTCGCGTTGCAGGATCGCGTTGTCACGAAAGGGCAAGCCGAGCTCGATGGCGGGCTTTGCCTGCTCTTGCGCTGACAAGTTAGAGACCGTTGAGAGCAGCAGGCCTGCGGAAATGATGGAGAAGAAACGGTGAAGAAATGAAGAGGTTAATGAAGGCATAAGTTTATAAATGGTGAGAATTCAACCGCAATGAACAGGATGAACGCAGATGAAGAAGTTATTAGTTAGAAGTTTTAAGTTATTGATCTTTGTTCTCTAGAAACTTGATCGCTTCGTCGGCGAATTTTTGATCCACGAACGTGTCCGGTCTCAGCCAGTAGCGCTTGCCATCCTTGTATCGGAGTATTGCGAGACCTACTTGATTTTCCTTGGCATTGTATGTCGCTGCTTCCGGCCGCCACTGGACGGGGATAAGTTCATCCACCGTGACCCCTGCTATAACTCGGGTGACTTTGAGGTCCGCATGACACCAATCATCCTCTAGGACTTTGCGATTGATGAGGGTGCCTACAAAAATCTTCTCGGCTGATTGCACGCGTTTTTCCAAGGGTTCTTCGGGGGCTAGGGAAGTTGCCGTAGCGAGAATCGTCCCAAATGCGAAAAGAATGACGACAAGGGCTTTCATAAAGATATCCTCAGAAAAATCATGCTAGAAAACGGGCGATCGCTCCGGTTTGCTCGATACGGTTGCGCTGCATGACCAGGTCGAGGTCGCCGTAGTGTTTGATGGGGTTACCGTAGGCGTTGAGCAGGGTGGTGTACCAGTTGCTCAAAGTCTTGTGACCCTCGGCGCCGTGGAAAGGCAGCCGGATGTAGCGGCCAGCGAGATCGAGTTTTGAATTTCTGCCGCTCATGACGACCATGGGTGCCTCGGTGTCTGGAGAGTGGTGACCAGCTCCGGTTTCGGGCATGTAAATGATCGTGGTGTTGTCAAACATCGTGCCGTTGCCCTCGGGGATAGCTTTGAGTTTGGTGACCATGGTCTCGATCTGCTTCATGTGATGAATTTTGACCATGGCGCGATTGGCGAGTGATTCAGGACCAGCGCTGTGGCCTATGCCGTGAATGCTAACTTTGGCTTCATTCTCGGGCAGTGTGGTGATGTCTGTGCCGAGGTCATCGATGGTGTAGGTGATGACGTTGGTGAGGCCGGAGGCGAGTGCAGCGATGATGACATCGGTAAAGGCTTCCTGCTTCTGTGGCAGGGTCGCGTCCGCACCGCCGTTTTCATGGACTTCATCGAGCTTGGGTAGATGTTTTTTGATCGTATCTCCGAAGGTGGCGACTTTTTGATTGCGCTCGCGTGTGGCTTCGAGGGCGCGGACTTGGTTGTCGAT
>JANPEG010000073.1:0-72633 GCA_031431855.1 Akkermansiaceae bacterium | reverse complement strand
GGATTGAAACATATGGGGGATTAGATGACCGGCCATTAGTGGATGATCGCCCCCTCACGCTAGGGGGCGCGGATTGAAACTGTAGTATACCCGAATCGAAGCGAGGCGAGCCGGATCGCCCCCTCACGCGAGGGGGCGCGGATTGAAACATTCCCATCTCGCCCCACGCAAAGAACGGGCGGATCGCCCCCTCACGCGAGGGGGCGCGGATTGAAACATTTTAAGCATCGTGTCGAGCATTTGGTAACGGATCGCCCCCTCACGCGAGGGGGCGCGGATTGAAACAAGATGGAACAGGAATCACGGGCGAGCGGATCTCATCGCCCCCTCACGCGAGGGGGCGCGGATTGAAACTTTCTTCCCCTGGCTCTCCGTAAAACGCGCGGAGGATCGCCCCCTCACGCGAGGGGGCGCGGATTGAAACCATATTTCGTATTTTTCTAACATTTTTTATTGCTTGCTCGTGTGAGTGAGTGCTACTAAGAAATGTTAGTCTACCAACGTCCTGGTGATGGATTTGGCGTAATAAGCAGACCCGATCACAAATACCTCACAAACGCCGTATAGACTTCCGGCGGAATATCTAACAGTCCGTAGTCTTTCGAGGAAACGAATAGCAAACTCTGTTTGCCTTTTCCTAACAGCTGACCTTCCGCACCAAAAATCTGGTGCTCAAGCGTGCAGAACTTCCGGTTTGCTTCGGCAACCTTGATCTTCACGGTGATCGTATCGAACTCGCGGGTTTCACGCACAAACTTGTGCTCGAAGGAGCGCGTGAGAATATAGAATTTTGTCGTCTTCAAATCGAAGTCCGGCATCGCTGCATTGAAGAACAACTCACGGGTCTTTCCGACATAGAGCGGATACATCCCGAAGTACACGTTTCCGACGGAGTTCGTGTCTTGGTAGGTTGCAATCATGGAATAGACAAACCACTTGCCCTCAAAGTGCCCTGCAAGGTTGTGATCGCCTGCCGTGCTAGGCGCGGATACTTCCGAGCGGGCAGCAGCGGGCTCTTGTCTGGCAATCGCCTTGATCGCGGGAATCTCAGAGGCGGCATGCATCACTTGATCCGCCTTTTCCGTAACCAAGCGCAATAGATCCGTCGTTGTCACCAACCACACGACATATACCAGCGGAAGCAGTGATCCGACATACAGCAACACATTCAAATCAACCATGTAACCGAAGGCGAATATCACCAAGCACAAGCAAGCCATCGAAAACATCCGTATCTGTGGCAGCGGTTGCTGGCTGTTAGGAACGAAACAACGCGCGATCGCCAAGGCCGCATAGCCCACGAAAAACGACGCGTAAAACACCATGAAATACTCCACCTCAAACTTCGCAAAATACCCAATCAAGGCAATAATCGCCACCACCACAAACGTCGGAATAGGAGATGAGACGATCTGCTTTGGAATAATCGAAAGTAACATGTTCTCGCTCTTCTCCACGTTCTTTTCCAAGAACCACTTGAGCGCGACATATCCGCTGTCCAACGTCGTTAACACACAGATCACCAAGAACCCAAAATAAGCCGCAGGTATCCATGAGTTCCCAACAAATCCTTTGGTGAAATATTCCACCACCAGATGATGGCCGTATACAAGATCATCAAGTTTTGAGGCTGCGAACACGAGGTCCTCAGACGCGTTGCCCATCACCCACATCGCTAAAAAGCCATGGAATAATAGCAGGCAGAAGAAAATCATTCCCCCAAAAACATAGCTCAAGCGGATAGAGGTGTTTTCACGATGAATCTGAATCGCGCGCTGCCAATGTTGCAAATCCAACCAAGGCCCCACCAGCAGGCCAACCACTAAAGGCACAGCCAAACCCCAGAATCGCGTTTCCTTATAACCATAGTCTTTCCCAAGACCGAGCACCCCATCGCCCACATCTAGCGGACTGAGCGAAGTCAGAACTGTTACAATACATGCCAACAGTAAAACTCCGAGCAAAGCATGTCCCGCCTTGATTTTCCGTATCCCAAATTCTTCTCCAAACAAACAACCCACCGCCAAAAGCACAAAAACCGCCATCGCTACCGCTAATGCGAACACAGCATTTCCAGAAAATCCATCAAACGTCGCCAACAACGGCACAAACAGATATTTCACCAACGCAAAAACCGTCAGTGATAACGCAACGATTTGATAAATGTAAAAAATCAACCGGAATGGCTTGGCAAATTTATCGAAAAACAGCGCCAGAGACTCCTGCCCACCTTGGTGTTTCTTCGCCACAATATGAGTCAAGCAGCCAAAAAGCATCAGCCCGATTGCATTCGGAACCGCAAACATCAGCAATCCGCGCATCCCAAACATGAAAGATATCTGGACGCTAAAAAACAACCCCAAGCCCCACATCCAAGCGAGCGCAACCGAATTTCCCCATAGCAACGCATTTAACCAACGCAAATTCATTCCCCAAACAACCCACAAACCCACCTTTCCGCAAGCCTCTTCACTATAACTTACCTATCCGCACCATCATTTTCGTTAAAGTTTAGGGTTTAAACTTCTGATTTTACCGCTTAACTCTCCCGCCCAGCCCTCGCGCCATGATCGAAAATTTACGCAAATACACCGTCGTCATTATCATTCTCTTTGTCCTCGTCATTATTGGATTCGTTCTGATGGACACTTCGAGAATGAATAAATCACAGGGCGGAATTCCAGTTTTGAAAATAGCCGGACGCTCCTACACCGATGGCGATCTCAACAAATATGGCGCCAACGGCTATCAACTCACCATGGCTATTGTCCAATCGGGGGATTACCAACTCTTCGGCTTTCTCACCATGCTTACCGGAAATGCAACCAATGAAAAAGATGTTTCCGAAAACTTTTTCACCAACCGTATGCTGCTTCGTGCCGCTAAAGAAGAATTCGGCGTCTATCCCAGCGATGAAGAAATCGACTCCAAAATCCGCAGCTTCCGCGTCTTCACCAGCCCCGACGGAGCCTTCTCTCAAGAACAATACCGCAACTTCATCGAACGTGGCCTCGGTCGCCTCGGACTAGCCGAAGCCGATATCCGCGATCTCGCTTCCGACATCATCGTTCACAGCAAGATTTCCGACATCCTCAGCACTGGCCTCTCCTCGGATCTTAACATCGTCGCTAAACAAGTCGCCATCGACGGCCAACGCATCAACGCCAAATTCGCCCGTATCGATATTGCACCGCTCAAGGCAGACATCACCCCAACCGATGAAGAGATCAAAACCTATTGGGAAACCGTCCAAGACGCTTTCAAGACTGAGGAGAAACGCAAGTTCACCTACTTCGTCGCTAAACCAACCCTGCCCGCAGAGCCTGAAGCCATTCCTGCTCTTCCGGAAGGTGCCGATGCCGCCGCGAAAGCCGAGCACGCTAAAAAAGTCGCCGAGCGCGATGCCACCATCGCCGAAGGCAAGCGCCTCGCCAGACTCAAAACCGGCCAGAATGTTGATGACTTACTCTACAAACTCGAAACCCAGGAAAACCTCGATTTCAAAAAACTCGCCACAGATTCAGGCTTCAAGCTCCAAACCACCGAGCTCATCGCAAAAAGCCAAGCGCCTGCTGATTTGTTAGCCGCTAGCCGCGGTTCTAAAATCGAAGGCAGCGCCGCCGAAGCTCTGTTCCGCCTCACCGTCACTTCCGATCCTGCCTCAAAAATCATCGACCTCGCCATCGGCGAAAATGATTGGCTCGTCGCCTACGTCGATGAGGTCGAGATCAGCCGCGTGAAAACCTACGATGAAGCCAAACAAGTGGCTCTCGGCCAATTAACGGCTGACAAAGCCGCCGCCGCCCTCACCAAAGCCGCCAACGAAGCACAGGAAAAAATCAAAGCCGCCCTTGCCGAAAAGAAATCTTTCGAAGACGCAGCCAAAGCCGCCGGCATCACAGCCGAAATCGGCAGTCTCACAGAAACCACGAATTCGACACAATTTGATACTACAAAATATCCTGTCGGCTTTTTTGAAGCAGCAAAATTCACCGCTCCCGGCACACTCACCGAGCCCGTCATCGAAACCGACCGCGCCTTCATCGTCCTCGTCGAAAAGCGCGAATTCGTCAAAGACGCTAACACCGAGAGCATGATCACTAACGAACTCAATCGCGAAGTTCGCGCCAATGGCATCAATGCATTTGAAGGTTGGTTGAAAAACAAAGCCGAGGCTTCCAACATAGAACACCTGAACCGGAAAAAATAACCTTTTCGGCCCTCATCCTCGCGGGTTGAAATCCTAAACCTGAAATGTTGAGCGAAGCCATCCAATCTTTGTTCGACGACGCCAACGGCCACCTCGCCCTTGGCGAACTCGAACAAGCCACCGCCCTCTACCGCCAATGCGTAGAGCTCGGTCCCATCCACTTCGATGCCTGGCACGCCCTCTCCATGGTGCTAATGAAAACTGACCACCTCAAAGAAGCCCTCGGCGCTTCCCTCCAAGCCACCACCCTCCAGCCCAACGACCTCCTCGCCTGGACCGCCCTCTCCCAAATTTACGTCCGCCTCGGCGACATCCCCAACGCCGAAGCCGCCAAAGCCAACTCCCGCATCCTCTCCATGGGTGGAAAAATTGTCCGTTAGAAGCCATCCAACAACTACCTCTTCCTTGAGTTTTGAAATTTGATATTTGATATTTATGTTCTTCGTCACCACCGCCATCGACTACACCAACGGCTCGCCGCACATCGGACATGCTTATGAAAAAGTATTGGCAGATGTTATCACGCGCTACCACCGCCTCGCCGGAGAGGAATCGTATTTTCTAACAGGCGTCGATCAACACGGCCAGAAGGTCCAGCAAACCGCGGAGAAAGAAGGTATCTCCCCAGCCGAATACGTCAAAACCGTCACCACTAGATTCAGCGCGTTATGGGAAAAAATCGGAGTTCAATATGATGGCTGGGCGGAGACCACCGATCCCCGCCACATCCGTTGCGTGCAGGACATTCTTTCCGATCTCTACGCACAAGGACAGATCTACAAAAAGACCTACAAAGGTTTCTACTCCGTTCGCCAAGAACAGTTTCTAACAGATCGTGATCGCGATGAAGCCGGCGACTTCGGACCGGAATGGGGCGAGGTCACCGAGATCGAAGAAGAAAATTACTATTTCAAACTCTCCGATCACACCCCATGGCTGCGTGAGTTTTTGGAAACCTCCGACGACACCATTCTCCCCGGCTTCCGCAAATCCGAACTCATCAACGCACTCGAAAAAAACACCGGCGCGGATCTCTGCATTTCCCGCCCCAAAGAACGCCTCACTTGGGGAATCGAACTTCCCTTTGATCCCGATTTCGTCACCTACGTCTGGTTCGACGCATTGATCAACTACATCTCCTTCGCCGGCTACACTCCTGATGATTCGTTACCCAATTTCAAAACCATCTGGACCGGCCGACCCGTTCACATCATCGGTAAAGACATCCTCGTCCCCGCCCACGGCATCTACTGGCTCGCCATGCTCAAAGCTCTCGGATTCGCAGACAACCAAATGCCTCAACTCCTCGTCCACGGTTGGTGGAACCGGAGTGGCGAAAAAATGTCCAAATCCCTCGGCAACATCGTCGATCCCGACGAGCTCGCCGATACTTTTGGCGTCGATGCCCTGCGCTACTACCTCGTGCGTGACATCCATACCGGCAAAGATTCCAACTTCGATGTCGAACGCCTCGTCATGCTCTTCAACACCGAGCTCGCCAATGAACTCGGAAACCTGTGCAACCGCGCACTTAACATGAGCGTGCGTTTCACCGCCGGCATCATCTCGCCTGGTGGCGTTCTAACAAAGGACGATACCGCGCTCCAACAGTCTCTCATCGATTCCACAGCCGCCTATCGCAAAGCCATGGACAACCATGAAATCTCCATGGGCCTCGAAGCACTCAACCGCCACGTCGTGCATTGCAACCAATACGCAGAGCGCATGAAGCCATGGGAGATCAATAAAAATCCCGAGAACAAAGATCGCCTAGCCACGGTTCTGCATCACCTTGCCGAATCCGTCGCTCACTGCGCCGTCCTGCTCTCACCCGTCCTCCCAGACGCCGCCGCAAAACTGGCTGCCCAACTCAAACTTCCCCAACTCTCCGAACTCAAACTCGACGATCTAACATGGGGCCTCATCCCCAACGGCCACGAAATCGAAAAACCTTCGCCTGTCTTTCCTCGGATCGAAGTGAAGCCTGCGGAGTGAGAATGGATGCATCCATTTAGTTCGCCCCTTCAGGGCTGGAAATAATTTGTGTCACATTTCCTAGGGCGTTGCCCTAGGCTGTCATTATTCAGGCCGTTGGCCTGTTAGAAATGAATCATTTCTCACTTGGCATTATCATTCGTGTGCGTCATATCGACTTCAGCACCAACGGTGCGCACTATGTCAGCCTAGGGCAACGCCCTAGAAAATATCCCCCCATCCCCCCCAGCCCTTAAAGGGCGATTTAAAACTATGCCACAATCTCTTGCGCGTCTCTGCGTTCATCTTGTTTTCAGCACGAAACATCGTGATCCATTTCTTCAAGATTCCATTCGCAAAGACCTCCACGCATACATGGCGACCGTTTTAAAAAACATGGAGTGTCCCGCACTCATCATCAATTCGGTTGAGGATCACATCCATATACTTCTAGATCTAGGCCGGACTATTTCTATTAGCTACGTAATGGAGCACGTAAAGAAAACCTCTTCCAAATGGCTCAAAACGCAAAGCCAGACACTTAGTAACTTTGCATGGCAATCTGGCTATGGAGCGTTCGCCGTAAGTGAATCCAACGTCGCTGCAATCCGCCAATACATCGAAACCCAGCGAGAACATCATCAAAAAGTCACTTTTCAGGAAGAATACCGCACATTTTTGACCAAACACCAAATCTCCTATGATGAACACTATGTTTGGGACTGATTCTCTGCGGCAAAAAAAATTATCTTATCGTGAAAGAATGGCACATCCGGTGCTGTAATCATAATAGCGGTCCGACTGAGACGCCTCGGGTTAATGGGTTTTTCCTGGGGATGATCGGTCGGGCCGCTTCCGTTTTCATATTTTCATATTTTCATGGTTTTGGTTCAGGGTCAGCCTCAAAGGTTGGCCCTGAATTGTTTACAGCCACTACCCGTACGATTCCATACGAAGCTTATTGAGCCGACATGGAAAAGGGCTCGAACAACACTCACCTTGCCAATTTGCGGGCGATCGGGCCGACGCGGTCCCCATATGCTGGAGCAAAGTAATAAACTCCTCGTGTCGGACCTGGAGTAAGTCCGCGCTGAGCTAGTGAAGCAGAACTCAGAAGGGTTAGCATCAAATCACTACTGACCCATGGGTGCTGATACCAATATCGATGTCCCGTTATGTCGAATCCACGCTTTTCCTTTTCCCAAGAGCAATCAATCAACTGCACCCGCGGATGATCCTGCAACATACGAATTTCCTCAGGTGTAGGGGCTGCAATTTCAGTCCCCAGACGCTTCCCTCCACCCATCAAACGAGCGGACCAAGCAAGCGCACCATCCTCATCGGATTGATAGATAATGACCCTGTCACTTAATCTATGAATGGCCGGCAATCGTTCCGAATCTTTTTAGGACCGGGGGGCGCCAAGCATATCTAAAAGAGAGATTTCCAGATGGCGAAGCGGAAGCGCTTAGCTTAGCGGTCAAAACGAGTTGGTGGATGGATGTAGTCATCAATAGCGTTCACCTGTTTATCGTTTTGAGTTCCACTTGCGGCCGTAAAATCACTTGGGCCGGCATCCAATACAAGGTGACGGGGGCGCAAAAAACTTCGATCATCCATAGATCAAGCAACTGAAATTCATCACTATTAAATACTTATATATTTGGCGGTATACTTTCAAGACCCTGTATTGTAGGCACAACCAATGCCTAACCCTTCTCTGATGATTCGCCCGCTGGATAACAACGATGAGTTGATCCAATTGCTTTGTCAGGTTACAGGCGAACCACGTTCTACGGTCATTCAACGGCTTCTAGATGAAGAAACTTGTATCGGAACAAATGTTCGACGGGATTTGATAAGTGCGGGAGTGAAGCCACATGTCTGGTCGGAGGATCTAGTGGATTTTTATCGAACGACTAAATCTTTTCTCTACGAAACATCCGTATGGAATCGAATGTCACTGAAGTTACAAATGCGAAATTGGATGAGAAAATTTCTAGAAAAGCGTGCACAAGGGCGTTCGTTAAAAGTATTGAGCTTTGGAGATGGCCTAGGATTCGACAGTGCTTATCTGGCTGCTGCCGGTCATCACGTCACTTATTACGAAATTTCCGAAGAATGCGTAAATTTTGCGAAGCAGGTTTTTGCTCTAAATGGCCAGCAGGTCGATATCGTCCGTTCGATTGAAAATCTTGGAGCTGCAGAATTTGATGTGGTCGTCAGCCTAGACGTGCTGGAGCATGTTCAAGATCCACACAAGTGTGTGGCGATGTTTGCGAGCTGGTTGAAGCCAGGAGGCTGGCTCTTGTCACATGCTCCATTCTTCTTTACGTCGTCCGATCGAGTCACCCATATCAAATCGAGTAAGAAATACAGCGGATGCACAAAACTATATCAACAACACGGACTACATCCGGTTGACGGGCGATTCTTCTGGGATCCAATCGCCTTGGAAAAGTCAGATACACCACCAACCCATACTAGCCTCAACATAATGAACGCAGGGGGAAGGTTGTTAAAATTGGCACGATACTACAATCCGATCCACTGCGCAGTCGCACAGTTTTTGTCGTCTACAAATCCGAAATGGAGAAATGACTTAAAAAAATACTGAAACCCCCGGTTTCAACGTTGTTCCGCCGTCGTCGTCCTGCGGGCTATGGCGGACAAATCAGTCGTGGATGCTCATTCTCTCTTTCATCACGGCTTGAAATCAACATTCGCAAGCGCGGCCATTTCGGCAAATATTTCTTGCAAAGGATCTAGTAGAAATTCCGAGATGGGTTGCATTTGCACGTCGAAAGCGGGAACCTCTGACATGCAGGTTCAAAAAGTGAAGTATGTGCTGTGGGCGGCGGATTGGCAGCGTTGCTTGAAATTCTATCGTGAGTTGTTCGAAGGAACGGTGAGTTTCGAATCCGAGGTATGGAGTGAAATTGTTATTGCCGGCTCCACCATCGGCATTCACGGCGGAGGCGAAGGCAAGCGCACTTGGACTGGACTCTCTTTCCAACTCGACAATCTGCGGGAGGGAATCACGCGGCTCATCGAATGCGGCGGTAGTCTCGCCTCCGAACCGAACGACACGCCGGAGGACCCCCTACACCTCGCCATGTGCATCGATCCCGAAGGGAATGAATTCATGATGACACAGCGTCGGGCTTGATTATGAATTGAAAAAAAAGGTTACTCATTCAGATTTCAAGGTTTCCGAGACGAGCTTGCGACTTGCTTCTGATAGTTTTTCCAATGGGTAATCGACTATCTTCCCGTTTTCCAGTTTGAGCTTTACGGTGGTTTTGGTGCTAGAGAGTCCTTCGGCGCGGATGGTCTTGCCTTCGGCATTCGTCCAATCGCGTATGACACTAGTGACGCTCGTTTTCTCTGGGACAGGAGTTGGCACGACGGCAGGAGTTTTCTCAGCGGCAGGAACTGGCTCCTTTCCAGAACTATCAATCTGAGAAACAAATTCCAAACCGCCCGGAACTTGTTTCAAAATCTCCGCAATGCGAGAGCGAACGACTTGCGCGCCATTCCCCAAAACCGCCCCTGTGTTAGGCTCAGCGAGAACCGTTGGCATAGCTGCGTAGGTTTTCTTGAACAATGGATCCGCGAAAGCCTTCACCTCCGGATTGGCCGCCTTCATGGCATCTGCGATCGCTTTTGTACTCCGGGACGAAGCCGAGTCCACCCGGAAAGCAGCTGTTGTGTCCATGATCGGTGGTAACACAGTCTTGTAATGCGCGGGATCAACAGCAATTTTTGCTAAAACGCAGACTGATGCCGTTTGCAGCCAGATGCATTTGTAATCGAGGAACTTTAGCAGGCGGTCGCGGTGTTTGGCGATCACGTCTGGGTTGGCGCGGCCCAGTGCCTCGATGGCATGAAGCGCTACCCACCACGATTCGTCCGGGTTTTCGATCATCTTACCTATCAACTCATACATTTCCGGCGTCACTTGCTCAGGTGGGAAGGGGCGGCCTTTGAACATACCTGTTAGAGTTAGGAGCCCGGCTTGTCGGAGGCGTGCGTCGTCCGCTTTCAAAAGCGGAACGACTAGGTCGATCTTACCGCGTTTGACCACCTGATCCATGGCCAAGCTGCGGAGGTCATACTCGGGGTGGTAGATGTATCGGCGCAGGGTTTCATCTGTTAGATTCGGATCGTTCATCTTGTTGATGACGGGGAGCGATGCGTCCGTTTCCACTTTCTCGTTCATGAGATCCTGCAAGGTAAGCGAACCGCCGGGGATAGGCTCGATGGAGTGGAAAATATCGTCGGCCGCGTTGCCCCACGGGCGCGCCAAGGGCATAGACTTCGCCCATTTGCTGCGGGGTGCGCCGAAGAGTTGCAATTGCTTGCGCGGGTAAGTGTAGGTGAGCGCGAAGAAGGTGCCCCAGTCCATGTTGTCCTCGGTGGCGGAGACGTCATAGCGATCATCCATGCCAGCGATGCCGATGCTGCCATCGAAGCGGCGTGAGAGATCCATGCACCAGCGGCGGGTATCGAGGTAGGAGCGGTAGGGTGTGGGGCGTTTCTCGCGCATCTGGTTGATGGCGGCGTGGTGCCAGATCTCGCCCATGCCACCGCCGGTGTGTGCGGCGTGGAACCAGTTGGTGGCGTAAAAAGCTTTCATGGCGGAGTTGTCGCGGGCTTTTGCGAAGACCGATTTTTCACCCTCGGGAGCAACCATTGCCGCGGCACCAAGACCAAAAGCCAGGCCACTGGTCTTGCCGTTGTCGCGGAAACCACCCTCAGGCAAGTTAGTGCCGTAAGCCACGTTGCCGTGACCCGCGAAGCGGTAAAACTGGGAAAACGCCTCATCGAACATGTATTTGTCCACATCCACGCCGCACAGCTTGGCCATGAGGAGGAAACTCATGCAGTTTACGCCGGAAGCATGAACTTGCCCGGTGCCGACGGAATAGGTGAACGCCGCCGGTGCTCCACGACCACTCCAGCCGCCGCTAAACATGTTCACCCTCAGCTCTTCCGTCATCTGCTTGATGACTGGAAGCACGCTTTGATCGCCGGTGCGCAGGTAGTATTCGCAAAGCCCAGGCCCTTTGTAGCCTTTCTCCCAGTTATATGCGCCTATGGTTTTGACATCCTTCATCCAGCGCTTCACGACCGCGAGATCTTTTTTCTCGCCGGTGGAGAGGAGGAAAAGAACCGATCCCCATTTCGGCTCATTCTGTTTCCCGATGAGATCGGCGAGGTTTTTAACAATCTTGTCTGACTTCGGACATTTCTCCGGCCAAGTTTTGCTGTAAGCTCCCATGACTGGGATGTTCACCGTCACGTCATCAGCTCCTTGGATTTTCAGGACAACTTTCCCGTCCTTCGCTTCGGCCGCAGTGACGATGTCGCCAAGGATAATACGTGGATCGATTTCCTTAAGCGTCACGCCGTTGATGCTCTCGATGATCTGGCCTTTCTGAAGCTTGCCGGTTTTTTCTGCGGGGGAGCCAGGCTCCACGTTATTGATCTGCATGGTCATGCCCGGACGGGTGAGGCTGATGCCAATGCCTACGGGACCGAGGTTTCTCACCAGCCAAGGTCCTTTGTCGGAAACATTGGGAAAGGGATTGAAAATCGGTGAGGTTGAGGGGGTATAATACGCTGCATTTTGCGACCAAGCATTCGATGCGAACGCTAGAGTTATCAACGCTGCGCCGGCGATCCGTGAAAAGTGTTGTCTGGTTGTTTTCATGTATTGGGAGGTAAGTGAAATGGATTATTAGCTCTCTGCACCACATCCGCGATAACCGCCAGAACTCTTGATCTTGCAACTTATCCTGATATCCGATAGTTTGCTGTTAATGGAAGCGTTCCGCTTGGGGACGGATGAAGCGACATCCCGCGAGACTACGGCTACTGCCGAAGCCGCCGCGAGATCTCATGCGGGGCAGCGTTTCCTTCGCTTACGGAGAAACCAAATACGGCTACGTTGATTTCAATCAAGAAAAAAACAAAAGACACTAAAAGATGATAAAGTTTCTAAAATCTTAGAAACGGATCTTGGTCCTAGCCACTTGTGTCCGCTTAGGATTACTGCACGCCAACCATTCTTGCGAAAACCTTGCCGGTTCCTCCTGCAGCACTGGCAGGAATAGTCGCCTGCACCTGATTGTGATCAGTTCCGGAAATCGGCGTTATCACGAAGCTCACCCCGCTTACCGTACTGGTGACTTCAGGAACCTGGATTGCGTGGCTCGTCCATGCATCGGATACTCCCAAGTCACGGCTGTATTGCAGCGACAAGACGGACGCGCCACGCTTCGTGCTTTTGACCGTTTTGAAGGACAATGTCAGATTTCCGCTACTCGCTACTGCCTGTGGCAGAAATTGTTGGCCATTCTGCTCAGGACTAGTGGCCCCTAGCAACCAGCTCAAGCCATTGGCTAGTCCGTCGTTGTTAGCATCACCGTTAAATGTAGCATCCACTCCCCCGCCAAGGTTTGCAGTTGCGATCCATCCACTATAGTCTACTGCGGCTGATTGGGTAATCGTGATCACCACAGTATCCGATACCGGGCCGTAACCGTCGTTCGCTGTAAGCCGCAAGGTGTATGTGCCAGCGACCGTGAATGTGGCAGTCGTATCTACTGCGGACGCAGTACCAAAAGTAACCGATCCAGGACCGGAGACCAGAGACCATGTGGTCGTTAGAGGATCGCCGTTAGCATCGCTGACCGTGCCGTCGAGATTGGCGACAGTGGTTAACACGACCCGGTTGGCCATCGCATAAAGATGGAAGGTAGATGCTGTCTGTGGCGTAATGGTCAGCGTCTGAGTGGTGGCCGAGGCCGTGTACACGCAGGCTATCCGGATACCATTGTTGTTCCCATATTGATCTTGGTTGATGGTGCTGGAAGTCACGCCCGGCGTGCTGAACGTCGAGACTCTTAATCCGGTCTCCCATGCCACACTGAAGAAGCTCGCCTCATAGGTCTGGCCGACCGTCAGGCCGGTAAATGTCACAGTCCGGGGATTGCCATTATAGACAAATTCCTGAGCCAGAAGCTCACTGTTACCGGAAACAGCCGCGTCGTCATCGCCTTCCCAATTAATAACGGCGCCCCCGATGCTCCAGCCCGTGCCTGAAGTGGCAAAGCTTTCGGTGAACGTCACGCCATTGACTGTAGCGCTGGCGCGGTTGTTGCCAAAGCTGTGCGCCGCCGTGTAGGTACTGCCACTGGAAATGCCTGAGTCGGCGTCTCCAGTCCACGGCGCAAAGCTCCAACCCAGAGTAACCGAGTCGTTGGTTAATAACGCCGCGGTCTGATCAGGACCTGCATAGGCCGTTGGAGCGGTGTTGTCGTCGTCGGTGATTGTCGCCGTGTGCACGAGCGTCGCGCCCTTTGTTGCATTCGTGGGAGTGCCCATGGTCAGGATTACGGTTTCGCCGTTCACTTCATGAATCGAATCCGCCGTGATTGTGATCGTCGCAGTTCCCGTCGTCGTACCCGCCGCAATCGTGATCGGACTCGCGCTGATTGTGTAGTCTGCGCCCGAGGCTGTCCCTGTCACGGTAAATGGAACTGTAACATTTTCTGATGACACTGATGAAAGTTGTGCGGTTACTGTTAGCGTACCGCTCTCGTTCGCAGACGACTGATTCGCTGTGGCCCAAGCAACGGATTGCCAAGGATCAAGGCGATGAAAGGGTATGGGGCGCTCGAGCGATCCATTCGGGTACTCAACACCCACCGCCAGGTTATCCCCGCCTACGCCTTCTTTATGCAAAGCGCGGATGTAGTAGCGCTGGCCGGCTGTTAGCGAGATTGCGGCCGACTTTTGACTAGCATACTTAGTCCATTCGCGGCTGTTGGTCCAGTCGGACACACTGGCGATCTTGATGGCATTTGCTGCGGACAAGCCGGTGCTCAACCACAGCTCGCTATTGTCGTCGCTGGCAATGTAAAAACGATAATTACCCGTTACAGGCGCGATGAAGTATCCATGCATTCGCTGGCCGTAGTCCTCCGCCCAACCGAGGGGCGCTTCGAACAGCGTGGCGACAGTTTCCGTGCCAGTAGGACTATTGGGATATGCGGTATTTTCTGTTAGATTCGCCACCGAGGATCCGGAAATCCCGGTCCACCATTCACGCGTGATGCCGCTGCCTGGGCCATTCGCAGGCACAACCAAGGTTGTAGCCGTAAAATTCTTTCCAGTCACGCTGGCGTTGGCGATCGAGACGCTTGTGATTGTGGTAGGCGAGAAAGACGTCCCTAACAGCGACGGAGTCAGCGTGTAGGTGCCATTGGGGACATTGAGGAATACGTAATTACCCAGACTATCACTAACAGCTGTGAGTGTGCCGTCGCTAACAGTCACACCGGCTTGTGGCACACCGGAATTCGTGATGTTTCCCGAAATGGCATAGGTCCCAGAATTCACCACATTCACATAGATGATTTTCGTCGTCGAACCACCCTTCATGTCTGAAACGATACACGTTACTCTCTTGGAGCCGTTGGTTGTCCAACTCTTGCTCGTCGTCGAAGCATTCGGACCAAAGGTATTGTCATCAAAATCCCAGTGATATATCAGTGAGTCGCCATTGGAGTCGCTCGCCGTCGCTGTAAAGTTCACAACTGTATTCGGCTGCACTGTTGTGCTAGTGGCCGTCATTGATAGTGTCGGTGCTACATTTCCAAGAAATGCGCCGACATTGACAACGACATCCGCCCAGAGATTCGGACTGGTTCCGCCGCGCTCGGTCAAAGTAAAGTGGACGCCCGCTGCTGTATCGGAGAAAGTCCGTCCGAGAGCAATTGGGGCATCGTCTTTGCCGTATGCACTGCCAGGCGTAGTATCCAGCAACTGGGTGCCATCATTACTGTTACGCCAAGGATCCCAGAGAAGCGTCACGCTGTTCATCAACCGTGGCTTAGAAGCCGTCCACCCGCTGTTCTGCCGATATTCTAGCCAATACGTTCGCTCCGCATCCTTCACAAAGGTGATGCCATATTTGTTGCCAGCCGTGAACGTATTCATATCGTGAGCATAAACGCGATAGGTGCCGCTGGTTGAAACGGCTGTAATATTAGCAGTAGGAATCCAATCGAGAATATTTTTTTCACACGCATTGAAATGCCCATGTGGAAACGCAGCTGCATTACCCATTACATCAAAAATATCCCCATACTCTTGATTTCTTCCCGAGCCGATTGTTGTTCCGTCCGTTGTTTCCCAGTAGTTTGCATGAAAGAGGCCTAAATTGTGCCCAATTTCATGTGCAGCAACTCCCACCTCATCGGTCTTCAACATGTTGATCCGTCCGCCCACGGCGGCGGCGCCGCCAAAACCGCCAATACCTCCGTCCCATCGAATGGTATCAAGAGTGTAGCTATTGTAATCGTATCCACCGGCCGCAGCAAGAGCGCGGGCTTCGTCAATAATCTCTTCTAAAGAAGTATATTCCATGGCATTTTTAGACATTTGATATGCGGGTGTGAATGTCGTTGTGATGCTGGTCTTGTTGTAAGAGTTCGCTTGAAAAAACGTGTTGACCACAGTCATATCCGTCTTCACTGGCGCCACTGTCTGATCTTTGTAGTAAATCGAGATATAAATCAGAGTCTTAGCGCCCTCGGACCAAGCGCCATAAGCGATATCGGGAGGCGCAGCCATGGCCGCAGCGAGCAGCTCATCGCCATAGGCAGCAATGTGACCGCCTTGGCACAAGTATAACAATTTGCTACCCTCCAGCACCGCTACGGAGCTTTCATTTTCCTCTATGGGTTGTTCGGATACTGGACAGCTTGACTCTTCGAGAGCAGCCTTCATGACGGCAGGCTCGAATTCACCAGGCTCGACAACCCGCAACGGAGATTCGTTGACCGCAAATTTTTCACCGATGGAGATACCATTCAACGGAATCGTCTTATTATTGAAACGAGGATCATTGCGCTGGCCATAGGTGAATGCCTGATATGTGTTGCGGCCAATGGTTGCCTGGCGCATCACCGTAGCTTTTGGCTGAGGATCAAACTTCGTAGCAATGACCGTAAGCAATTGGCCTTCGTTACTGATATGTTCCTCAACGTGTTTACGAACCGAAGGCGGTAGATTTCGCCTTTGAACAACGGATACTGCACGTTTGATCGCTTGCTCAGGATCGGTTTCAATCAGTCGCAACATCTCGGCCCTGCGTGCCGCTGCCAACTTCACTCCCTCGGCCTCGAGTTCTGCTCGTTTTGCTTTTGGAGCGGCGGCATACGCGTTCATCCAAGTGTCAAATTCTATCCTAGCCTTCGCCGCTTCTGCTTCCGGTTGCTTTTCCTGAACCACTGGCGACACACCAGCGATGCTGTCCTCGACTGCCAAAGCGGGCAGACTTTCTTCATCCGAGACGATAGAACTCAATCGCGAAGACTCATCAAGGTCGGGATGACTGCCCCATGGCGCAATTATGCCTACTAAAACTAACAGAGCCAAAAGCAGAAGATTAAGCCCTAATCGCGATCTTTTTCGAGGATTTCTCTTCATTCGATTTTCCATATTATGAGGTTCATTCTTCATGGCTGGTTGCTAGGAATTTGCTTTTGAGGCGAAGGCCGTTGAACGAGTTAGTGGCCGGACCGGAGGCGGGGAAAAGGGGGAGTGACTGATCAGGTTAATGCCGATGCCAACGGGACCAAGGTTTCTCACCAACCATCCTTTGTCGGACACATTGGGAAAGGGATTGAAAATCGGTGAGCTGTCGGGGGCATAATAAGCTGCATCTTGCAACCTAGCATTCGATGCGAGCGCCAGAGTGATCAACGCTGCGCCTGCGATCCGTGAAAAGTGTTGTCTGGTTGTTTTCATGCCTTGGAAGGTAAGTGAAATGGATTACTAGCTCTCTGGATCACATCCGCGATAACCGCCAGAACTCTTGATCTTGCATCTTATCCTGATATCCGATAGTTTGCTGTTAATGGAAGCGTTCCGCGTGCTGACGGCTGCCGAGCAAGTGGGGAAACACTTGCGAGCGGAGCTGTACCGCGGGGCATGGGGCGGACGAATGCCCGGCGGCTCACGTCTGGCAATCGATTTGGGGGTCGGGAGCGACACGGTAGAAGCGGCGCTAAAGCTTCTGGAACAGGAAGGGCTACTGGTGCCACAGGGGGCGGGTCGCAGACGGCAGATCGTGTTGCCCGAGAGCAAGACACTTCGCACGCTTCGGGTGGCTATCCTGCTTCTTGATTCGCCTGCGGCGGAGATGGCGGATGGTTATATGACAGAGCTGATGCACCGATTGGGTGAGGCAGGGCACAGCGTCTTTTTCGCAGACAAATACATGACAGAGTTGGGCATGGATTTGAAGCGAATCACGCGGCTGGTGCAAAATACCCAGGCGGATGCTTGGGTGGTGAGTTCCGGGTCGCGTGAGTTGCTCGAGTGGTTTGCGACACAGCCAGTACCGATCTTCGCCCTGTTCGGGCGGCGGGGCGGACTACCTATCGCCGCGGTAGGACCGGACAAGGTGAGCGCTCAGGCGTTGGTCACGCGTCGCCTGCTCGAGCTCGGCCACCGTCGCATCGTGACACTGGTGCGCCGGATACGGCGGCATCCTTTGCCAGGGAGTTCCGAGCGCGCCATCCTCGAGGAAATGGCGGCTCACGGCATTCATACAAGCTCCTACAACTTACCGGACTGGGAAGAGACTAGTGCGGGCTTTCAAAGCTGCCTAGCGGAGTTGTTCCGTGTCACCCCACCGACCGCGCTGATCATCGACGAGGCACCGTTCCTTGTCGCAGCCCTGCAATTTCTGGGCTACCAGAATCTACGGGTGCCGAACGATGTCTCACTGGTCTGCACAGATGACAACCCAGCCTTCGCGTGGTGCCATCCAGCCGTGGCTCATATCCACTGGAACAGCCGCCCGGTGGTGCAACGCGTAGTGCGTTGGGCGGCGAATGTCAGCCGTGGTAAACACGACATCCGACAAACGCTCACTCCGGCGCAGTTTATTGAAAGCGGGACTATAGGACCGGCGAAAAGATCCAAAGAAGCCTGAATTAGAGCATCAGGGAACTTGTTGTCTAAACGACTTTGATTTCTGCCGTGCATCTTGATGGATCACGCGTATTTTCGAGCCGTGATGAAACAGGATGACCAAATCCTTGAAGCGGAAGTTATCGAAATCGATGGCGTGGCGGTTGAGCCGCGTCCAGAAGTTGATGCGTCTGGCAGTCAACGAAGCCGTAGAGTCGATTGGCAGAACTGGCAGGGAAAAATCCGCGTGCTAGATAAACGCTGGATGCCGCTGTGGATCGTGCTCGGTGTGATCGCCTTCGTTTTACTCGTAACCGTTGGACTTGTGACCGCAGTTTTCGTGATGATTTATTTGATGGTGAAAGCCCTTCTGCGTGCAGTGTTTTCCATTTTCAGCGGATCCGATCACACGCTGAATCGGAGATCATAATCCTGAACGGCCTATCATGAGTAGCCGCAACCCATTGAGGCAGACAATGACCGTGCTGCCTTCGTGACCGATCACGCCAATGGGAAGGGGCAGGGAAAACCCGAGAGCGGCGACGACGAGAAAGACGATGATACATGCCGCGAAAATCAAATTTTCTAACAGCACGCGACGTGCGCGCCTTGCATGTTTGAGTAATAAGGGGATGTTCTCCAGCCTATCTCCCATCAACACGATGTCCGCCGTTTCCATGGCGACATCGGTGCCGGCCGCGCCCATCGCGACGCCGAGATCTGAGGTAGCAAGCGCAGGGGCGTCATTCACGCCATCGCCTATCATCATGACTCGGCCTTCTTTTTTGAGTTCGCGGATGATGTTAAGTTTGTGTTCGGGAAGTAACTCTGCGCGGATATCATCGATCCCGATTTCCGCGCCAATGGAATTCGCAACCAGCTGATGATCACCGGTCAGCATCACCACTTTTTTCACCCCGAGCTTATGCAACTGTTCAGTTAGAAATTTCGCTTCGGGGCGTATCGTGTCCGCCATCACCAATACCGCTTTGGCAATGAGCTGCTCGCCATCGCGCACGCCGAGCCAGACGCAGGTATGGCCTTTTTCTTGAAGCGGCTTCGCATGCACCACCAGCGCATCCAGTCCTTGAACTGCGGACTCTCGAAACCACCGTTCGCTGCCAATGAGATAATGCACGGATTCCACCGTAGCCTCGGCGCCGTGGCCGGTAACCGATTGGAAAGCCGTTGCTTCAGGGACTGAAAGCTTTAGTCGATTCGCCGCATCCACCACCGCCCTTGCTAGCGGATGTTCGGAGCGGGCTTCGAGTGCGGCAGCTGCACGCAGGATCGCTTCTCCATCCGCGGCTAACGGATTTGCCAAAGATTGGATTCCGCTAGGTAAAACCATTTCCGTGAGCGATGGCTTGCCTGCGGTGAGCGTGCCGGTTTTATCAAGAGCTACGATGTCTATCGTAGCTGCGCTATCGAGATGTGATCCACCTTTGATCAGTATTCCAATGCGGGCCGCGCCACCGATTGCCGATAAAACGGTTGCCGGGGTGCTAATGATCAACGCACACGGCGAGGCGACGACCATAACTGTCATTGCGCGATAAAATGCTGGAGAAAATTCTTGTCCCATGAACAACCACGGAACGAGAAACACTCCGATGGTGAAGACGATCACACCCACCGCGTAGTATTGCTCTGCGGATTCGAGGAAACGTTGGGTCTTCGATTTTTCCGCCTGGGCGGCTGCAACCAATTTGACCATCCGTGCCAACGCGGAATCTTCCGAACGCTTCTTCACCTGAATTTCAACGCCGCCGCTTTGGTTGATCGTTCCGGCAAACACATCACTTCCAACGTTTTTGGCGACGGGCATCGATTCACCTGTTAGAGACGACTCGTTCACAAACGTATCACCCTCAACCAATTTGCCATCTACAGGGATTTGCTCGCCTGGTTTGACGATCACAATTTCGCCAAGCTCCAGTTCCTCGACCTTCACTAGGACCGTTCCTCCATCGCGTTTCACCAACGCCTGATCCGGCCGCAGCTTGAGCAAGGATTGGATAGCGTTATGCGTGCGATCCATCGCATAGCGCTGAAGCACATTCGAAAAGCTGAACAAGAAGAGTAGCAGCGCACCCTCGAACGGCGCTCCGACAATCGCAGCTCCCAACGCCGCAAGCACCATCAAGCCATCTATATCGATCACCCATTTCCTCAGTGAAGCGATGGCCGATTTCAAGCCTTGATGACCTGCAAAAACATAAGCTCCCGCGTAAAGCCCGTGTGTGAGGTTAGAAACACCGTTGTTTTTTTCAACCACCGCAGCAGCGATCAAAAACAACAACCCAAGTGCACAGGCGATTTCTTCACTGTAACCGCTAGTGCGCTCGTGGGTGTGATGTTCCATGTGGATGCTCTTCTATGAAAAAGCATCCATTTGGTCGAGATGTGAATTTCGCGCAGCAAACATGGTAGGGTGCCATCGCCGTGTGCCCCGCGCAAAGCGGAACGCTTATGATACATCCTTAAATCATCGAATACTTCCCCATTTCATGCGGTTCCCTCGGCGAGGGAACCCAACCCAAATAAATCCAACTTTAGCTAAATTTATATTTTCCTGGAACTGGCACTGGAGCAACCGGATGTGCGTCTGACATTTTGAAATCATCCGGTGAGAGATCTTGAGTAGAAGCCTGAAGCTGTTCCCATGTGACACGCTGACCGGTATGCGCAGCCTCACGGCCGAGAAGACCTAACATGGTGCTGCCCGCCATGAATTCACCGGCGTTGAGTTCTTTACCGGCGCGGATCGCGGCGAACCATTCGTTGTGGCAAACCTGATACATGTTTTCCGGCTCACCGCGGTACGCCCATGTGATTTTCCCAGAAACATCCTTCGTCATCACGCGGCCTGGAGCTTCGAGCATGCCTTTTTCGCAAAAGACACGATCGACCACTTCGTTAAACACGCCTGACATCTGACGTTGCGAAACATGGCACATGACGCCGCCTGGATATTCGTAAACGACATCGTAGTGATCGTAAACATTGCCGTCATCCGAGCGTTGGCCGCGGCCACCGGATGCTCTCGCGGCGATTGGTGCGACATCACCCATCGCCCATGCGACTTTATCCACTGTGTGAATGCACTGTTCTAACAGCGGACCGCCGGAAAGCCATTCGTGTCCCATCCAGTTGCGCATTTGCCATTCTCTATCGCCCCAATCTTTGTTGCGCATATCGATGTTTGTGGAAGGCTTTGGAACATTCGCCATATAGGTTCCGTAAATGGAAACCACGCGGCCGAGTTCACCAGAAAGAAGTTTTCCATAACCCTCACGAGTGTTTGGAGAAAAGCGCCAGCAGTAACCATGCTGCAACGTGGTGCCTTTGGATTTAGCGATTTTAGCGGATTCCAAAACGGATTTGATGCCAGCCATATCGACGGCCATCGGTTTCTCTGCAAAAACGTGTTTGCCTGCTTCAACCGCCGCTCTGAGATGCATCGGGCGGAAGCCCGGAGGCGTAGTGAGAAGGACAACGTCAACGCCGCTATCGATCACTTTTTGATAGGCATCCAAACCGGAAAACTGACGAGCTTCCGGGACATCTACTTTCCCGGCAAACTTTTGGAGATGTTTCAAAGCACCCGCGATCTGAGGGGCAAACGCATCGCCAATCGCCCAGAGCTGGACATTGGGATCAGCCGAGAGTGCTTGTTCCGCTGCACCCGTTCCACGTCCGCCGCAACCAATCAAACCGATTTTGAGCACTTTGTTGTTCTTGGCTTCTTGCGCCCGCAAGACCGTGGGGAAAGACATCACCGCGGCGGCAGCTCCAGTGGTTGCGAGAAAACTACGACGGTTGGTGGATTCAAGTGACATAAGGAATTTATACGGGGTTTAATCTAAAGCAAAGGGCAGCATAAGTTACGCCAGCCATGCGGTAACCTTTCACTTCGATCCCAGTAACTCCAAAAACGTCGCCAAGATTTTGAAGAACAAGGAGTTTTTCCCGCCTCGGGAAAGCTGTTGGGCGACAAGATCGGGAGAAGCTTCCGGATCGGCGGGAGAAAGTGAGGTCACGTGGTAGTCACCGGACTCGATTTCTCGCAGGAGATGGACTGAATCTTTCTCGTGGCTGACACGGACGATGGTTTTTCCTGCTGAAAGCTCGACCAAACCTAACGGTGCGGAGTCGGAACAGGATTCGATCTGCACTTGGATTTTCCGACCCGTCTTCGATACGAAGGTTGAATTTCCGCTGAATTTCCAACCTGCTTGAACGGCGAGCCATGCCATGAGTTGCAGGGCGGTGTTGCGATCCAACGGGCTGTGTTTGATGCGAATCTGATCGATGTTTTCGAGAGCCGTTTGCGCGACCGTATCGTCAAACAAACTCGCGATGCCGACGCGGAACTGCCAGCAACGCGTCCATGCGAGATCTTGTACGACAAGAGCCGGATTGACTTTCAGCTCTTCGATAATGCGGTTGAAGGAAATCTGCGGCTCGCGCCACAGCGAGCTATCGACGATGAGTCGATCCATCACGCTGGCGAGGCGCTCGGTGAAGACGTCCGAGAGCTCGCCCTGCCACCAGAAAATGAGTGGAAGATCGGAGTTAAGGTGAGAGAATACCGTGTTGCGGAAACGACCGGGGACACGACCTGTTAGACGGAAAGAAATTTGCTCACAGCAAACAGATTTCTGGCCGTGTGAAAGATGGCAATGCGCGGTGATCCATGCGCGCAGGCTGGCGGCTTCCTCGCGATCGATTTCGACGAGAATCGCGCGGCAGGCGTTATCGCGGGTAAGATCGTTGATGATGCGGGAATTTTCTAACAGGCTTCCGGATTTCTCCGAATAAACCACGAGATTCATCAATGAAGCATTGGTGCGCGCTTCGTCCTGTTCCCAGAGCTTGCGCAGCTCGAGATCAATCTGAGAGATGGAAACTTCTTTCCCAAGCTCGGCGAATTTATCTGTAAGTGTGGTGCTCATGTTTAGCGATAGATGTCTTTGCGATGGCCGATACGGATTACAAAGATCACCAGCTCTTGATTCTCCACTTGGTAAATCACTCGGTAATCTCCGATTCTAATCCTATACTTTGATTCGCTTCCTACTAGTTTTCGATGGCCTTTTGGAAATGGATTGGTCGCCAAGTCATCGATGGCAAATCGAATCCGGTTGGCATAGGTGAGCGGAATATTTGATAATACCTTTCGCGCTGTTTGCTTAATTTCAATCCGGTACAGCGGCATCGCCAAATATTTCTTTTTTAACCTGCTCCCACGGAACAGTTTTTTCGTCTTTCACTTCCAAGCACGCCGAGATGTCGATTAAGTCTTCCATGAGTTCCTCATATTCCTTGATAGGAATGACGGCTGCTACCTTCTTTCCTTTTTTATCCGTGAGAAACTGAGTGCTCATGTTTGCAATTTACCTGATAACTAACGTGTCGGCAAGTCCGCAAAATTACAGCCTGCGCCATGTGTTGCCGTCTCTCTGAATCATATCATCCGCCTCGCGTGGGCCCCATGAACCGGCGACGAATTCAGCCATCGGCGGTTTGTTATCCGACTCGTGCCAAGCGCGCTCGATGTGGTCGATGAAACGCCAGGCTTCCTCGACTTCGTCGCGGCGGGCGAAAAGGGTGGCATCGCCAGCCATCGCGTCGAGGATGAGGCGTTCGTAAGCTTCGGGGCTGCCTTTGCCGAAACTGGTGGCGTAATGGAAATCCATTTTTACCGGCTCAAGGCGCAGGCTCGTGCCGGGGATTTTCGAGACCATGCGCAGGGAAATTCCTTCGTCGGGTTGGATGCGGATTACCAACACGTTGCCACCGGGAACGCCGCCGGGGAGTGCGCCGAAAAGCACGGATGGCGCGTCTTTGAAATGAACGGAAATCTCCGTGGATTTTTTCGGCAAGCGTTTGCCCATGCGGATGTAAAACGGCACGCCGCTCCAACGCCAGGTATCGATCAGTAAACGCACGGCGACGTATGCCTCGGTTTCCGATGTTGGTGAAACGCGATCTTCCTCGCGGTATCCGGGCACCGGATTGCCATCGACATGACCCGCCGTGTATTGAGCACGGATCACGTTTTCAGCTACTTTTTCCGGCGTGTCCCATTGGCGCAACGAGCGGATGACTTTCACTTTTTCATCGCGCACACCATCGGCTGATAGATCAGTCGGTGGCTCCATCGCAACCAAGCTCAGTAGCTGCAACAAATGGTTCTGCACCATGTCGCGCAGCGCTCCGGATTTTTCATAGTAACCTCCGCGTCCACCCTCCATGCCTAAATTTTCCGAGCAAGTGATTTGAATGTGACTGATATGTTTGCTGTTCCACAACGGCTCGAAAATCGCATTCGCAAAACGCAGCACCATCAGGTTCTGCGCAGTTTCTTTTCCGAGATAATGATCAATGCGATACGTGTCGGCTTCGTGGAAAGTTTGATTAACGACCTGATTCAAATGCTGCGCCGTTTTAAGATCGGTGCCGAAAGGTTTTTCAACAATCACACGCGCCCAGCAACCTGCTTTGGCTTCGTTGAGTCCGGCCTTTTTGAGATGCAGCAAAATGTCATCGAAAAACTCTGGGGCAGAAGCGACGTAGAACAAGCGATTGCCTTTACCACCGCGCTCCGCATCGATATCATCCAAACGCTTCGCCAACGATGTGTATCCAGCATCATCCGTGAATTCCGATTGATGATAGGTCACACTGTTGATGAACGGATTCCAAACTTCCTCGTCATGCCCATTGCGGGAAACTTTGCGGTTCAACTCTTCCAGACCTTTGCGGAATTCCGCATCGGTTTTCTCGCGACGGGCAAAGCCAATGATGTTCACTCCGGTCGGCAACTCACCATCGACGGCGAGGTTGTAAAGCGCAGGAATGAGCTTGCGGTGAGTGAGGTCTCCGGTAGCGCCGAAGATAACCACGGTGCATGGCTCAGGACGATTGCGGGAAACTAGATCTTCGCGGAAGGGATTGGACATAGAACGGCGGGAGTTTCAGCGGATCTAGCCCCCAAGGGAAAGCCAAATTCTGCATCGAAATGGAAATGCGGCTCATGACTCGGGTGAGTCCGACGATTTCATAACAAGGAATGACTGCCCAATTTTTTCACTCAACGAGCGCCTGGAGCTCTGTATGTGATAGCACCTCTTGTGTTGCCTCGGGCAGCGAAGAAATTGATACCTGTGCAAAGCTGCGACATCATCGGGAAAATCATGATGATGCCTAAAGGAGCGAAGAGCATTCCGATCGAGAACGCAAGAAACGTGCCTTCTTTGAGCCTTGGAGCGCCTTTCAAATCCTCAAAACTTGCAACAATGCGGTTCCAGTCTTTCGGCAAACCGTTGATGGCCACAAAAATCCAGTAGAGCTGAAAGAAGGGAATGAACAAAAATCCAACGGCTTTTCCGGGTGTGATCTCCACGCCACCAGGCTGAAGACAAAGCCATCCGCGATAGATATTTATGTAGAAAAAGACCCACGAGACCATCCAAATAGCCCAGCCGATGAATAGCAGGATACCACCCGCTAAACCTGACGCCATTAACCCTTTCACAGCTTCCGCTTGCATCGCCTTCATCTCTTCTGCAGCGATAGCATCTGCCGCCGGATCAGATTTTTTTGGAATCCGTTCGAGTGCCGATAGATTTTTATCATCCTTAACATTTTCAGTTAAGGGCGCAGTCGCCTTCATAGAGCCTCCTACCATAACGGCTATCCCGATAAGGAAGCAGATGAATCCACCTGCAAACATGCCCACCCAAAGCCCGAAATTCGCTTTCTTCACAGCAACATGAGGATATTCCCCATCAGCTGTTGTTTGGTCCGTATGAGTTTTAACCGCTAAAGCACCCGTACCTTTACCGGCTCTTGGGACAGCTACAGCACCGCCTGTGGTCGACCCTCTTGCGACAGCTACGGCGGCGCCTGCAACAGGTCGAGCACCAGCCACTGCACCACCTGAACCCGGTCGAGCACCAGGCACATTCCGCTGAGGCCCAGATTTAACAGCTGCTGCTGCTACATGCACTACTGGCTCATCTGGAAGAAGCCCAGGAACTTGCCCCGCTGGTAGCCACTCAGGCATACCTGCCGCCCAAACCATGGTCTCTGCAACGATGATGCCTTGGTCTGCAGATTCCAACATTTGGTCACCGGTGTAAGGCCCCACCTGCTCGCCATTTCTGTGTACAAACCATTGATCACTCATCCTGCTGGAGCATCTATCAGCACATTTCCATTTGACAAGCCATAATTAGCAACCCACATCGAAAGTGATTTGCTATTTCGCTGGAAGCGTATAGCCTCCGCCCCTTTCCGGAAAACGTCCGGACTCTAACATGAGCACCACTGAACATTTCACCGATCACGTTATGGCGACTTATGGTCGCTTTCCGCTCACGCTTGTCGAAGGCAAGGGGGCGCGCGTGCGCGATGATTCAGGACGGGAATATTTGGATTTTTGCATGGGCATCGCTGTGTGTGCGCTGGGGCATTGTCATCCGCGTTTGGTTGCAGCCATCCAACAGCAAGCAGCCAAGTTGATACATGTTTCAAATTTGTATCTCAATGAGCCTCAAGGACTTATGGCGAAGGAGATGAATGAATTCGAGATCCAGTTGCCTGGAAAAATCTTCTTTTCAAACTCCGGAGCCGAGGCCAATGACGGCTTGATCAAATCTGCGCGGCGCTACGGTCATCACAAACCGCAAGCGAACGGCAAGCCGCGTTTTGAAGTCATCACGTTTCAACAATCCTTTCACGGACGCACCCTCGGCAGCATGGCCGCCACCGGCCAAGCGAAGATCCAACAGGGTTTCGATCCGATGTTGCCGGGCTTCCGTTACCTTCCTTACAACGACATCGCCGCGCTCGAAAACGCAGTCAGCGAGGAAACCGTCGGATTCTTACTCGAACCCGTGCAAGGCGAGGGCGGAGTGCATGTCGCTACCAAAGCGTTTCTCGAAGCGCTCGATGCCCTGTGCAAAAAACATGATCTCTTACTGATGTTCGATGAAGTGCAGGCAGGTTTCGGGCGTTGCGGCCAAGCGATGGCGTGGCGGGCGATCGCCCCGGACATCAAACCCGACGGCATTTCGTGGGCAAAAGGCATGGGCGGAGGAGTGCCGATAGGCGCTTTCTGGCTCAGCGATCGCACCATCGATGATTCTGGGAAAACCCTCGCATCGCTCATGGGACCCGGCTCCCATGGATCGACCTATGGCGGCAATCCTCTGGTCTGCGCGGCAGCCATCGAAGTCCTGCGTGAAATCCGTGAGAAAAATCTCGCCGCAAATGCCCTCCACCAAGAGCAACGGATCCGGGCAGAAATCGCTTCTTGGAAATTACCCGTCATCACCGATGTCCGGGGCCTTGGTTTGTTGCTAGGTATTGGCCTGCGCGCCGATCTGATCCCAACCCCAGAAGGCTCAACCGCGGCCCTCACGGTCGTCAACGCCCTTATGGCAGAAGGCCTAATCCTTCCTCCCGCCGGTCCAGAAACCTTCCGTTTGCTGCCTCCACTCAACGTCACAGACGCCGAAATCGATGAGGCTCTGTCCATCATCCACCGAACCTTATCCTGCTTCAAATGAAGCACTTTTGGACCTTCGACCTTTAGACTTTTCGACCTTCAGACTCAGATGAAACACCTCCTTTCCATTGAAGAACTCAGCGCTGCTGAAATATCCAGCCTCATCGCCAGCGCCCAAAGCTTGAAAGCTGAGCGCGGAAAACACGCGTCCCAACCGCTCGCCGGACAGACATGGGCGATGATTTTTAGCAAATCCTCCACCCGCACCCGCGTGTCGTTCGAGGTCGGCATCCGCGAACTCGGCGGCTCTCCGATGTTTCTCTCCGCCAATGACATCCAACTCGGCCGCGGCGAACCCATCAAAGACACCGCCCGCGTACTCGGCAGGATGGTCCACGGCATGATCATCCGTACCTTTGCCCAACAGGACATCATCGATTTTGCAAACTACTCCAACCTTCCCGTCATCAACGCCCTGACCGATGACGAGCATCCCTGCCAAATCCTCGCCGATCTTTTGACGGTGAAAGAAAAACTCGGTGGCTGGGAAGGGAAGAAATTCGCCTTCGTCGGCGACGGATTTTCCAACATGACCCGCTCATGGATCTGGGCAGCGAAAATTCTTAACTTCGAACTGACCATCGCCTCGCCGATTGCTTGCCAACCGCCAGCCGATTTCCTCAAAGCTCTCAAGTACGACGGTTTGAAAATTACCACCGATCCAGTCGAAGCTGTTAAAGATGCCGCAGTGATCAACACCGATGTCTGGCTGTCCATGGGGCAGGAAGGACAGAAAGAGAAAGAAGCCGAATTCGCTGGCTTTGAAGTCAACGGTGAGCTGCTCAAACACGCTGCCCTATACCACATCGTCCTCCACTGCCTCCCCGCTTATCGTGGGAAAGAGATCAGCGAAGCTGTTCTTGAAGCCCACGCCGACACCATTTTCCAACAAGCCGAAAACCGCCTCCACGCCCAAAAAGCCGTCCTAGTCGCCGTCGCCAAGGCCTAAAAGTTCCACGTGGAACGTTTCGAAACTCTAAATCTTAAACTTTAAACCTAAAAAAGACGCCGACCTTGGCGAGATATAAGAATTTTTATTCAAGCCGACCACTTTAGCTGGCAAACTTATATTCTGACCACTGCTCACTAGGCACTGGCAACTTCTTTTAAACATGTTCCGCTACCCAAAAATCTACGATGTGATTGTCATCGGCGCCGGCCATGCCGGGGTCGAGGCCGCCTTCGCCGCTGCCCGGATCGGAGCTCAGGTCGCTGTCCTCACCCAGAACCTCGACACCATCGGCCAGATGTCCTGCAACCCAGCCATCGGCGGACTTGGCAAAGGTCACATGGTTCGGGAAATCGATGCCCTCGGCGGTTTCATGGGACTCAACACCGACGCCACCGGAATCCAGTTCCGCATGCTCAACGCCTCGAAAGGCCCTTCGGTCCGGGCCCCGCGCGCTCAGTGCGATAAGAAAGCCTACCAATTTCGCGCCAAGGCAGAGATGGAATCCACCGACGGCATCGAGATCCACCAGGGCAACGTCGCAGAACTTCTGGTCGATTCCGAACAGCGGATCACCGGAATCCTGACCTCACTCGGCATGGAAATCTGCGGCAAGACGGTCATCCTCAGCGCGGGGACTTTTATGCGGGGGCTCATGCACGTGGGTCTGAAAAATGAAAAGGGCGGCAGGATGGGGGATGCGAGCTCGACAGTGTCGGATTCTCTCAAAGCACTTGGCTTCGAGGTTGCGCGATTCAAGACCGGAACTCCGTGTCGACTGCTGGGCAGATCCATCGATTTCTCGAAATGCGATAGACAAGAAGGCGACACCCCAGTGCCGAAATTCAGCTACTTGGCGGATACTCTGACCAAAGGTCCGGATGACATTTTCACCCTGAACCCGTGGGGCGACCCCGCGTTCCACGTGGAACAAATGCCGTGTTGGATGACCTACACCAACGCCAAAACCCACGAAATCATCGCCAACAATCTCCATCAATCGCCCATGTACTGCGGGGTGATCGAGGGCACCGGCCCGCGTTATTGCCCGTCGATTGAAGACAAGGTCGTGCGTTTCGCCGAGAAAGAACGGCATCAGGTTTTCCTAGAACCGGAGGGACGGCACACCACCGAATTCTACGTCAACGGGGTTTCCACCTCGCTGCCTTACGAGGTGCAGCTGGAGTTTCTGCGCACGATTCCTGGCTTGGAGAAATGCGAGATCCTGCGTCCGGGCTATGCGGTGGAGTATGATTACTGCCCACCAACTCAGCTCCAACCGACCCTTGAAACCAAGCGGATCGAGGGTCTCTATTTCGCCGGTCAGATCAACGGAACCTCCGGTTACGAGGAAGCCGCAGGGCAGGGGCTGATCGCTGGAACCAATGCCGCGTTGAAAGCTGCGGGCAAACCCGCCTTTGTGTTGGGACGCGAAGAAGCCTACCTCGGCGTGATGGTCGACGACCTCGTCACCCGCGGCTGCACCGAGCCATATCGAATGTTCACCAGCCGCGCCGAATACCGTCTGTTGCTTCGTCAGGACAACGCCGATCTACGCCTTACCCGCAGAGGTGCGGAAATCGGTTTAGTCTCCGGACTACGTTTGGACAGACTAGAGGTGAAAGTCGCGGAAATGGATCGCGCGGATAAATGGGTTCGCCATGCCTCTTATGAAGGGGTCAAATTGGACCAATGGCTGCGTCGCGCGGACAGCTCGTGGGAGAATTTACCCGATCACTTACGCAATGAATTTTCCGAAACCGACTGGCCACAGATCGAAACTGATTTCAAATACGCAGGCCACCTAGCCCGCCAGCAGCAGCAGATCGATCGCATGTCGCGCCAGCAGGAAAGGCACATTCCAGCAGATCTCGATTTCGATTTAATTCCCGCTTTGAAAAAAGAAGCCCGAGTTCGCTTTTGTGAAATCCAGCCGCAGACCATAGGCCAAGCCTCCCGCATCCCCGGAATCACCCCATCGGATATTGCGATCCTGGTGATCTGGATGGATAAGCTGACACGTGGAAAAGTGAAAGGGTAGGTCTATCATTTGGTAGGGTGCCATCGCCGAGGGCACCGCATGGAATGAGGAAAAATAGGATGATTTATTGAAGAATCGAATACGTCTTGCTTCGTGCGGTGCCCTCGGCGATGGCACCCTACCTAACACATTGCTAATCAATGTCTTACGAGAAATTTCCTACCTCAACATAACCGCCAAAAAACCAGACCGGAGGAGAAAAAAAGTGCACCCTGAGAGATTCGAACTCCCGGCCTTCTGATTCGTAGTCAGACGCTCTATCCAGCTGAGCTAAGGGTGCTTTACCGCAAGCAGCGGGCGGGAAAGGAAGCATGTAGTTGCCTATGCTGTCAAGAAATTCGGCGATGATTTGTAAAAATCATGGTCGGCTATCCAATTGGAAAACTTGGCCAGAAGTATGTGGCATGCGTTGTTCCAGAAATAAAATGAATTCAGCCGCGCTACCCGGCGTGTTGAATTCGCCCAAAGCATGCAACTCACGAACCACTTGCTTGCGTTTTTCAGAAACCTGTTCCGTCATCGGAGTTTCCATAAAACCGGGCAAAATCGCATTTACACGAATATTGTTAGAACCATGTGTTAGAGCTAAATCCTTTGTCAGTCCTAGGATTGCGGCTTTCGCAGTAGCGTATGCTGCTTGACCAATTGCCGGATGATTCGCTGCATAACTGGATATAAAAATCACATGACCTTGACTCTTACGGATCATCATTGGAATGGCAGCCAAGGCACAATGTTTAGCTGCCGTGTAATGGATATCGAAAACTTCATCCCATGTGGACTCATCCATTTTTGCTAGAGTCTGATCATTTATCATTCCCGCAGCACAGATCAGCAAATCACAATCATTCATGGAAAAAAACCTATCGATGGCAGATAAATCATTGAGATCGAGATCATTTCTGCCCAGAGCAAAAACATCCCAACCCGCACCTGCAAATTGCTCAGTGATCGCTTTTCCCAACCCGCCGGTTCCACCAGTGATAATGACACGTTTCAACACCGGAATACTCAGCACGAATAAGCTGTGAATAAAACCCCAAAAACTTGTGATAAGGTGAAGATATCTACTTAGGGTTTACGAACCATAGGCATATATTCCATAGCCACCGGTTATTCATCACAACTTATCATTCACGTGGAACACTTATAGCTGTCTTGCGGAACACACCATTTTCGGACTTATACACACCATTAAGATGATGATCTTATAAGTTCAAAAAATAGAATATTCATCATGAAAGCAGCAATACCCGAGATTCGAACAAGAACACAACTTCAATCAAATCAGCCATTCGCGCTTGGAAAATGATCTCATCCTGCCATCTTGCAACGACTTTTCCAAATCATGTCACCTCTCATCAAACGCATTCTAACTTTGCTTGGTGTGTTTGTACTATTTTTTGTTTTGGTAACGGTGCTCAAAACTTGGCACTCGGGTAAGGATTTCGCATCTCTTATTCCTGAGATTTTAAAACCCCAAAAAAATAAAACGCAGGAAACATTTACTCCAAGTACAAAATCCGCATTGAAACTGAGTGATGTGGAAATGCTTTCCCGCCTCAATCAAGAATATGCAAATTTGACTAAAGTCGTTGTTCCATCCGTGGTGAGTATCGATACCTCAGGTTATCGCACCGAACAACTCGTCGACTTTTTTGGCCGGCCCAGTGTTCGTAGCTATCCAACACAAGGACAAGGCTCTGGTGTCATTGTCAGCAAAGAAGGCCATGTGATTACAAATCATCACGTCATCGCAGGCCAGAAGGAAATTCGTATCACAATCCATGGCGGAAAAACTTACAAAGCTACAATGGTGGGTGAAGATACATTGTTAGATATTGCAGTCATTAAAATCGATTCCAATGAAACCTTCATTCCATTGAAACTTGGAAATTCATCATTGGTTGAAGTGGGTCAGATTGTTTTCGCGATCGGAAATCCATTCGGACTCGGTGAAACAGTCACTCAAGGCATCATTTCAGCGAAAGAACGTTCACTATCTGATAACCAACGCGATCTCTTTCAAACTGATGCCGCAATCAACCCTGGAAACTCAGGTGGTCCACTCGTCAATCTAACAGGTGAGATCATTGGAATCAATGTGGCGATTTTCAGTGTCGATAAAGTCAATCCAAGTTTTCAAGGTGTTGGCTTTTCTATACCATCGAATGAAGTAAAGGAATCACTCGAACAGATCATTCAAAAAGGAAGGCCGACGCGTGGTTTCTTAGGAGTGAGGATGCGCGATTTAGATGCAACGATTCGTCAGGAATTGGGATACAACGGTGAAACTGGATCCGCCGTTTACATCATCACCCCGGATTCGCCTGCGGAACTTGCCGGACTTAAACCGGGCGATATCATTTTGAAATACAACAAAGAGAGCGTCATCAATACCCGACAAGTCATCTCCTTGGTTCAGCAATCGAAAATTGATGACGTTGTAAAATTTCAAGTTTGGCGAAAAGGAGAGATCATAAATCTTGAGGCAATCATTCGCGAGAGCGTTCCAATTCAACAAACTAGAAATCAGACGCAAGAGAACGAAGAAGAAATTAACTTAGGCATTCTCAGTACGATTGGAATCAAGGTCCGTAATGTTTCTGGCATTGAATCCCGGCGTGGATTCGGCGGAGTTGTTACGACTACAGTGACCCCAAACACTCTTGCCAGTGGTTTAATCACGCCAGGCGATTTAATCATCGCTGTCAATAATTCACAAATTTCCAACAGCAATGAATTTTATAAAGAGCTGGCCATATCGGTTCCATTGCAACCGACCGTCATTCATCTCATACGTGAAAGTCAGCCACTGCGCGTGACTATTCCTAAACTTTAAAAAATCGATTTCATGAAAAACAAAGTTCCTTACATCTTTCTCGTTCTTGCCGCCTTGCTCATCGCTGCAGCAGTGGTGTTGTGGTTGAACAAGCCAAAGTCGACCCTAGGTGACGATTCCTCGACAAAAGATAAGCCCGGGTCAAATGACACCACCACAATTCAAAAACCACCTGTCGTCGATGGTGTCGATAAACATGCGCCTGTCCAAACACCCGAGGAAATTCTCAGTAAACTTGGAGTCGGCCTTGCAACCGCGAATCCCTCGGATCTGCTGAACCAAATCAGCGATGCGCTCAATAAAGGCGACATAGCGAAAGTTTCCGAACTCATCGGCAAAGATGCGATGGACGCGGACACCTTTGCGCTCCTCAACGCACTCAGCAAAAAACCTCACGCTTTCCGGGAAGTCGGCGAAATCGAACTCAACAAACGAACCCGCTGGGCACTTGAAATGGGAGACGATGAAGCCAACAAGCAGCAAATCCTTTTCGATCTCAAACAAGAAAACGGCAAATGGAAGATCGAAAAAATCTCCGTCCCAGAAACCAAAGTTGCCCCTGGGGAGAAACCAGAAGCAGTTGATCCGCTCAGTCTGGCAGACATGTTTCTTCAGGCAGTGTTGAAACAGAATTTTGAGGTCGCTTTGCAATGGGTCGATCTTAAATCGGTTTCGGAAACCAAAATCGCTACGCTGTGTATCTTGTTTGAAGAAGGCGAATACAAGATGCGCCAGAACAAACCCCTGCGCGCCATGTTCCAACGCGATGACACCGTCGGATACCTGGCATACATCGAAGCCAAAGACGGCAGCGAAGCCGCACAGTTCTCTCTCAGCTTACGTCTGGATGCGGAAACTAAAAAATGGCGCGTGTTCGAAATCAATCTCGATCAACTTCTAGCAGATTACGCAACCCGCGTTGCTGGCGGTGACATCTATTACTCGCCGCTCGTCAAAAATCCCAGCGGAGGTGAAACCCTCGCCCTCTACTTTGATTTCAACGAAGATGTCATGAGCCCGAGAACCAAACGCCAACTCGAAATCGTCGCTTCCATCTTGAAAAGTGACCCGAAGAAAAAAATCACTTTAAGCGGTCACACGGACGCACTGGGCACGAAATCCTATAACGATCAACTCTCTTCCAACCGCGCTGAAGTCGTTCGTGATTTCCTCTCCGCCGCTGGGGTCTCCACAGAACAGATCTTCACCATTGCCAAAGGCGCCTCCCAGCCCCGCCGCCCCAACGTCACCGAAACCGGCAAAGACGATCCCACCGGCCGCCGCGCCAACCGCCGCACCGAGATCTATTTGGATTTTTAACACATACCATGCGGCCCCCTACGGCGAGGGTTCCCTACCTAAACCCATCATGACCCAAGAAACCCAAGACCAAACCGACACCCCGCCAAAACGCTCTCTGCGTTATCGCTTCTTCCGTAGCTGCATACGCATCTGCTCAGTGCTTCTGGCGGTGTTTGTCGCCGGCTGCTATTTGGTCGCTCAACCCAGCACACGCTCCAACGAGCCATCTTCCAAAAAATCCGATGAAGTGCGGTTGCGGAAACACGTCGATGCCTTGAGCAAAAATTTCCATCCACGCAATTCGGATAACCCAGCAAACCTGAATCGCTGTGCGGAATACATTTCCACAAACCTTAAGGACGCGGGCGCCACAGTTGAGATGCAGGAATTCATCGTGGATAGGATCACCTATAAAAACGTGATCGGTCGCTTCGGTGTCGGTAAACCCAAGAAAATCATCATCGGCGCGCATTACGATTCCTGTGACGAAACACCTGGCGCGGATGACAACGCCAGCGGTGTCGCGGGTCTGTTAGAAATCGCCAATCTGATCGGCAAAGACCAACCCGATGTCGAAATCGAATTGGTCGCCTACACACTTGAAGAACCACCGTTCTTCGGCGGTCCACAAATGGGCAGCGCGTTCCATGCGAATAGCGTCGCCGGAGAAAAAGACAAGATCATCGGTGTGATTGTGTTAGAAATGATCGGTTATTTCAGCGATGCACCCGGATCACAGGATTATCCCACTCCAGTCATGAAAGGCTATTACCCAAGCCGTGGCAATTTCATCACCGTCGTCAGTAAGTGGAATCAAAGCGATTGGATCGCAGACCTCAAAGCCGGCATGAAAGGCACCACCGACCTCCCCGTCTATTCCTTCCGCGGCCCAGCCTCTCTCCCCGGCATCGATTTCTCCGACCACCGCAACTACTGGCCCCACAACATCCCCGCCGCCATGGTCACCAACACTGCCTTCTACCGGAACAAAAACTACCACAAACTCGGCGACACCCCAGAAAGCCTAGACTACCACCGCATGGGCAAAGTCGTCGTAGGGGTTTATGAGGCGATTAAGGTGTTAGGAAAGTGAAAGTCGAAAGTCAAAAGTCTGAAAGTCGAATGTCAGAAGAGTTATAAATCCGCGCGTAAGCTCGACTTTCGACTTTAAGACCTTCGACCTCTTAAACCGCCCTTCGACCTGGTAAAACCGCCCTTGTCGTAAACAGGTGCACCACAAGACTTGTTGTTGTGTACGAAAGATCCACTTATGCACGAAAAGCACCCTTGTAGGAATTTCGTACACAACAAACAGCTTTGTATTGCATAAATACTATAAATATTGACAACAAAGACCTTTGTGATAATCATATTTGCACAAAATGAATGTCGATCTAACTCAAGCTGTCCACTACCACTACGGGGCATTCCCTCCGCAGACGTTTGATACGGCCCGCGTGCTGGGATCACTCTTAGAGGCTACGGATGCCTTAGCCCGTTACGATCAGATGCTGAAAAGCATGCACAACAGCGAGATCTTGTTGGCGCCTCTGCGTGGCCAAGAAGCTCTCGCTTCCTCCCGCATGGAAGGCACTTTCAGCACTTTGGAAGAAGTCCTCGAACTGGAATCTGAAACCGATGACCTGTTCTCTTTTGCCGAGTCTAATGAACACCGCTCTGAAGCGGTTGAAACCTATCTTTACGGACGCGCTTTGCGTACTGCCAGAAAGTCGATGCAAGACGGTCAGCCACTATCGAAGTCCTTGATCAAACAAATGCACCAGCTCCTGCTCTCCTTCGCGCGTGGGCAGAGCAAGAATCCTGGACAGTTCAAAACCGAGCAAAATTACATCGGAACGCGGGGCAGCACGAAAATCAGCTTTGTGCCCATCTCTCCCGAGCAACTGGAAAGCGGCATGGACCAAATGCTGGATTTCTCAAAAAACGCCACATGGCCCGCTCTACTCCGGGTGGCCATGAGCCATTTGGAATTCGAAGCACTGCACCCTTTCAAAGACGGCAACGGTCGCGTGGGGCGCATGCTTGTCACACTCATGCTCTGGCAGATCGGCTGTATTTCAACGCCTCACTTCTACATCAGCCGTTTCTTCGAGGAACACAAAGCTGACTACATTCACCATATGCGCGAGGTCTCATCCTCAGGTGCATGGGAAAACTGGTGTGTCTTCTTCCTGAACGCCGTGAAGGAACAGGCTTTCCAAAACCTTCAAGTCGCCGAAAACATACGTGGCCTCTACGAGGAAATGAAGGGCCGTTTTGCCGAATTGCTCAATTCATCAAAATCCGTCACCGCCCTCGACTATATTTTCACTAACCCCGTCTTCCGCAACAGCCGCTTCACCAGAAATGCGGGAATCCCCGCACACACCGCCGCCCGCTTTTCCCGCATCCTGTTAGAAGAGAAACTGCTAGTTCCCGTCCGCGAAGCCTCAGGCCGCCAATCAGCCATCTACAGCTTCGAGCCATTGCTTCATCTTGTTAGAATTTAATGATAAGAGTCGAAGGTCGAAGGTCTGAAAGTCTAAGCTAGAACCGTTTACCCCGCCCTGTCGGGGCTGGTGCGGTTGAGTGTTTAAAGCCGATCTCCCGACATATGCCCCTTCATTCAATTAATCGCCCCAGCGATTCACATATAGACTTTCGACCTTCAGACCTTCGACGTCTTTGCGCGACAAATTCTCTATCCACGCATTCCATTTCGGTTAGTTTCAAAACCGCATGAAAATCCTCGAACCCTTCTTCAATGTATTGCTGCACAACTGGCCCGGGTTGGCCTGTTTGCTTGGAATTTATGTCCTATTCAAGATCCTCGCTTCACCGACTTTTAAAGGCTGGTTTGGGGAAAAGATGGTGCTTCGCGGGCTGCGTAAACTCGACCCTGCGCAATACCGCGTCTTCCATGATCTATACCTTCCACATCCATCCGAGGAGGGAACGACACAGATCGACCACGTGGTTGTTTCATCCTTCGGCATTTTTGTGATCGAAACCAAGAACTACCGTGGCTGGATCTTTGGTAGCGTAAAACAACCCCAATGGACACAGCAGATCTACCGCCGGAAACACAAATTCCAAAACCCTCTGCATCAGAACAAACTCCACGTCAAAGCCCTCATGCAATTTCTCAATCTGCCAGAAGATCATTTTCATTCGGTCGTGTTATTCATCGGCAATACCGAGTTCAAAACGGAGATGCCGGATAATGTCTTGAATGATGGGCTGATTCGCTGGATTCAAAATCACAACGAATCACGGATCGTTACTCCAACGGTTGAGCTAGCCGTCTCCCAGCTCAGCGAGCTAGACCGCACCACCAACCGCCGCACCGCATCCCGCGAACACCTGAAGGCCTTGAAAGCACGACATGGATCTTTGTGAATGTTCCAGCCGTTAACTCTTTTATGCAAAATTCATGGTGTTTGTGACTGTTTGTGGAGTTAGTGTGTATTTGACCAGTTCTTGACTCATCGTCCATGGACCAAAACGCATTTAGCGGATGGACTATGAGTCATGATTAAGCATGACCCAGTCCTCTTTAGTTTGGGGAAAAACGTGCGGAGCGCACGGGAGAAAAAGCTTCTAACTCAGGAGAAACTGGCGGAAAGCGCCGAACTAGATGCGACCTACATCAGTGGTATTGAGCGCGGACTCAGAAATCCTGGGATTAAGAACGTCGCGAAAATCGCTAAAGCCCTGGGACTTACAACTTCGCAACTATGTGAGGGGGTTAACCTATGAAAATTGCCGAATTAGATTGGCTCGGCTACAAACTTCCAAAAAATATTATCCAAGTCTTAGATCAAGCTAAGACCGAAGAACCCACTTCGAGAATTGCCGAAGAGTTACTGGCACTACTCACTCATTGGAGCGTAGATCCTGAAAGCGCACTACGCATGCCTGATTCGAGGGCATCAAAAAAATGGCATGAAATTGCAGAGCGAGAAAATCTCATTTCGTCACCGCTCATCTCAAAATCTCTTAAGGAATCGCAACTGGCATTTGGTGACTTATTACGAAGCTCTGTTCCGTTTCCACCGCCCGAAAAGCCAATCTTCACCTTCATAGATTTGTTCGCTGGAATTGGTGGTTTCAGAATGGCGCTTCAGAATCTTGGAGGCAAATGTGTCTTCTCCAGCGAGTGGGATCAAGCCGCTCAGCAGACTTACTTCAGAAACTATGGTGAACTTCCATTCGGTGATATCAGAAAATTTACATCTCCTGAAATTTCGGATGCGGTTTTAAAGCGCTGCATACCACAGCACGATGTTCTCTGCGCAGGCTTTCCATGTCAGCCATTCAGTCACGCCGGTGTGTCATCCAGAGTATCGTTAGGTCGCACACACGGGTTTGAGTGCACAACCCAAGGAACTCTATTTTTTGATCTTGTTAGGATTGCAAAAGTCACAAGACCAAAAGTTTTATTTTTGGAAAACGTAAGAAATCTAATGCGTCATGACGGCGGAAAAACATTCAGCATTATTCAAGAGACAATTGAAAAAGATTTAGGTTATTCATTTTTCCCATGTGTAGTTGATGCGAGAACAACTGTGCCTCAAAAACGTGTGCGCTGTTTCATGGTTTGCGTAAGAGACAAAACGGTAGATTTCAAGTTCCCCTCATTCGAGGGAACACCTCTACCTCTGAGTTCAATTTTAGAACCAGAGGAAAAAGTATCTGAATATACCATTTCAGATCAAATGTGGGCAGGCCACCAACGCAGAACTAAAACCAATATCGCTAGAGGAGCTGGATTCACTACATATGCAGCGCGTCTAGACGAGCCATCAAACACGATTGTCGCACGGTATTGGAAAGACGGCAAAGAATGTTTAATTCCTCAAAAGGGCAAGAATCCGAGAATTCTCACACCGCGTGAATGTGCCCGTCTTCAAGGATATCCAAAAGAATTCATACTCCCAGCTAGCAAAAAACATAGTTACATGCAGATGGGAAATTCAGTAGTAGTGCCAGTAGTCCAAAAAATCGCCCAAAGCATCGTCGAACAAATTCTGTAACTCATGAAATTTAATGCTCTTCATAAACTGCACTTTGCTTGCAGCGATGGTGCTTATTCGCGTGTCACGGAAAGAGAAGTAATAGACTGTCAAATAACACTCACGGATCACGAAGCTGACATAGTGATAAATGTCATTGGTTTAGAGCACATCCAACGCGGCAATGTCAAAAGCGATAAAATTAAGGCGCTGAAAAAATTCAAATTATACGCTGATGATGGCGAGAAAGATATCGAACTTAATCTCGTTTTTCCGAAACCAGAAAAAGACGAACTTAGGCTTTATCTGAAGAGCAGCGCGTTCAAACCCTCACCAAATGACATCTGGTTTCTTTATCCAAAAGATGACAGAATCATTCTTGGAGCTTTTTCTGAAAAAGAATGGAGATCTATCGGCAGAAATGACGAAGAAGATGAAATCTATCAGCAAATCATAGAAGTCGCTGAACCCAAAATCATCAGTCCAGAATACCGAGTTATAGCAGCCCAGATTAGTCAAAAACGTAATCCTACCCTTGCTGTGAAGCGATTTGATTTAGCTAAATACACCTGCGAGCTTGATGGCCAGTGCCGATTATTCCGTTCCAGATGCAGCGGAAAAAATTATCTCGAAGCTCACCATTTCATTCCCTTGGCCTTCCAACGCTTCTTCGAAAACTCCCTCGATACAATCGATAATATAATTGCACTATGTCCCTTCTGTCACAGAGCGATTCATCATGCAGATGTAGACCACACGCGCTCATTAATTGATTCCTTAACTCAGCAACGAAAATCATTGCTCGATCAATACGAATTAACTGAAAGCACTATTTACGATTACTATAATTGCGAAACAATCCTCACCAATGGATAATAAATTGTATGTCCCATGTCTCTATTTGCCTCTGTAAACACGCAACCCTGCGCGACTCTCTACTGCTCAAACTACTGAGCGGGAAAATCTCCACCTCATCGTAAACAATTAACTGAATGAACCTATGCCGATAAGACCTACTGAACAACCGCCTCGAGTAACTCCAAAATCACTGATGAGGGAGGACATCGAGAATCTTTTCACCGCACTTCACTTGGATTCAGAAAATAAACGGGAGCGTTTCCGCATCATGTCAGAAAACAGCCAGAAACCAGAAGCGGAGCCGGTGCGTCTCTGGCTGACCGGAACAACGGATTTTCCACAAGTTAACGTAGGAGGTTCCCATGTCTAATTGGAACCAGTTATTGAATGAAGTGAATGCGCTCGGAAGTGTGCACGACGTGCTACGGAGGAAGTATCTACAACAGCTGCACCAGGTTACGAAGCGCAACATCATCGTCTACTGCAGTGGTTGGCTGCAAAAACCAGGCGTTACTGGAGCCGGAATAAACGACGAAGACAAAAATGGGTTCATGAACGTCGTCAACGGACTCGATAGATCGCTCGGTTTAGATCTGGTTCTTCACACCCCGGGTGGTGAAACCGCAGCAACTGAATCCTTGGTCGATTATCTTAGGCAAATGTTCAAAGGCGACATCCGAGCAATCGTTCCACAACTCGCGATGTCGGGTGGAACTATGATTTCGTGCGCCTGTAAGTGCATCTTGATGGGCCAACAATCGAGCCTCGGTCCAGTGGATCCGCAGTTTAACGGAATTCCGGCGCATGGCGTTCTAGAGGAGTTTAAGAGGGCACATGATGAAATACGAGTAGATCCATCAAAGATTCCTGTATGGCAGCCAATCATAGCAAAATACTCTCCGGCCTTCATCGGCGAGTGCCAAAAGGCGGTGTCATGGTCGGAAACACTGGTTCGAGAATGGCTGGCGACCGGGATGCTCGCCGAGGATGAGGAGCGAGACGAGAAAATAGAAAGGATTGTAGAAGAGTTGACTAACCACGCGTTGTCACTTTCCCATGCGCGTCACTTATCCCCTGCGACCTGTATGGACATGGGATTGCGAGTCGAAATGCTCGAAGACGACCAAACGTTGCAGGACGCGGTTCTAAGTCTGCACCACGCTTACATGCTGACCATGTCGCAAACGGCGGCATTCAAGATCATTGAGAACCATAATGGCGCGGCATTCATCAAAGTTGCGCAGGTTCAGGTCGTGCGGCCGGCCGGATAAAGCGCATGAACCTCATCCAACCGATTGGCGTAGACAACAACAGATTGTTTGTCTCTCTGTGCTGAATCAACAGGACTAGATGTGCATACTCAGTCAATGCCGAGGTCAAAGTTGCATTTTAAGAAGACATGGCCAAAGACAAAAGTGGCGATCAGTTTGTCATATTTGAAAATGAACTCCACCTCTTCATGTGGTTGATTCGATTAAATATATTCACTTTAGTGATAATTCGAATATAGGGAGATGTTGCTTTTTTAAGAACTCGTGAATAATTCGATATATGGCAAAAAAAGGACTTACTGTAATCCAGCGAAAAAATATTCTTTCTGCAAAAAGCAAGAATGAGGGCTGGTCTTTATGTGTCGGGGCTGGAGTTTCATACGGTGCTTTTCCTGACTGGAAAGAATTGGTCGTTAAAATTGCGACGAAGGATTGCTGTGGTAGTGGGGCTGAGTTGCTAATTACTAATCTAGCAAAAAAACTTAGTTTGGATGCACTCATACAAACTGCTCAAAACCGACTAGGGCTGACGTCCGTAGATTTTGCTTCAGAACTTAGTAAATGCCTCTTTGAAAATGTTAAGTTGAAGCTTGGTAAAAATTGGCCAAAAACTGCAAAAGCGCTTTCAGCTGTTGCTCCAGGCGATTTAACTCCGACTGAGTGGGCTTCATTTATTGATGTCATTGAGCGTAATTACCCACAAATTTCTGCACTATCCATTGCTCGGGTTGTGGGTGATTTAGTAGGTAGAGAATTTTCACCTGATTCCATAATTTCATTTAACGCAGAAACATTGTTGTATGCCCTAATTACTGCTCAGCTTGGTAAAAATGGAACTGTATCTGCGACACATATTACACATCAGAAAAAGTCTTTGGATCGAGTAACACAAGCGCTCACACGTAGAAAAGCAAAACGCATTCCTTATTATCACTGTCACGGGATTCTTCCGATTCCCGAAGGCACACTTAAATTCCACAAGGAGATTGGTATTGATAAACTTGTGTTTTCTGAGGGAGACTACCTTCATCTCGCGAATAGCTCATTCTCATGGCAATCCTCGGTTTTTTTGGGCGCTTGTTCGTTTAATTCTCTTGTTTTTATTGGCGTTTCTCTGGCTGATTCAAATATTAGAAGATGGCTATCTTGGGTACATAAAAATAGAGTTAATGAGCTTCTCTTGCGAGGTGAGGAAGCTGATTCCACAAGTCATTATTGGATTAATGTAGAGCCATCGGACAAGAATGAAAAATTGTGGATAGAGGCAAGCGTTGCGCATCTTGGTGTGCGATTGGTTTGGATTACGGATTGGAATGAGACCGAAGCATGTTTGAGAGATATGACGGGAATTGTTTAATTTTTGTTATTGGGCCAGTCCTCGCGGATTCACAGGAAGGTCTCGGTAATTTGGCTCACGTGTCTCTTTTTAACATTCGTTACAAGTAGAGTTCTTGTTTAGGATCCTCCGTCGCCTTACGGCTAGGGGGAGGAAGAAGTTCTTGGTTCTTGGTTCTTGGTTCTTGGTTGTAGCCGATCGTATTTTGAAGTAATCGTGCTCGATCTAACAACGAAGATAAAAATGCCAAATCCTAGACTGACTCCCGAACAGCGAACGATGCTTTATCAACCGCTTTTTGAGAAAATCAAAGCTGATCTAGAGTTAGCATCCGGTGGCGATCCTGAGCTTCTTTGGGCACTCAGGCGCAAAATAGCCAAAGAGTTGATTTACTTGGAGCGCAGTAAGCCTGCCGATAGAAGAAAGTTAAAGATCCAAAAGTTCAAGGAGCAGAACGGACTCTGTACCATTTGTGGCGAAGCACTTCCAACGAGCGGTGCAGAATTAGACCGGAAAGAAGCCATTAAAGGATACACTCCAGATAACACCAATTTGGTTCATCACGATTGTCATATCAAAGACCAAGAAAGAAAAGGATACGCCTGAATGGGGAGTTTAACTAAGCTTCAAATTGTCTGACGCTCAGGACATTCTGATTTCCGATTGATGATTGATGATTGATGATTGATGATTTTTGAATGAAGAGGGAAGCACCAACTAAGAACCAAGAACTAGGAACCACGAACTCTCCCCCGCTCCCTTTTTGATACGTCTTGCATCCTCGGCTATTTCCGACCATCTTAAGCACGTGAAAACGAAGGTTAAATCTGTCCCTGAAGCTAGGTGTAACGACATCACGGCTGCTTGGGAACGCACCAAGAAGCGTCTAGAACAGATGAATAAAGACGAGATTCTTGAGACTTTTGTAAGTGCGGGTATTCTCACTAAAAATGGCAATCTGACAGCTCCATATCGTGGCGTTTTCGTGAAAGCAAAATCCTAGGCTCACATGGTCTGTCTCTCAGGACAGATCAGTTTTTACAAAAGGTAACGAAGTCAACGAAGGAGCTTCGCACTGCGGCCTTGGTTTTGCTTTTATGATTCTTTAGCAGGAGAGTTGAGAATGAGGTGTTGGAACATCCTTCGTTCTCTTCGTTACCTTCTGTAAGAATTCTTAATCCTCAATTATGTAATTGAGTGAGCTGGGAGCGGATAAAGTGCCGAGTGATCAGCCCCGACTTTATCGGGGTAAATGATCAGAGAAGACTTGATTAGAGTGTAATTGGAGATTCCTCCCGTCTTGTGTCTTATGTCTCTGTGTCTTTTGTCTTTATACAAACCCTGAGCCTGTCGAAGGGCGTGCTGTGCGCCTTCCTTAAACATGTCGATAAAATGGGATAATATCGACATATTCAGCTGAAGTGTCGATGGGATCAAAGGAGTCGATCTGCGGAGATGGCAATCATGAAGAATCCCGCGATGAGAGTAGAGAGGATGACCGCAAAGAGTGCAGAGTTAATGACCGCAAAGAGTGCAGAGTCAATGGCCGCAAAGTGCAGAGTCAATGATAGCAAAGTGCAGAATCAATGATCACAAGCAAACAGTCTAACTCAAATCCCTTACCCCTATCATACGAATACATCGTTTTCACCAAACGGTGAAAACACATAAATTAATGAAAGACTTGCAATATTTCACAAAATACTACATTTTCACCAAGTGGTGAAAAGAATACCAGACCTTGAAAAGATCAAAGCGGAAGCATACGAAGTTCTTCAGAAGACCCTGAAGAGAGCGGGTGATTTGTTGGAAGACGAGTGGGTGGAGAGTGGAACTGGGAGTGGATCAAGGAGTGGAACAGGGAGCGGATCAAGGAGCGAAACAGGCACTCTATCGGATCCTGGTTATCAATTAACGGCTCGGTTTTGTGTTCAGAAGGGGGATGCCGCCACGCGAGGTAAGATCTGGCAACTTCAGGCAATCATCAAGTCGGTCGTGCATCCGAAGCAGGCACATCAAGTGGTCTGGGAAGTGCAACGACGGTCTGTGAAATCTTCGCCGGATGCGCCCATCTATCCGATACTGATTGCTCCGTATATTTCAGATTCTGTCGCTGAAATCTGTCGTGAAGCGAACATCGGTTATCTGGATCTCTCTGGGAATTGCGATATTGAGTTTGGGGGGATCTGGATAAACATCGAGAAACAGGAGCGGAAGTATAAGGAAGCCCGCGTTCTGAAATCGCTCTACACTCCAAAAGCTGCACGGGTTTTACGGGTTCTGTTGCAAGGGCCACTGCGAGGTCACAAAACCGAAGAGCTTGTAAGGGCGGCTGGCGTCAGTCTTGGGTTGGTGAGTAAAATACGTAAATACTTGGTCGATCATGAATTGGCGCAAGTGGTCGACGATGGTTTAAAAATGATTGATCCCCAGAGGACGATTGATGGTTGGCTCAAAGCAGATGATTTTAATGAGCGAATTGAATCCCGAGATTATTCATTGGTGGATTTCGATCCTGCAAAAGTAGCGCAGCGATTGGATGAAGTTCTAGATCAAGGCTTGATCAAGCACGCATACACTCAGTGGTTTGCGGCGTGGTTGAGAGCGCCTTATGCGTTGCCGCCATTGGTCTCAATATATGTGAAAGAATTTCCGGAGGACGATCTTCTGAAAAAGCATCTTGGCGCACGGAGAGTTGCAGGAAATTCTGGCCGGTTACGTTTGATTAAAAGCGCCGACTTCCGAGGAGTCACGATCGGTCAGCAAAAAGCTAAAGGGTTTCCCATCGTCTCGGATGTGCAAATCTATCTGGATCTAGCTAAGTCAGAACTTGGTAGTGGTGAGCAAGCGGAAGAATTAAGAAAACGGAATGACTTCGCGGGAGGTTGGAAATGAGTCGTGAGAATGATCATTGGGAAGCTTACCCATCGGATGTTTTGGTAACCACGGAGAGAGCATTATTTGAGGCATGGGATTCGTTAGAAAAGTTTCACAGAGATCTCGTCGTTGTGGGTGGTTTGGCAATCCATTATCACACACGAAATAAAGTCGAACCGCTGTATTTTGCCGCGCCTACACTGGATGTTGATTTCGGGATCAGTTTGGGAACCGATGCCGGAATGAAAGGTTCGGTGCAATTTGATCTTTCTCTAGCAGATTACCAAGGTGATGACGAGGGGCGGATGGTGAAGACGCTGAAAAATGGAGAGAGGCTGTATATCGATTTTCTAACAGAGCATCCACCCAGTGAACAAGGCACGCGAAATGTGAGTGATGTCACGGCATCAATCTGCCCAGGGATTAATCGTGCGCTGGAAGTGCGAGAGTATGCAGAGATTCGTGGGATCGACCGTCTCGGTGATGAGAGGACATTTCAGATACCGATCTGCGGGATTGGGCCGTTATTGGTTCTTAAGTTAAATGCCTTTGCAAAACGCCAAGACGATAAAAAAGCGAAGGATGCTTATGATATTCTGGTTGCTGTGACTGCTTATTCGGGAGGTGCGGATGCGGCAATACGTGCTTTTCAGGCTGAAAAACTGGCAGGTAATCCGGCGATGGATCTTGCGCTTAAGACTTTAGCTCGTGATTTCGCTGAGATAAATGGTGCTGGCGCAGCCGCCGCTAGCCGGTTCCGGTATGGCTCTGGAAAAGACTCAGCATTCGCAGTTCGTTTGCAAACGGATCTTGTTAGTGTCGCGCAAGCATTACTCGAATCATAAGTCCTGATTACTTTGAATCAGCTCACTGACCCCTCCCGTCTTGTGTCTAGCTCTGAATGCGGACGGGACGCCCCCGCTCTCTTTTTGATACCTCTTGCATCCTCGGCTATTTCCGACCATCTTAAGCACGTGAAAACGAAGGTTAAATCTGTCCCTGAAGCTAGGTGTAACGACATCACGGCTGCCTGGGAACGCACCAAGAAGCGTCTAGATCAGATGAATAAAGACGAGATTCTTGAGACTTTTGTAAGTGCGGGGATCCTCACTAAAAATGGAAATCTGACAGCTCCATATCGTGGTGTTTTCGTGAAAGCAAAATCCTAGGTTCAAATTGTCTGTCTCTCAGAAGAAATTTCTTCCAAATCAACATTCAAAAATCATCAATCTCTTCGTTGAGTGAGCGGAGAGTTGAGAGTCGAAAGTTGATGCGGGCGGGACGCCCGCGCTCTTGTCATTTTCGTGCTGGGAGAATAGTCGGGTTGTGCTTCAGTGGTTGGCGTCATGAAAGCCCGTAACGGATACCATCTCATCAGTCCCGCAGATCTGACGTGGAGGCCATCGAATTTGATGCAGATTCCGAACGCGGATTTTTTGGAGAGGACAGGTAGTGAGAATCTCGGGGCGCGGCTCTGGCGCTTGCCGCCACAAAGCGCGAACACTTTGCATAAGCATGTTCGCTCGGAAGAGTTTTATTTCGTGTTGGAAGGCACGGGGCGGTTGCGTGTGGGCGAGGAAACGTTGACCGTGCCGAAGTATGGTGGGGTGTGGGTGGCTCCGGACTTGCTGCGCCAGGTTTTTAACGATACGGATGCCGAGGTGCTCTGGTTGATCATGGGCGGACCAGAGGAGTTGGAATTTTTGCAAGGCTCGCAGGCAACAGGGATCGACCTCACAAAATTCTACCCCACAGACCCGACGCAATTGCCAAAGGAACTCACAGGCGTGACATGGCCTCCAAAAATCTAACAACCAAGAAACTTTATCCACTATGCAAAACGTTCTCATCATCCACGAAGTCGCAGACTATGCGGCATGGAAGCAGATCTTTGACAATGCAGCTGGCATCCGCAAAGAAGCCGGCGAGCGTTCGTATCAGGTTCTCAAATACGAATCCGATCCGAACAAGATTGTCCATTTCAGCGTGTGGACATCGATAGACGATGCCAAAGCCTTCTTCGAGTCCGAGCGTCTCGTCGAGATCCGCAAGCAAGCGGGAGTCAAAGCACCAGAGTTTATTTATTTGGATCAATTGGAATGCGGAACGCTTTGAGCCTGTCGAAGGGCGTTACTTTCCCAGCCCGACTTTACTGGGGTTAAGAGCAAACGTAGTGCGCCCCTTCAGGGCTTGGGATGGTTGGTCGATTCTTTCCTAGGGCGTTGCCCTAGGCTAACGTAGGTTGCCCCTGCTTGCCCCGAAGAAGTCGGGGTTGGGGCGTGGGGAGTAAATTGTCTGTCCCTATAGCGCTACAACTAGCTGAGCGTTCCTCCAGCAAGATAGACGGTGCTGATGGAATTTTCACCCGTATGTGGATTTGGGAAACTTACTTCGCGGCCTTCGGCTTTGCCGAAAACTTCTGTTAGTAATTCCACGAAGTCGAGGTCAGGGAAACCATCCGCCCACATGGCAAAGACACCGCCGGGATGGAGTGAATTGCGCAGGAGGGACATGCCTTCATGGGAGTAAAAACTTGCGTGACGCGGATGCAGCCAGTGACTGTGGGTGTGATCGATGTCTAACAGGATCGCATGCACCTTGGTGCCTGGGCGGGAGGGATTGAAGCCGTTGCCCGAGGCGGCGAGTGCGAAGAAATCGGCATGGACAATGGTGGTGCGCGGATCTTTGTCAGGCTGGGGATCGACAGGCAGCAGTCCCTCGCGGTGCCATCGGATGACCGGCTCAAGAAATTCGACCACGGAGAGCGAACGCACTTTCGCATGACGCAGTGCCGCCGCCGCCGTGTAACCAAGACCCAGTCCACCGACGATGACATCGGCCTGCGGCTCATTGAGAATTTCCAATCCAAGATCAGCGAGCGCGTCTTCTGCGGCATGAAACAGGCTGCTCATGAGGAATTCGTCGTTGAGGATGACGTCGTAAACGATTCCGCTATCGAGGCTCAGCACTTTCCTGCGTCGCAAAATGATTTTTCCCAACGGGCAATCGCAGTAATCGAGTTCTTCCAGCAGTCCTTTCATCGCAGAGATCGTGGCAGGAAAACCTGTGGTGACTACTGCGGATGTGCTATATTGCCGTTTCCCAAGCCTTTAACGATACCTCAAACGATTGGATCCATCTCCACAGAAACAGAACAACAAGCATGAGCGGCAAATGGTGCTTGCGGATGGAACCCGTGGAATGATCCGACCCATCGTGCCCTCGGATCGGGTAGCGCTGGCCGCTGCGTTGGAAGAGCTCGGTCCGGAAAGTCGGCTCCGGCGCTTCTTTTTCGACAAATCGAAGCTCTCCGAAAGCGAGCTCGACCGCTTGACCTCTCCGGACGGCATCGATCACCTCGCCTACGGAATGGCTGTCAGCCTTGATGACGGAACGGAGCACATGCCAATCGCGGTGGCGCGTTGTTTCCGCGATAAGGATCAGAAGGATCTAGCAGAAGTTGCAGTCGTCATCGCCGATCCGTGGCAGGGTATGGGTGCGGGGTTTGAGTTGTTGAGCGCGCTTTCTTCAGCCGCACGCGAGGTGGGAATTCGATGTTGGTTCGCCTCCATGTTCACCTACAACACCGCGATGCAGCGACTGTTAGATCGCTTCGGCACCATGTGTGAAACCCGAGATCTCGGCGGCGGAGTCATCGAGGTGATTTACGATATCACCCAACCACCCGCGCGAAATAGGTGAGAGGCTGTTGTGGGGTTGGGGCGAAGTGCAAAGGCGCTCAGCGGGTTTGAGTGGAGTCCGGTCGTTTTGGGACGAGGATGTCGTCTTCGGTGAAGATGATGCCATCGGGGCCGAGGGAGCGAACTTCGATGTATTGGCTACTGATTATGTGAAAAAAGAAGGGTTTGCCCCATGCGTCGAGTAAGCTGCCATCTTTCGTCATGCGGGGATGATCGGCAGGAAATATCGGCAAGCCCGAGGGGTTGTTTCCTGTTAGGGCGTTCATGATGTTGGCGTTGTCTTCGCCGGTGGGAAAGGCTCCGAATTCCTGGCGGTAGAATTGGAGGATTTCTAACAGGGCAGAAGGTTCAATCGCCGCGCGATCCGGAGATTTACCGAAGGATACCGCCATGGGATGCGATGGCACTTTCTGAAGGGTTGCGGGATCCGGGGGAAGAATGGCGGCTGCGCCTACGGCGGGACGGATGGGCTTTTTGACTTCTGCTTTGGTAGAAGGAGCTTGGGTCACTTTCACGTTACCACTGCGTGAATGATTCCGAAAAAATACTACTATGAAGATCGCAAGTAAAACGACGACTGCGGAAATGGTGATCCATCGGAGATTCAATTTCATAAGTTCATGAATCCCAGATTCGTGCGGGAGAATCGTCCGATGTTAGGTAAGATCAGTGGCAGATCGCCTTGTGAGACTCCGAACCAGCGTGCAAGTGTGGCGGCCATTTCGTCGGTGGAGACTTTCGGGATCCAGCTTCCTCTTGATCCCGTGTCATCTGGACCACGGATTTCGAGTGTGGGAAATTCACCATACAGTTTGCCGCCATTGACCGCACCACCAACGACGAGGTGATGGCCGCCCCACGCATGATCCGAGCCTTTGCCGTTGCTGTTGTATGTGCGGTTGAAATCAGAGGCGGTGAAGAGTGTGACTTTGTCCGCAATGCCGAGCTGGCCGGTGTGCGTGTGGAAATCGGCGATGGCACTGGAGAGTTCGCTGAGGAGCGCGGCGTGGTCGTTGAGCTGAGCGTCGTGGGTATCGAAGCCGCCAAGTGCGGCGAAGAAAATCTGACGTTTCATGCCGAGCGCGTTGCGGGCGTGGATCATGCGCAGGATCATGCGGAGCTGGCCGGCGACGCGGTTGAGTCCTCCGGTCGCGTTGAGGCTGTTAGGGAACGTGCCGACATTGGCAGGTAAGGGATTGGCGGCGATGGCGGATTTGAGAAGGGCGTCGTTACTGATGCCGCGTTTCATGATGTTCGCGTATTCCTGCTCGAAGATGTGGCCGTAGCTGCGGCCAAGCATCTGGGTGTTTTGCGCGAAGGTTTCCGGCCAAGGTGACCAAGTTCTATCAGCTCCGTCGAGGCCGATGCTGCCGCCCGGAGTGACATGATACTGGAGAACCTGCTCGCCGACTTGGAAGAAATTCGAGCCGGCGATGGAGACGTTCATCGAGATATCGGAACCGGCGTTGTGGTAACTGAGGAGATCCGCGATGCGGCCGCCCCAGCCGACTTTTTTCGGAGAGTCGGGGACGGATGTCTGCCACTGCACCTGTTGGTCGTTGTGAGAAAAGAGGTGTGGGGGGATGGCCGCTCCGCCAGAGAGATACTCGGCCTTGGTGATGGGAGCGACGAGGGTGCCGACGTTGCAGACCATGGCCATTTGCCCTGAGTTGTAAATCGGATGGAGGGCGGACATCGCAGGATGCAGGCCGAACTCACGCCCGTCGCCGCCTGGGTTGGCGATGGAGAGGAGGTTGTTTTGCGGCAGCGCGAGGATTCCGCGATCCGAGGCGTAAGCGGCGTAGGAAGCGTTGTCGCGGGGAATGAGGGTGTTGTTAGAATCGTTTCCACCAAACAGAAACAGGCAGATGAGGCTTTTGGAGTCGTCCCCTGCCGGTACGCCTTGGGCGGAGAGGGTGGCGTTGAAAAGGCGCAGGGTACCGAGTGTGGAGAGGACTCCGGTCATGCCGAGCCCGGCGCAGGCGGCCTGACCTAGGAAGCCCCTTCGGGAAACGGGTTTGGATTCTTCTGATTTCATGATGGTTTTATTTCTGCACGAAGAACTCGGGCGAGTTGAGGACGAGGTAGAGCGCGACATGGCAGCGCGAGATCTGGCGATCGTTGGTGAAGTTAAACCAGCCGGGAAGATTTCCGTATGCGGCGAGGATCTGGGAACGGAGCTGTGGGCTCATACGACCGAAGAGGAAGCGCTCATCGAGGTAATCAATGAGGCGGTTCTGAGCTTGGAGCGTTGTAAGACCAGGTGTGTTGAGGATCGCAATGAGTGGCGCGTAATTGAAGGTGAAGAGGTGGTTGTTTCCGGGGGTGATTTCTTCCGAAGTCCAAATGCCCCAGCTGATGATCCCGAGGTTTTGGTTGGCTTGGCGCAGACCGTTGGTTTCGGCGAAGATCTGGAACTCGGGTGACAAGAGACCGGCGCGGGCGATGGGGCCGGGGTTTGAGTAACCGGGTTGATAGAAATTGAAAACAGAGTTGGCGAGAAGCGGAGCCTGCTCTGGGATGCTGTATTGTAAATTGATATAGTAGTTTGGATCGCCGGGTTTTGGGAGATTTTTAGGAAGGACACGGAGATAACGGGCGATGCGGAGGAGTGGTTCGGAGGGTTTTCCGAAACTGTAGGACTGACGAGGCGCTTCGGCACGGGCTTCATAGTCTAACAGTACGGCTTTGAGTGTGGCACCGAGATCACCACGGACACCTGAGCCGTTGTTGTTGAATACTGCGGCGACACGCGCGATGTAGCCGGGACTTGGGTTGGCAGTGACGAATTTCTGGATGAGTTGTTTCGCCATGAAAGGGCCGGTGTTTGGATGTTGGAAGAGGGCGTCGAGTGCTTGTCTCATGCGATCCACTCCATCGCTTCCGGCGGGGATGATCTGGCCGCCGAGGATGATGCGCTCTTCGTTGTCATGAAAATTAGGATAGTGCGTCATTTCCCGCAGACCGTCGTAGCCATAGCGGAACCAGTCGTCGCGACTGGCGATGTCGCCTGCTCCATCGTCCCAGCGGGGTGGATTTGCGTCATCATAGTGAGGGCCCCAGCCAGTGAAGATGTGGGCGAGGCCGACGGTTTCTTCCTGGGTGTAGGTGGGGATGGGCAGTCCTTCCGCGTCGAGGCGAAGTGAACCGTCGAGGTGGGTTTGGCTGAGGCCGACGGAGAAGAGTTGTTTGACTTCGCGTGCGTAGTTTTCGTCGGGTTCGTGGCCGGTGATGGGATCTGGTTTGCGATTCCGCATCATGCTGAGGTAGGTGCCCATCATCGGGCTTAGGGTGACATCCTCGATGAGGTCACGATAGTTTCCGAAGGAATTCCGGAGCAGCATGTCGTAATAAAGAGTCACACCTTCGTGCTCACCATCGAGCTGGCCGAACTGAGAAATGACGAAGATTTGGGAGAGGGCGAAGGCCATGCGTTGGCGGAGTTGATCAGGTGCGGTGAGGGAGCGTTGCCACCAGATTTCGTTCCGCGGACCTTGCCAGCCGCCACTGTCGTCGCCACGCGCGATCCATTCGTTGGCACGGGCTACGACAGCGTCCCGGTGGTAGGTGGCTGGCATCGCGAGTTGGGAATCAATCCATGGGGAAAAGGCGTTTCCGTTAAGCGAGGCAAGTTCCGCTTCGGTGGGGCCGAAGGTGGCCTGAGTGAGGAAGCGCGCGGTCTCACCGATGGAGTTCGCGTGGGTGGGTGAAGGTGGTGTTGCTTCCACAGGCGGCATGGTTTGCCAGCCGGGTGTGGCGAGAAGTTGACCGATGATTTCCGCTCCTCCGACGGTGGTGGTGTTGATGCGGACCCAGAGCTCTCCGGCTGTTAGAGCTTGGAGGATTTGCTCGCGAGTGAGGCCGCCCGCCGGGGCGAAATCCCATGACAGGCTCTGCACTTGGCCGACTGGATACGTGAAGACGATGGTGCCGCCGAGGCCTTGGTTGGTGGAGCGGTAGATTTCCGCGCTGGTTGTCGAACTACTAAGACCACCGTAGTTGAGGGATAATAGAGAGTGCAGTGAATTGCCTGCCCTGCGGACGGAGGCAATGCCTTTACCTGCGGAGCCAAGGCCGGCGGCACTGCGGAGTTGAGCGACGTAGAGGATGTCCGCAGCATCGTCGATGGTAACGGTGGCATCGATGGGGCTACCGAGATCGTAGTTAGAGCCGGGTTGGAGGGTAAGGGTCACGGTTTCCTGAGGCTCAAGGCTATCATCATTCACGGGAATAATCGGAATGGCGACGGCGCGCGCTCCCGCAGGAAAATGGATCGTGCCTGGAAGTGATTGCAAATCTGTTAGAGCATCAGCGGTGCCTGAAACGGTATAAGGAACAGTAATGGGGCCGATGCCGCCGGAGCGAAAGGCGATGAAGCGTGCGGGAGAGCCTGTTGCCTCATAGGCACGTGGATGAGCGACGCCGAGGGTGACGGTGCTGGGGCTCGCCAACATGCGACGAGCGGCGACTCCATCTTCTAACCGAGGAGTGGTGGTTCCGAACTGAGGGTTGAGGCCTAAGAGGTGCTCTTCGTAATCCGTGACGCCATCACCGTCAGAGTCGATCTGTTTGACTTCGAGGCGGAAAAAGAGGCGACTGCCTCCTGCAATGAGACCGCCCAACGTTTCACCCGATGAGGCGAGAACGTTTCCGGACAAGATTTCCCTTGTCGCGGCCGGCATGGAGGGTCGCTTCCAAGCCAGAGCTAAGTGATCGCCGCCGACTCCTTCCTGATGGAAGATTTCAAAATAGTAAGATTGCCCAGCGGTGAGTGTGATGGGGTTGGATTGTTGGGTGGGGTATTTTGTCCACTCGCCGGAATTCGTCCAACCAGAAATGGAAGCGCGGAGAGATTTGTTAGATGGGCTGTTATCGGATGAGAGCCAGAACTCGGAGTTGTCATCGCTGGCGATCGAGAAGGTGTAGGATCCAGTTTCTGGGGCGATGATCCAACCGCGTAACCATTGAGCATACTGATTCAGATCGGGGTTGCTTTGGGGGATTTCGAGACGGGTGAGAGTGTCGTCGATGAGCGGGGTGGGTGGGCTTGGGGAAGCTGCGTAGCCTTTTACAGTTGAGAGTCCTCCCGTAGAGCTAGACCAACGGGTGCGGCGGATGTTTCCTGAGGAAATGATATCGGTGGGGCGGAGAATTTGTTGGTGTTCTTCGCCAGTGCCGATGATGCCGATTCCGACAGGTTGCCACAAAATAAGATCGCGGGATACCATGGGCTGGTAGTGGACGCCTGCAATGGTGGGCCACGATTGCAGGAATTGGTTAGGTGAAGTCAGAGAAAGTGAGGAACTGCGCGGAAAGGAATTCGAATCTAGCGGTGCGGTGCCAGCGGCTGCTTCCAGGCGATTGGTGAAGCCATCTCCATCGGAGTCTACATCAGCATTGAGCCCACCCACGTGGGCTTTTTCCCAAATATCACTGAGACCGTTTCCGGAGTCATCGATCTGAGCTTGCAGGGGAACAAGATGCGACAGCAGGAGGGCTGTCAAACATCCGATTCGTTGTGCATGGATATACATAGTGGTGAAAAAACTAGCTTTCACTATCACTTAGTCAGAATAAAATGTCAAGAAGTCGAATGAGTATTCTTGGTGGTGTCGCGCGGATGTTCACATCACAACGCTTGTGAAGCGGTGATGAATGCGTTTCATAGGTTTCAGGTGTTGCGCGATAAGACTTATCTTGATTCCTATAATTCATTTGCTAATCTGTTTGGTTTCAAAAATTTCCCAGATGAAATAAATGGATAGTCTATCAGTTAGAAGTTATCAGGCATGGATGAAGTCGGGGTTGGTTTGACTACGCTGCTCTCCGTCCAAGCGGTTAGGACTATGTCTTTTGATGAAGTTCGCTAGTGCTCACTCGGCTTTGTAGTTCTTGGTTCTGGCTCCTGGCTCCTGGCTCCTGGCTCCTGGCTCCTGGCTTCTTCGACTTCCTATGGAGAAAGGATTGCCATTTCCGCGTTGTATAAGTTTGGGAAATAGGGTTTTTGATTTAAAGCCCATCCAAATCCACGTGAATTTTATGTCTCGATTTTATTTTTTAGCAGCCTGCCTTGCCGTACAGGTTTCCGTATCAGCGGAAACCCGTTTCGAATTCCTTGAGGGCGACCGCGTCGCTTTGCTGGGTGATGCGTTCATGGAGCGGGAGCAGTATGAAGGCTGGATTGAGCTTGCTGCGACGACGGCGTTTCCTGACCGCACGGTGACGTTTCGAAATCTTGGCTGGAGTGCCGACACGCCGGCCGGGGCATCGCGCAGTGGGTTAAGTCCGTTGCAAGCCGGGAACGAGCCGGCGGATGAGGGGTGGAAGCAACTTGAAGTGCAACTGACGACCTATAAGCCAAATGTTTTGATCATGGGTTACGGGATGGCGGCTTCTTTGCCGGGCGGGCAGACGCCTGAGGAGTTCAAGCGGGATTTCGAGCGCTTGCTCGATAGCGTGGCGAAGCTGGAAGGCGGGGTAAGGGTGTTGGTTTTGGGTGCGCCGCCGCGTTTCCTGCGTCCGGGAGAAACGGAGGAATCGGTTAAAGCGCATCGTGCGTCGTTGGCGGCGATCAACGGAGTGCTGCGTGATGTGGCGCAGCAGCGCGGGCATGTTTTCGTCCCGCTGAATTTTCCCGTGAAAGATGCGCAGACGTTATCGGAAAATGGGATCCATTTGACTCCGGCGGGTTACAAGATGGCGGCGCGATTGTTAGAAAAAGAACTCGGCTGGAAGGCGGCGAAGTGGGATCAAGGCGAGCAAGCCGAAGCGCTGCGCAAGGCGATCCTGCGTAAGAACGAGTGGTTCTTCCATCGCTCGCGCCCAGCCAACATGGCCTACATTTTCGGTTTCCGGAAAGGTGAGCAAGGTCGCAACGCTGGAGAAGTTTTGTCGTTTGATAAACTGGTCGTGGAAGAGGATGGGCGGATCGCCCAAATGCGTGACCTTTCCAAGAAGGTGATCGTCCCTGCGCCACCCATCCGCAACGAATCCCAGGCGGCGGCGAAGACCAAGCAGCCCTATCCGGAGTTCACGGTAGCCGATGGCTACGAGGTGACGCTGTGGGCGGAAAACCCCATGCTTCACAAACCGACTCAGATGAACTTCGACGAGCGCGGAAGGTTGTGGGTTGCGAGCTCGGAGACTTATCCGCAGGTTGAGCTCGGCCAGACGCCCAACGACAAGATCGTGATTCTTGAAGATAAGAACCAAGATGGAAAAGCGGACGCGGCAAAAGTGTTCGCCTCAGGCATGATGATGCCGACGGCGGTGCTGCCGGGAGACGGCGGCTGCTACGTCGGGCAGAGCACGGATCTGCTGCATTTCAAAGATACCAACGGCGATGGCGTGGCCGACTCCATGCGGCGCGTGCTCAGCGGCTTCGGAACCGAGGACACCCACCACAACATCCACACCCTGCGCCGGGGTCCGGATGGGAAACTGTGGATGAATCAGAGCATCTACACCCGCACCGACACGGAGACTCCCAACGGTTTGCTGCGTTTGCGGAGCGGCGGTCTGATGCGCTTTGATCCGAAGTCGGAGAAAATCGAGACGGTTTTCTACGGGTTCTGCAATCCATGGGGTCATCAGTTTGATAAGTATGGCCAGTCTTTCATCACGGACGGTGCAGGCAGCAGCGGAATCAACTGGGGTGTCCCAGGTGCGATGTATTTCACCTACGCGAAGGGTGAAAAAATTCTCGGCGGAATCAGCCCGGGATCTTATCCGAAATTCTGCGGGTTGGAGATCGTCGAGTCGCCACAATTTCCAGCCGAGTGGCAGGGGTCGATGATTACCTGTGACTTCCGCGCGCACCGCGTCGTCCGCTTTTCTGTGAGTGAGCAGGGCTCGGGTTATGCCGCTCAGGAGTCCGGAGATTTGTTGCGAACCAAAGATGTGAATTTCCGACCCATCGATGTGAAGATCGGCCCGGATGGCGCGTTGTATATTGCGGATTGGTCGAACCCCATCATCAACCACGGCGAGGTCGATTTCCGCGATCCGCGCCGCGACCGTGAGCATGGTCGCATCTGGCGGGTGACGAAAAAAGGTGCGCCTGCCAGCGCAGCGCCGATCAATCTAACAGCAGCGAAGGATGCCGATTTATTGGCAAAGCTCACCAGCGATCATCGCTACGAGCGCGACGCAGCCATGGCGGTTCTCGTCGAGCGCAAGATGAGCGCGACATTCAAAGCTTCGATCGAAACTTGGAGTGCAAAAGCCAAGGACGGTCGCACGCGCTTGGCAGCGCTGTGGTTGCGCGAAGGACTCGGCATGCCGGTGGATGGATCGGTAGGCGGGTTGTTAGGTCAGGTGTTGAGCGATGAGGACGGGCGGATCCGCGCAGCCGGAGTGAGGGTTTTAGGAGATCAGTTGGACCGTCTCCCCGTCGTTCAGGCGATGGGATGGTTGGACAAGGCGACCAAAGATCCTCATCCACGCGTCCGTCTCGAGGCGGTGCGGGCGCTTTCAAAAATGTCCGGAGCCGAGACGATGGATCTGGCGTTTCAGGTGCTGAGCCAGCCGATGGATCGCTTTCTCGATTACGCGCTGTGGTTGAGTGTGCGCGCCCAAGGCGATGTGTGGTTGAAAGCTTTGTTAGATGGTAAGCTGCAACTGGCTGACCGCGAAGGCGCATTGGAATTTACTTTGGCGAACTTGTCTGCGAAGAAAGGACTCGAAGGAATCCGCAAGCTGATGCCAAAGCCCATGCCAAGCGACGGCTCGGGTCCGTGGCTCGGGCTCGCTGTTAAGACGGCAGATCCGGATATGCTCGGAGCGGTATTCGCTCAGCTGTTAGATGGAGGGTTTGATGCTCCCGCTGCGGCGACGGTCATGAAAGGATTGGAAGGAGTCGTCAGCCAGCGGCAAGTCAAGCTGAAGGGCGATGCGATGAAGTTGTCAGGTTTGTTTAATTCTCCCGCACCGGAAACCGCCGCCGCAGCCCTGCGCTTGGCGGGTGCGTTGAAGGCCGAAGGTTTGTTAGAAGCGATCAAGGCGATCGCCTCGGAATCTTCCCGAGCGCCGGCCCTGCGCCTGGCGGCGACCGATGCGCTCTCGCATTTCCCCAACGATGCGGCACGTGATGCGTTGTTAGCGGTCTCGGGTTCGGATGCACCGGCGGAGGTGAAGCGTAGTGCCGCCCTGGCGCTAGTTCGTCATCACCGCGCCGCCGCGATTGGCGCGATCCGTGCACTGCTGCCCGGTCTCGATGATCTTACGCAAGCTCGCGCGTTTTGGCAGAAAGCCCTTTCACTCAGCGGATTGTCCGGCGAACTCGCCAAGTCGTTCCGCGAACAGGCACTCGATCCGAAAGTCGCTGCTCTGAATTTACCTGCAGTGCCGGATATTGACGAGCATGCTGAGTTGCTGGGCGTGTTGCGTCAGCAAGCCGGGGGTGCGGCTGTCAGCGGTCCGACGGCGGAATCCATTCTCAGTCTCGCCAAGCTGGCTGCGGAAAAAGGCGATGCGGTCCGCGGAGAAGCGATTTACCGCCAACCTGCCCTCGCTTGCACGGCTTGTCACGCGATCGGTGGTGCCGGTGGCAAGGTCGGCCCCGACATGACTTCGATCGGAGCGAGCGCGCCACTCGACTACCTGGTGGAGTCGATTCTTTTGCCGGCGGTTAAAGTCAAAGAGGGTTATCACTCGGTAGTCATCACCACCAAAGATGGACGCACCTTGATGGGTCGGTTGCTGCGCAGTGGCGGCGGTAGCGTGGTGTTGAGCGATGCTGCGGGGCAGGAAATTACGCTGGAGGATTCCTCTATCCTGAAGCGCACGGATTCCGGCAGCCTGATGCCCGCAAACCTGATCGCGGGATTGAAAGAGCAAGAGCAGCTCGATCTTTTCAAGTTCCTTTCCCAACTCGGCAAACAAGGAGACTTCGATGCCACCAAGAGCCGCGCCCCGCGGGTTTGGGCGATCATGCCGCTGACAGATAAGATGCCAGAAACAGCAGCCAAAGGTGATCCCGCCCTGCCGTGGATCTCTATCAACGGCACGGTCAACGGCACCTTGTTAGCTGGCGATGTCGCAACTTTCGCCGGAGCCGCCAAAGAAATTCTAACAGGAACACGCATTGAAATTTCCGCAGCCACGGATGTTTCACTGAAGTTTTCTCAGCCACCGTTGGATGTTTGGGTGGACGGCCAGCCGCTGAAGGAAAACAAAGTACGCCTTGAACCTGGGATTCACAAGATCGTCATCCGCCACAAAGCGGGCGCGGATTTCCGCTTCGAGTCATCTGCCGGAACGTTTCTTCCGACATGGTGAGCGGAGAGCGAAGAGCGCCAAGGAATGCTAGTTTGTTAGAATTTCTGATCAGCTTAGTGTTGTTGCTTGCTGAATCGATCCGACCAATTGATACGCGCAGAACGGAACATCAGGATTGCCAGAGTTGCAACAGCACCGATTGTAATCGCCAGTCCGGTCAGTCCGGGAATGAAGAAGGTGTAGCTAAACAGTATAAGATAGATCGCTTGGGCAATGAGTGCCTGATAAGTCAAAGTCCCACGCGAAACGATACGCACGTATCCTCCAACTAGTCCTAACGATACCAGTGAGGCAACAGAGAACGCGTAATATAGCGTCATGATATCAACCAGATAGGAGAACAAGATATGGAACGCGAAGAATGCGGCGGATAGAAAGAAATAATTCATGGGGTGCATGTTACGGCCGCTCTCAATCCCCTGCAGCACCAAGACCGCGAGGAAAAATAAAAGCGAGATAGGCGCGAAAAATGCAATGCGTGAAGCAATCGGACCGGCATTCAAAATGTTAGGCATCGACATACCGATACTCGGTGCCGCGATCACATCAGGATACGACCACACAAATTTCCAGCCATTTGCAATTTCGTCACGCTCGCTTGGTGATCCGGTACCGATAGGGAAGTCAATTTCTTGGAAATCCGTTTCCATTGCCAAATGAAAATCACTGACGCGAGAGTTGTCATTGAACACATAACGCCATTCATCGACGCCTCTGGCTCGATACGTCACCACCAATGAAGTGCTGCCTCCCGCTGGCAAAACCACCGCCTCCGTAAGCACGCCATTTCGCGGACTACGTTTGCTCTCACCTCCATCACCCAGCACAAACGAAAAATTTTCATAACTTGTCGATGTATCAGGCAACTCGAAGGAAACATAGACCGTTTGCGAAACCGGAGTGGTGTTGACCACCTTGTATGTAGCTCGGAAATCGACCGCATATGTCCGGTGATTGGTAAGCCCTCTGCGCAATGGCTCAAACATCAGAGCTACTGAAATATCAGAGGCAGCCATTGCTAACGGACGCCGTCCGTTCGACGTTCCCGGCGCGGCATGCCATGCCGTAGGATGCGTCTGCGTTAGCATGGGACCCCAGCCCTCAGCGATGCGTTTGCCGGATTTTGCCGTCAGATCTTGAGTCCGCATATGCATGGCTGTTCCTAAGGCAAACCATGCGACACAGGTTGCGATAAATATGAATCCAATGGCGATAAGGTGTGATATTTTCATAATTTTTATATTCTGTTAGATTTTGAAATTGGAATGTATTATCTGTTATCCGAGTTTCCCGAACGGTAGAAAACCTCAGCACGCAGCGGCTCGCCTCGCGTCAACATTCGCCGCAACCAAGCTGATCCAGCCGTGGCTTCAGCAGGAGCTGGGGCTGCTTCAGCGTTGCTCTCCACAGCTTCCAGTTTTGTCCCATCAGGCAAAACAATGCTCCAGTCTATGCGGTGAGCGAAAAGCGGAGTCGATGGAGTCTCGACCACCAAACCACCCGCGACACGATCGAGCGCCTTTCCTGTTCCTGTGTAAGAAAACGCCACGGTCGTCGAATCTCCACTTTTCCCTGTGGGCAAGTCGAATTCCAAAGCTCCATCACGATCCACCGGATTGCTACGAACTCCTCCTACTGTAGCATCAAGCAAAGTCATTCCTTCAGGCAACTTCCAGCGCGCGCTTCCTCCTCCTGTATGTGCAATCTGATAGGTTGCCGTTGTAAGTTGTGAACCATCGGTAACAACGCGTGTGGATATCATCGCGGTATTGACGGTCATTGATGCGGTATCAATACGAGGCAGCCATTTTACCGATACCTGTGTTGGCTTACCCGCACTCATTGCTATTTTTTGGCCTTGTGACTGCGTGCGCAACCATGCTGGAAGTCGGGATGGATTCGGTTCTTGTATCCAGCCTTCACCTATCATTTCTGCACCCTGCGGAATTGCGACAAACGCAACCACCCCCGCATCGGCCTCCGGCAGTTTCATACTCCAGTTCGTGTCGTCTCCAGTGATTTGTGTGCGATATTTCAGGATGATTGTCTTCTCGTTGCCATCACGTCTTCCCCAACGTAAAAGCAATCCCTTGTCGCTTTTCTCATGTTCTAACAAACCATCGCTTTTGATTTCAATACTTGAAGGCGCATTCGGAAACGCAAGCTGCATGGAATCGCCATCGCCACTCGCAGGCGTTGCGGTAAGACGAACTTCGTGTTCCAGCCAACCCGCATCATATTTGACCCAAGCCGCAGCGGAAACACTCCATGTCGTGGGCTCTTTCGCCACATCCTCGTTTTCCTTTTTACGAACGATTACTTCTTTTGCAGTGGCGGGAAGCAGATGCCGGATTTCACCATCTTCTCCATTAAGAACAGTCGCACCATCGATTTGATAATCCTTGGATTTCCCATCACTACGAATTTTCACACTGTTAAACGTGGCAGGTAAAATCGGAAACCTTGCTGCGATGCCAAGACCGGATGGGGCAGGAAAACGCGCGCTGGCGCGATGTGTTCCCGACTTCGACATCATCAAACGAATCTCACCATCATGAGCGACAAGTGCGGATTCCTTCTCAGGCTCAATCGCAAGATCGATTGGCGCCACAGCCACCAATGCCCATGCATCCGTATAGTTTTCAGCTTGCCAGCTGACCGTGACGAGCGCCTGGCCATCACGAATATCGATCAAATAATCGGCGCGAGCTAAAATCGCAGTCACCGGCGGCACGACTTTCGGAGCAGCTATGGGCTTCTCAGTCATCTGAATAAACTGCTGAAATGGCAGAGTGACTTGTCCCTCTGGAGGCGCAGCCTCCACATAAACAGCCAAACAGAAAAACAACGGAATGATAGTGGAAGTATTGGTTCGCTTCATGCAACCAAGTCTACACTGCCTCATGAAATCTTGATGAAGCCTCTGTGAATTAGACGTGAATTAGACGTGAATTAGATGTGAATCAAACCGCCATGGTTTTCGCCCTGAAATTTATTTTTGTTAGACTGCCCCTTAGCGTTGGGAAAAATGCGGGCGGGGTGCCCGCGCTCCCTTGGGGATCGCCGCTACGATCGCTGCTACTCTGCTGTTGTGCTTTGTTGGTGAAGGGTGTAGAGATGTGTCTATGTCGAGACGATGGATGATGCGTTGCTTAGTTGGGGTGTTGGGATTGGTGGCGATGGTTGGGGTGGTGGAGGCGCATACGATGCGGCAGGTTCGGGCGGAGATCACGGTGGAGGATGGGGTGTGGCATGGGTCGGTTTGGTTAGAAGCATGGGCGCTTTATCCAGAGGACGGGGCGAAAGTCCCGGCGTATGATCCGGATACACCGAACACGGCGGGGACGGATTGGGTGGATACGTTGGATGAGTATGAGCATGGGTTGATGCGTGCGATCGCGGCTGGATTTTTGGAGCACACGTTTTTGCTGAAACTGAATGGGCAGAGGTTGAAGGCGGAATACGCATTTCCGGATTACAAAGAGCGGCCGTTGCCGGAGCTTCAGATCAATGAGAATGAAAACGCGTTGATGAGGGTCGATCTGAAAGGACAACTTCCCAAGGGAGTTTCCGGACCACTGACCTTGGTTTGGAATGATGATGAGTATGAGCCCTTGTTACTGGATGTGAAAATTCCATCGGCGAAGTACAAGGAATTGATAAGGATCGAACCGGAACAAGCGCCAGAGGAGTTGTTGCGCATCGAGAAAGACGGGCAGGCGAAAGCGACATCGAACGGCACATCGCTGCTGACATGGATCGTCGCCGGGTTTCGCCATATCATCCCGCTGGGCTTGGATCACATTTGTTTCATCCTCGGCTTGTTTTTACTGCAACCGAAAATGCGTCCGCTGCTCTGGCAGTCGAGCGCCTTCACCATCGCGCATTCGATCACGTTGTCGTTGGTGGTGTTGGGAGTTTTCACAGCACCGGCAAGAATCGTCGAGCCGATGATCGCGATCAGCATTGCCTATGTCGGAATCGAAAACTTGTGGGTGAAGGAATTGAAACCGTGGCGGGTGGCCTTGGTGTTTGGTTTGGGGCTGCTGCACGGGATGGGTTTTGCATCGGTGATGCAGGAACTCGAATTGCCAGAGGGACAGGTGCTCAAGCCTTTGATTGGTTTCAACCTCGGCGTGGAGCTGGGTCAGGTGGCGGTGCTGGCGTTGGCGTTTGGCGCTACGTTTTGGTTTATTAAAAACGAAAAGTTCAAGATTTTCAGCAAGATAGCCTCGGCGATGATCGCAGGGATAGGGCTGTATTGGACGTATGAGCGGATCTTTGCGTGAGGGGTGAGGGCAGGGCGATCAAGTTAGGGAGATTCTTATCCAGATTTATGAATATTTAACCGCGAATGAACGCCAATGAACGCGAATCTGATATATGTGACTCTGGAAAATGAGTTTTTGATTAAATGATTTCGATTCAGCCCACCCACTATTTTCATTATCTCTTAAAATTCGTGTTCATTCGCGGTTTAATTTCCCCTAGCTTGATCGCCGTGGGTGTAAGGGGCATTTTCGTGCTGGGAGAACGGCGCGGCTGTGCTTTAGTGAACGGCGTTATGAAAAAGATGGTTACACGTTTCACGGGTTGGATGGTTGGGATGGCAGGTTTGGTGCCGGTGGCCGGTGTTGCGGAAACGCGGGATTTGTTGAAAAGCGGTGCGCTGGATGGGTTTCGCGAAGTGGCGCTGTGGCGCGGGGTTTCCGAAGTCTCGGCCGTGGCGGAAAAATGCGAGTTCGAGGTCAAAGGCGAGGGCAAAATTTTGGTGAACTCGACCACCAAGCCGGAAAAGGCCCCGTATTTGCTGACCAAGGAGGAATTCGGCGACGTGAAGATCGAGCTGGAATTCATGGTTCCAAAAGGTTCAAACGCCGGGGTGTATGTGATGGGTCGCTATGAAATTCAGATCCTAGATAGCTTTGGACGCGCGAAATTTGGCTCCGGCGATCTCGGGGGCTTGTATCAGCGCTGGGATCCGAATCGTCCGAAAGCCCGTCAAGGCTACGAGGGCACAGCGCCGAAAGTGAACGCCGCCAAGCAACCGGGCGAATGGCAGACGATGGAAATCGTGTTTCGCGCGCCACGCTTCGACGAAGCAGGGAAAAAATTCAAAAGCGCGACCTTTGAAAGAGTCACGGTGAACGGCCAGTTGGTGCAGGAAAACGTGTCGACCACCGGCCATACGCAATCGGCTCCGCTTGAAGGCGATGCGAAAGTTGGCCCGATTGCGATTCAAGGCGACCACGGCCCGATTGCGATCCGCAGTTATAAAGTGACGCCGTTGGAAGATGGGGAACCCGCCCGCCTTGCCGAGTTGGATGTCTATTGGAAAGAGGTTTCACGAGCGGTGAACCAGGGCGATTTTCAAGCATACAAAGCGACGTTTCACGAAAAAGCCGTGTTTGTGACAGGAGCGAAACGCGCGAGTTACCCGATCGGGCAGGCATTGAATCGCTGGAAAACCGAGTTCGATGACACCAAGGCTGGCGACATCGAGGCATCCGTGGATTTCCGCTTCGCTCATCGTTACGGTGATACCCAGACGGCGCATGAATCTGGGATTTTCCTTTATACACAAAAGAAAAAGGACGCGGAGCCGATTTCGGAATACTATGCGTTTGAAATATTATTGGTGAAAGAAGAAGGCAAATGGCTGACCATGATGGAGTATCAAATCAAACCCATGACCAAGGAAGATTGGGAAAAACTGGCTCCATGAAGGCGAAAGTTTGAACCGATTTCTCGCGTTGAATAATCTCTGCAAGCTGCGACATTCCCATCTGTTCCGAAAAATCTTGGGTCACATCCATCTAAAACATGAAAACTTTAGCCCTGTATTTACTAACCGTCATCATCACCATGACGTGGTTTACGCTGAGCTCGCCGATCCATGCGGAAGAACCAACTAAGGAGGCCCCGAAAACCGAGGTGAAGGCTGAAGAGAAGGCAAAACCCGCAGAACCGAAGAATGAGGAAGAGATAAAAAAGGCCGAGGAGCTGATCAAACTGGCGAATAATCGTGAAGAATTGGTCATGCCGGGAATGAAGATTTTGGTGAAAAAAGGCTACATCGATGTCGATGCCAAAGTCTGCCTGACCGAAGGAATGTTAGAATTGATCGCCTGCACGAAGGACAGCAAAGAGCACGAATCGATGATTATGGTCGAGCCCAAGGCCGCGCACATCCACGCCGCCTTGCTTCTGATCGGCGCAGTGCCCGGCAACCCCGCGATGCGCAAGGAAGTCCAAACCGAAGACGGACCGCGTTGGGTCGATCTCGAACCTCGCGGCCAGGAAATCGATGTCTATCTGGTGTTCGCAAACAAAGCCGGCGAACTTGAAGAACATCCGATCAAAAAATTTCTGATCAAAGGAGAGGAGGAAAGCTTCGACGGCATACCGGATCCGGAAGAGAAAAAGGAAGACCGCACTTTTCCGACGCATACGTTTTTGTTTACCGGTTCACACGTTTTTAAGGACGGCGAAAATGATCCGATATATCTAGCAGATCAAGCTGGCAACGTCATCTCGCTCGCGACCTTTGGCGATGAGCTGCTCGCGCTGCCAGGTATTCACGGACACGCAAACGAAGGTCTCGTCTGGTCCGTCGATACCGCTCATATTCCCCCAATCGACACGAAAGTCATCTTACGCCTGAAACCGAAAAAACCCGCAGCTGCGGATCAACCAAAGAAATAGTATTTAGAATTTTATCATCATGAGTTTTACCAAATGGATGTTAATGCCTGTTCTTGGAGCAGGTTGGGTTGCAGCGGCGGAAGTCGAAGTCGATGCAGTAGCGGCAGGAAAAAAAGTTTTTGAAACAGTGGGTTGCTCCGAGTGCCATACGGTCACGAAGAACGATCCATCTAATAAAACAGGCCCGAATATTTTCGGAGTTTTTCTAACCACACCACGAGAGCGCAAGGTGATGATAGCTGGCAAGGAAACGATCGTGAAAGCGGATCGTGCGTATTTCGAAAGATCGTTGCGCAAGTCATGGGATGAATTGGTGATTGGTGAACAGGGCCCGATGAAAGACGTGGCGTATACAGCGATTATGCCGAACTATGTGAAGGAATTGGTTTCCGATGAGGATATGGAATCGGTTTATCATTATTTACGCACGCTTGCCGAAGGAGCGGATCAAGGCCCCGCGACTGTCATGGTGAAACGTAAGGTCGCAGCCGAGCCGACCAACATCATCGATATCCCGAACGAGGAAATCGTGACGGATCGCACACGTGTTTTCCGTGCCGCGATCAAAGGATCGAGTGGTCGCGCATTGCATGTGGGTCAGCCGAATGGCATGAACTACACCTTTGATCCACGCATGCTTTCCGTTCGCCGCATTTGGTCGGGCGGATTTTTGAATCTCACGCAAGAGCGCACCTCACGCGGCCGCGATCTTCCGAACTTGGGCAAAGGCGCGAAAGTTCATTACGAAGGTATCGCTCTTATGCAACCTCTCACCAGTAGCGGCGCACCCGTCGATTTCGAATTCAAAGAACCCGATGCACAAGATTATGCCGCGGTTGAAAAACATCTTTGGGATAATGTGGATTTCATGGAGCGACTCACGAAGCTCGACGCGGAGTTTCTGGGTCATCGCTCGCCAACTGGAAATGCTGATCCAACTTTCCGCTTCCGAGTAGGTAAAAACACGTTTGAACAAACGATATCGCTTAGTGAAAAAGGTGCGATCGCCATCACACTCAGCGGCGCAACCAAAGATGCGCAGAGTTTCCAAATCGCCGCCAGTCAGCTAAGTGATCTGAAAGTTGTTGGCGGTGTGTTAGAAAACGGCAAGTGGTCGATTCCAGCAGGCGAGAAAGGTCCGTTCACTCTTCAGGCGCAAATCAAAGTCGAGCCAGCGGTACGAGAAGCCAGCAGCAAAACAGAAAACTGGGCCCCGCAGAAACTTGTGACCCAGCCTTCGAAACCAGGCAAAGCCGCTACGGAACTTCCAGCAGGATACAGTTTGGAAGATTGGGTTTCACCTCTCGATCTGTTAGGTCGTGTGCAACTTTTCGAACCAACCGGAATCGCGGTCGCCAAAGACGGCACGATGGTGTTCGCAACGCGTGCTGCAGGTGTCTGGCGCATACGCAATGGCGAATGGTCATTGTTTGCGGAGGGCATTTACGAGTCGCTCGGAGTTTGCATCGAGGACGACAAAGGCGACGTCATCGTCATCACTCAGAAACCTGAGCTCACTCGCATCAGCGATAAGAACGGCGATGGTCGCGCGGATGAATTCCAAACCGTCTCTGATGATTATGGATTTCACGGAAATTATCATGAATACGCTCACGGTCCGGTGAGAGATGCTGCGGGAAATTATTATTTCCTGCTGAACCTCTCGCATGAAGATAAGCTGGATCGCGCTTCATGGCGTGCCGGCGGAAGATTCATGGGCAGCATGGGTGGCTATCGTGGTTGGGCAATGCGTGTCACTCCCGAAGGAAAAACCGAAACCTTTGCTCTCGGTCTGCGGAGTCCTGCAGGGATAGGCATCGCTCCTGATGGGCGGATCTGGTATGCGGAAAACCAAGGCGAATATGTCGGCTCCTCAAAAATCGTTCCGCTCGAAAGAGGCAAGTTTTACGGACATATGTCAGGCCTCGAGTCCTTGCCGGGAATGGTTCCGGATGCACCGGAGCTGAACTACGATTTGTGGAAAGACAAACTCCGCAAAGGAGCGGTCTGGCTTCCACACGCCATGATGGCGAATTCGCCTGGCAACCTCACATGGGATCTAACAGGCGGGAAATTCGGGGTGTATAAGAACCAGATGTTTGTTGGTGATCAAACGCTCTCGCAGTTGATGCGTGTCGTGACTGAAGTGGTCGACGGACAGGATCAAGGTTGCACGATTCCATTTGGTAGAGGTTTGGCATCCGGTATCATGCGTCCAGTTTTCCTTCCGGATGGCAGCATGCTGTTAGGTCAAACCGGTCGCGGCTGGACGGCTAAAGGTGGAAACCAAGCGGCTCTTCAACACGTGATCTACGATGGCAAAACGGTTGCCGCAGACATTTCAAAAATCATTGCCACACCAACAGGTTACGACATCCAGTTCACCCAACCTATCGGCGCGAATGTCAATCCTGATCAATTGAAACAAGCACTCACCGTGAAATCATGGTTCTATACCAATCTCGCTGAATACGGTTCTCCACGTCACGACCAGCGCGATGAGGTCATCGCCAATGTCACTCTCTCCGCGGATCGCAAATCCTTGCTCGTTGATTTTGAAGGTTTCGGAACAGGCGATAAATGGACAGGCCGTCTTTATCATCTTCAGTTTAAAGATGCCGCTCCACTATTTGATAATTTGCCTGTTTGGAAAACACTCGAGGGATTCTACACCCTGAATGCGATACCGAAGGCAAAGTAGAACATCTCCGAAATACCGATTCATGAAATCTTCGTTCGTCGCACATGCTAGGATCACAGCATTATTGGGTCTTGGCATTCTAACTAGTTATGCTCAAGAGGCAGTTCCCACATCAGTGGAGCTAGCCAAAACATTTACCCCGATTTTCAAAGAAGGGAAAATCGGGGAGACAATGGATGCGACAGCGGAACACGCGAACTTCCGTTTCATCGCGGAATACGATGCGAAGCAGGCAGCGTATTTGATTTTGCGAAAAGGCACGGAAGTCGAACTTCCCGCCGGGAAAAATCGTAAAATCGAAGTCGCCTATGAGCATTCTGGAAACTTGCCTGCGCGCTTTCGTGTTTGGGTCGATGGCTTAGTGGTCGAAAAAGGTCGCGACATTCCTAACAGCGAAATGGGTGAAACGTCGATGGCCGCTGATGCCGCGACATCCACCGAACTTATCAGATTGGATAGAAATTTCACCACGATGGTTGAGTTCACTCCGGATAAAAAAGGCGGCGGGCTGTTTGCCAAAACTTTACCTCAGGGGAAATGGGCGACGGATTGCAAAGCCTTATACGTGAGAGACAACAAGCTGGTCTATGAGATCGCAGAAATCGGAAAGATCGAAGGCAAAACGGTTTTAAAACCCGGAACGAAATACGTTGCCGTGGTCACATCGGAGTCGGGGAAGATCAATCTGTATCTCAATGGCGAGCTTGAGGGAACCCGTGAAAAGTTCACAACACAGGATCCGCAGAATCCGGTTTTCCAAATCGGTATGGCATCGGCCAATCTCACGGATTATTTCAAAGGAAAAATTTCAGGTGTTAGATTTTGGGGTCGCACGCTGAATGCGGAGGAGATCGGCCAGTTGTCGAAAGGCAATGCGATGGCGGTCAACACTCCCGAGTTCAACTGGATACCGAAAGCGAAAGCTCCTGATGCGAAAGCGGGCGAAGTCCTCGGACACCCGATCCGCTTGCAGCTTGAAATTCTAGGCGAGTTTGAAATGCATCGTTCGGTGGTGCAGCCGCTCGCGCTTTCCGATCACGAAGCGCTGGTGAAAGCTTGGGACAAGAAAAGTTTGGAGAGAGGAAAAGTGATTTACACTCAGTTGTGCGTGACCTGTCACGGCACGCTCGATCAACCGGGCTCGCTGCCCACCGCTCCGCGTTTCCACCTCGGTGATCTCAAAAACGGCGCCGATCCCTACCGCATGTTCCAGACTTTGGAAAAAGGTTACGGCCAGATGATAGCGATGCCACAATACACAACCTCGCAGAAATATGATGTGATCCATTACCTCCGCGAGGAGTTCATCAAGGGCAAGAACGACAAGATTTTCACCGCAGTCGATGACGCATACCTCGCCTCCCTACCACGCGGGATGAGCCAGCTTCAAGAGCAAGCGCCTCAGGAAAAACAACCGCAATACCTTCTGCAGGATTACGGCAACGCCTTGTTCTGGACCCTGCAAGTTGATAAAGGAAACATCGCGCAAAAAGGTCTGACCGTGCGTTTGGATCCAGGCCCCGGCGGGGTTTCCAAAGGCAATGCCTGGATGCTTTACGAACACGACACGATGCGCGTCGCGGCGATCTGGACGGGAAAGGATTTCATCGATTGGAAAGGCATTGGCTTCGATGGTTCGCACGGCACGCATACGAGCATCGTTGGAGATAAACATTTCACCTTCCCTAACGAGCCAGCATGGGCGAATCCTGAAACCGGTGATTTCAAAGACCTGCGCATCATCGGTCGCGACAATCTTCCTTATGGCCCGCTGCCACGCAGTTGGGTGCATTTCAAAGGGTTGGAATTTGACGGAGGAAATACCGCCATCCGCTACACTGTCGGCGATTGCGAAATCAAAGAAACCCCGAAACTTGCTGGTGAAAATATTTTTGAACGCTGGTTCTACTGCGGACCTAGTAGCAAAGAATTGAAACTACGCCTCGATGACAAACAGGTGCACATTTTAGCAGCCAGCAAGAAGCCGTTCAGTTTTGGGATACGTTATCAAGCAGGCAAAGCGGAGGTGTTTGTGCTCCCCATTCTGCCACCCATTGAACGGCTTCAGGTAAAACGTTTTGATAAGATTTTAACCACTCAGATCAAAACTCAGCCAGCAGAAGGTGCATGGGCGGTTGATACGTTCGAGACTCCGGAATCGAAAGACAATCCATGGAAGTCATGGATGCGCACCTCGGGATTTGATTTCTTCGAAGGCGGAAAAAGCGCTGCCGTCTGCACTTGGAACGGCGAGGTCTGGATCGTCGATGGCATCGATCAAAGCCAAGGCGAACTGAAATGGCAGTTGATTTGCACGGGGCTGTTCCAACCGCTCGGTCTGAAAATCATCGATGGAAAAATTTATGTGAGCTGCCGTAACATGATCGCGTTGCTGCGTGACACGAATAGCGATCGCGAAACCGATTTCATCGAAAGCTTTAACAGCGACCACCAAGTCACCGAGCATTTCCATGAATTCGCGATGGGCTTGCAAGCTGACGCGGAAGGAAATCTTTATTACGCGAAATCCGCGCGCCACGGAAAACCCGCGCTCGTTCCGCATCACGGCACCTTGTTGAAAGTCAGTAAGGACGGATTGAAAACCGAGATCCTCGCGAACGGTTTCCGCGCAGCGAACGGCGTGTGTTTGAATCCTGATGGAAGTTTCATGGTCACCGATCAAGAAGGCAACTGGACGCCGAAAAACCGCATCAACTGGGTGAAGCCGAAAGGCAAAAATGTGTTCTACGGAAACATGTGGAGCTACCACGACAGCACCGACGAATCGGACACCGCGATGAAGCAACCGCTGTGCTGGATCACAAACAGCTTTGATCGCTCCCCTGCTGAGCTGCTCTGGGTGCCTGAAAACGCTGCATGGAAAACGCTGCGCGGATCGTTGCTCAACCTCTCCTACGGCGAGGGTAAAATTTACACCGTGCCGTTCGAAGCCAAAGGCGAGGAAGTGCAAGGCGGCATGAGTCCGCTGGGCTTGAAAG
>JANPEG010000072.1:0-40408 GCA_031431855.1 Akkermansiaceae bacterium | reverse complement strand
GCAATGCCGTGGGCCTGCCCGCCGTAGCCTCGGCGAAGGCGGGTGGTCGGGCCGTAGTCGGCTGCGGCAAGCATGTTTCGAGAGCAGCTAATCCCGTCATCGCAACGTTGGGGTATCAATCCGCTTCCCCGCCACAACCCGCATCCATCCCCCGCCCTTGGCCGCAGCAGGGCAGTGAATCGCTAACGCTCTCACCGCCCAGCGCGTCCCCACCCACGAGAAAAAGAACTCAAGAGGCTTGCGCCACCAATGCTTCCACGACATCAACAATTTTGCGTTGTTGTGCGCGTGGCAATTGACTGACTTGCTCGAAGACCTGGCGTGCGCGCCCAATCGGTCCGCCGCGTTTCTCAGGCTTCGGAGTTAGCCCCAAGAGATTGTTGTTAAGGGACAGACCCTTTGTTGTTAAGGGACAGACCCTTTATAGAAAAAATACTGGTCATATGAGCAGTATTCTGTAATGTGAGTGCATGAGACGCGCGCGTTGGATATCTCCCTGGAAGGATTCATTGGAGAAACCTTCGATTTACCATTGTATTTCAAGGGTTGTGGAGCGGCGGTTTGCGTTTGGGGTGGAGGAGAAGGAAAAATTCCGGATGTTCATGCGGATGTATGAGAATTTCAGCGGGTGCCGAGTTTTGTCGTATTGCATCATGAGTAATCACATCCATTTACTGGTGGAGGTTCCGCCTAGGCCGGAGGAAGGTATTGCCGATGATGTGTTTCTGAATCGTCTCAAGGCTTTATATAGCGAAGCGTTTGTGGTGGATGTGGCATCACAAATCCACGAAGCGAGGCACGAGGGTGGATTGGAGGGTGGAAACCCGGAGCGGGTAGAGGAAATCAAGGGCCGGTTCATACATCGGATGCAAGATCTGAGTCAGTTCATGAAAGGTTTGATGCAACGGTTTACCCAGTGGTTCAACGGCCAGCACAAACGGAAGGGAAGGTTGTGGGAGGATAGATTTAAAAGCGTGATCGTAGAGAGCGGCACGGCGGCACGAGTGATGGCAGCTTACATCGATCTAAATCCTGTTAGGGCGAAGATGGTGGAAGATCCTGCGGAATACCGTTGGAGTAGTTATGGGGAGGCAGTGGGCGGAGGGTCGAGAGGAAATGGCAAGAAGGCGCGGGAGGGATTAGTGAGGGCAATGATGTCGGATCGTGATGTGGGATTTGATGCGACGAAGTGGAAACAGGCATCGCGCCAGTATCGGAGGTTGATGGGAATGGCGTTGGAGCGGAAGCCATCGAATGCGAAGATTCAACGTTCTGCGGCGATTGAGGAAAGCAAAGAAGGAAGGAGGGCGACCAATGATCGCCCCCACGATGAGTCACGTTTACCTGAGCTAGGGATGGCGAAGATCTTGCGGACGCGTGTGAGGTATTTTTCCGATGGGGCAGTGATTGGCAGCAAGACTTTCGTAAACGATGCGTTTGACGCCGCGCGGGAGAGGTTTTCAGAGAAGCGAATAGACGGAGCGAGGAAGATGCGGGGTGTAGGAAAAGGAGCGGGAGGGACGCTATGGAGTGTTAGGGATTTGCGGGTGAGGGTTTGAGAAGTATAAATCGTTACTTCATTCCATCATTAATAAACTGCCATTCCTGCCAGGCATACAAACAGTTTTGAGCTAAGATTTTGGGCATTTATGTCTTGAGTGCGATCACGCCGAATCGAGATAAATGAAGGGATATGGAGTGGTGAAAAGCCGGATCTCCTCTGGAGTTAGCAGGGATGAAAACGTGGTTGGGAGAAGCGCTTTGGTGAACGGGGCGTTCTTTGCAGAGATGGCCAGCGGAGAGTTAATATTCTCAAGGATCCCGGGGTTCAGGTTGGAGGTTCCGAAGTTAGCTTAATCGATTCACAACTGATCGATATCGCCTTGGATTTTCATTTGCTCTAGGAAGGAGCTGCGATCTTCCAATGAATCCCAAACGGCGCGGGTTACATATAACGGAGCTTCCGCACGTGCGGCGATGGCCAAGCAATCCGATGGGCGTGCATCGAGCTCGATGATTTTCTTTTCCATGATCTCGTTTTCTGCCGTGAGGATTAAACGAGCGAAGAAGACATCGCCCTCGACCGCATGGATCACGACTCGGGAGACTTGTGCGCCGAAAGCCTGAAGCGTGAACATGTAAAGATCGTGGGTGAGGGGGCGTGGCGGTTTTTGTCCGGTCATCACGGCATTGATCGAAAGGCCGACCGCAGGATCGATGTAGAACAAGATCACTTTCGAGCCATCACCAAGAAAAACGGCGCAACCTGCCTGAGTAGGGAGTAGGGCGATGAGCTCGACGCGAACGGGATTTGGCATGGTGGGTGAAGATTGTCTGGATTTATTGACGATTGACGATTGACGATTGTTGATTTTGGATTTTTGAATGAAGAAAAAGAAGGATGAAGAGTGATCAGTTGCGTAAGCGGTTAGGCCAGTAGTTCGACAAAGTGTTTGTGGACTTCGTGGTTTGGGACTATGCCGGAGAAGCGTTCGGCTTGTGGGCCGATGGCGGATAGCATGGTGGGGTCTGAGGTGTGGGAGACGCCGGTCCAGCCGATGCCGGTGTGGTTGCCAGCGATTTGGCCAAGCAGGCCGTTGGGGTTATCCAACTGATCGCTCCATTCGATAGTTTCGCCTTTGGTGATGCTGGAGAAGAGAGCTTCAGATTCTGCGGCGGCTAGTTTGAAGCCGAGCTTTTCTTCGACCAGAGCGGCGAGGGCTTCGGCGGTGTTAGTTTTGGATTTCCCCCAAGTTTGCAAGATGGTCTCATAAGAAGCGGTCATTTTTGTGATCGATTTGAAAGCGTCGTTGGATTTTGTATATTCCTTTCCGGTGCCGTTGAGTCCTGGGTTGGCGTTGCCGTGATCGCTGGTGACGATGACCAAGATATCATCGCGGTCTGCGGTCATCTCCAATACTTTCGCAAGTGCGTTATCGAACGCGAGCTGATCCCAGAGTAAAGCGGCGGCATCATTGGCGTGTGCTGCGTGATCGACTTTACCACCTTCGATCTGGAGTAGGAATTTTTCCTCACCTGCCAGGAAACGTTTGAGCGCGAACTCAGACATTTCTGAAAGAGTGGGGGTTTGTTTTTTGAGCTCAGCGTTGTTGAGTCGGTCCACTTCAAAGGGCAGATGCTTGTCGCTGAAGATCCCGAGGACTTGTTGGCTGTTGGATTTTAAAAGTGAATCGCGATCGAGGAGGATTTCGTAACCGGATTTTTGGTAAGGGGTGAGCCAATCACGGGAATCGACGCGTTGTTTAGGATCAAAAAATTTCTTTCCTCCGCCGAGGAGGATATCGACCACACCGAGGTATTGGGGAGCGATGAGGTGTTCGTCGTCACGGCTTTTGGTAACCGCAGCGAAGCCGGCAGGTGTTGCGTGGGTGATGGTGGTAGTTGTGACGAGTCCAGTGCGATGTCCGAGTTTTTTTAGGTGGCGGTGGATGGGTGTGGATTCGCTGCCATCGGGTCGGACGTTGATGGAGTTGTTGTTGATTTTCATACCGCCGCCCCATGCGGAGGAGGCAGCAGCGGAGTCGGTGACGTAGGAATCCGCTGAGCTGTTTTCCATGAGGCCTCGGGTGGATTGGGGATCGTTGATAAGTTCCCACCAGCGGGTGCCTTTGCCGTGGACGATGTGGGAGAAATTTTCCGCCATGGTGAGGACGCCGTGGCTCATGCCATCAGAGACCATGAACACGATGCCTTTGACTTTATCGGACTTCTTGCTTTCAGGCTTTTTCTCGCAGCCGCTGAGCAAAGAAGCCACCGCCCCGAGTCCGCCCAGTTTGATTAAATTTCTCCGTCCGATCCGTGATTCATTCATTTGTAAAGGAACGTAGGGGGCAGGCTGGATGTTTCAAGGCTGGGGTTTTCACGATTCTGTCAGATTCCCACGAAGCAATGCTTGCACGGGATCGTCTCGTCCACTACCACATTGCGCCTATGAGTAACGATCCGGACCAGCATATTTCCCTAGGGATGATGTATTCTGATTATTTCCTAGATTACGCGAGCTACGTGATTTTGGAACGGGCGGTGCCACATTTGCATGATGGGTTGAAACCGGTGCAGCGGCGTATTTTACATTCGATGCGTGAGCTCGACGACGGCCGCTACAACAAGGTGGCGAACGTGGTGGGAAATACGATGAAATACCATCCGCACGGGGATCAATCGATTGGCGATGCGATGGTGCAGCTCGGGCAGAAGGATCTGATGATCGATACCCAAGGAAACTGGGGAAACACGTTGACCGGAGATGGTGCGGCGGCGCCGCGTTATATTGAAGCGCGTTTGACAAAGTTTGCGTTGGAGGTGGCGTTCAACCCGAAGACCACGCATTGGCTGCCGTCGTATGATGGACGGAATCAGGAGCCGCTGACTTTACCGATGAAATTTCCACTCTTGCTTGCGCAGGGTGTTGAGGGAATTGCGGTGGGTCTTGCGTGTAAGATTTTGCCACATAATTTCAATGAACTCATCACCGCTGCGGTGGCTTGTTTGCGGAAAGAACCGTTCGATTTGGTTCCTGATTTTCCGACAGGTGGAATCATGGACGCGAGCGAATACAAAGAAGGCTTGCGCGGTGGAAAGATTCGGGTACGTGCAAGAATCGATGCTGAGAAAAAAGGCATTTTGAGAATTACCGAAATTCCGTTCGGGACGACTACGGGTGGGGTGATGGATTCGATTGTTGCGGCGGCGGATAAGAACAAGATCAAGATTCAGAAGATCGAGGATAACACCGCGGCGCATGCGGATATTTTGGTGTATTTGCCGGCGGGTGCTGATCCGGAAAACACGCGGGATGCACTTTATGCGTTTACCGATTGTGAGGTTAGCATTTCACCTAACTCTGGCGTGATTGTCGATGGAAAGCCTGCGTTTCTCGGGGTCTGTGAAATTCTGCGTCGCACTACGGAACTCACCAAGGAGTTGTTGAAACTTGAGCTCGAAATCAAGCTCAGCGAACTCGGCGACAAATGGCATTTCTCATCCTTGGAGAAAATTTTCATCGAGAAACGCATCTACCGCGACATCGTGAAGCCGAGACCTGGGAAGCGGTGTTGAAAGCGATTGATGATGGTTTGAAGCCGTACAAAAAATTACTCAAGCGCGATGTGACCGAAGAGGATTTGGTGCGTCTGACCGAGATCCGCATCAAACGCATTTCTAAGTTCAATGCCTTCAAGGCGGATGAGGAGATCAAGGCGATCGAAGATGAAATTACGGAGGCGGAAAAGAACCTCCGCAACCTGACGCGTTACACGATCCGTTGGTATGAGGAGCTTGGAAAAAAATACGGCAAAGACCGCAAGCGCCTGACTGAGATTTCATCTTTCGCACGAGTGGATAGGACACAGGTTGTTGCTGCAACTGAGACGCTTTACCTCGATGCGAAGAACGGATTTGCTGGAACGAGTTTGAAAAAAGAAGAGGCGTTGGAGAAATGCTCGATGTTGGATGACATCATCATTTTCACTGCGGATGGTAAAATGAAGATCACCAAGGTCGCGGATAAATTGTTCGTTGGGCCCAAGCCGTTGCGAGTGGCGGTGTATCGCAAGGATGAGGATTTGATTTACTCGATGATCTATCGCGATGGCAAAGACGGCAACGTGATGGCTAAACGTTTCACCGTGGGTGGAACGACACGCGATAAAGAATACGATCTCACGAAAGGCACGCCGGGTAGTAAGGTGCTGTATTTCAAATGGCATAACACTAACGAGGAGAGTTCGGCACAGATGCTTATTGTGCACATGAAATCCGGACTGCGCCTGCGCAACCTCACGCGTCCGGTGCACTTCGCGGAATTCGGGATCAAATCGCGTGGTAGCTTGGGGAATATCGTCACGAAACATCCAATAGAGAAAATCCTCCTCGCGCCTAAAGACTTCACTCCTTAGGGTTTTAAATTTCTAACCGCGAATGAACGCGAATAAACACTAATCCAATCCTATGAAAACCATGCCAAACTATTTTGTGATGATTTCACGTGTGCTTGATTGGAATTTCTATCATTCGCGTCCATTAGCGTTCATTCGCGGTTCTCTTCCATCATTATGATTAAAATTGGCACCAGAGCGAATCTTCGAATCGTCCGTGAACAACCGTTCGGGGTGTTTCTTGATGCCGAAAATCTAGGTGAAATTTTACTACCACGCGGAGAGATGCCGAGAGAGTGGGTGATCGGTGAAGAGTTGGATGTGTTCATCTATCTCGATTCCGAGGATCGCTTGGTGGCGACCCTTAAAACACCGCGTGCGATGCCGGGGCAATTTGTGAAACTGCAATGTGTGGCGGTGACTGGGGTGGGGGCGTTTTTGGATTGGGGTTTATCGAAAGATCTGCTCGTGCCATTTCGTGAGCAGAAAACTCGCATGGAGCCGGGTAAAAGTTATTTGGTGAAAGTGCTGGTCGATGAACAAAGCCAACGCCTGATGGCCACGGCACGCATAGCGCGTCACATTGATATCACCCCAGCGATTTATGAATCAGGTCAGGCTGTGGATCTGACGGTTTATGGTAAAACCCCTATGGGATACAAAGCCATCATCAACGATGCGCACACCGGCTTGTTGTATTCGAACGAGGTTTTCCAAAAGCTCTCGCTCGGAGAGAAACTCAAGGGTTGGGTCGCGGCGGTTAGAGGTGATGGAAAGATCGATCTCATTCTCACGCCTCCAGGTCGGGCGCGGGTGGATGATCTGGAGAAACAGATTATCGGCGAACTCGTCGCACGCGGTGGCTTCTGGGCATTGACCGATAAAAGCTCGGCGGAAGAAATCTACAGCGAGCTGGGAGTCTCGAAACGGACGTTCAAGCAAACGCTCGGAGCGTTGTTGAAGAAGCGGTTGATCACGCAGACCGATACGGGGATACGGCTGAATTGAAATTTTAAACTTTAAATTTTAAATCTCAAGAAGAGGGAACCGCAGAGACGCAGAGGTCACAGAGGAGACGCAGAGCTGGGCTGATGAAAATGATCCAAGAGTTAGTATACAAACTCGCGGTCCCAGCGACGTGATGATCGACAAGCTTGGGATTTTATTCATGGTTTGATGATGCAAAGGTTTTTTTATCGATGGCTCGTTCTCGTGTTGGTGGGGTTTGTGTTTTGTGGTTGCTCTGAAAAAGTTGAGAGTGTGGAGAAGGCAGAGGTAGTTGATCCTTTTGATGGAAATAATGCGGTAGTTGATCCTTTTGGTGGAAATGTAGCGATAGTTGAGGAACAAGTTGCTGAAGAGGCTGAGATAGATCCTGTTGAAGCGATCATAGCCAACAGGCTAAGGAGCTTCATCATACCACGAATTGATTTTGAAGATAGGACGGTTGAGGAGGCTTTGGACTTTATTCGTTTAAGGGCATCAGAGATTGATCCACCTGTTCCAAATGAGAGCATGGGATTCAATTTGGTGATTCGGCGACCTAAGACTGCTACTTATTCGGGTTTGGTGGATCAAAGCAGTAAGGATCTCCTCGCTGGTGGAGAGCTTAATTCGCTGAGAATACCTGAGCTAAGACTCAGAAATGTTTCTATCGCTGCTGCTTTGAGATATATTTGTATGATGACAAATTTGCAGTGCAAGATGGATGAGAGAGTAATAACGATTTTTACAAATGATCCCAATGCAGCATGGGATGATGTTGGTTCCTTGTTGGAGGAAAATGGCGATACGACGGTTATTTCCCAGAAGCTGAGTCAAATTCGTTTGCCCCGTGTTGATTTCGAAAACACATCCATCCATGAGGCAATTGATTTTCTTCGTTTAAGATCAGCAGAACTTGATGTCACATCAATAGACGCAGGTAGAAAGGGAATTAATTTTGTGCTGTATATTCCCAAGGGAATGGAAACGCCATACATCGATAAACTCCAGATCCGTGATGCATCGTTTGAAGAGGTGTTGAAGGAGATCTGCAGCAAGACGGGAATGCGATATGAGTTGGATGCGTATTCGGTGATTTTGATTCCCAAGGATTTGAAGTGAATTTGAACCAAAGACAGACCCAGCTCTAATTCTATTCTATCTAACTCAGCTAGCGTTTTTGGCATTTCGGGCACCAGTAGGTGGCTCGTTGTCCGAGGACTTGATGAGAGATGGGAGTTCCGCAAACGCGGCACGGCTCGCCTTTTCTATCGTAGACGAACAAGCGTTGTTTGAAATAGCCGGGTTCACCATCGGAATTAAGGAAATCCCTTAGGGTGGTGCCGCCTTGGGTGATTGATTCTGTTAGAACCTCGCGGATCGCTGTGACGAGCTTTTTGGCGCGCGGTTTGGTGAGCTTGTTTGATGGCAGCAGGGGATGAATACCGGAGCGGAACAAGCTCTCGGATGCATAGATGTTTCCAACGCCAACCACGATCTTCGCATCCATGATGGCGACTTTGATGGGAATGGATTTTCCCTGCAATGCCTTGTGCAGATGAGTTGCAGTAAAATCAGGCTCCAGTGGTTCGGGGCCGAGGCTTGCGAGTAGCGGATGGGTCTGAACTTCCGATGCGGCAATCCGCATGATCAATCCGAACCTGCGTGGATCGTGGTAACGGAGTTGTAAATTCTTTCCGACGGTGATCCCGATGTGATCGTGCTTTTTCCAATCATCGCCAGGTGGGATGATGCGTAAGCTTCCAGACATCCCGAGGTGGATCAGGATGACGTCCTGGGTGTCGGTTTCTAACAGGAGATATTTGGATCTTCTTTTGACCGAGATAAAGGTCGCACCCTCGAGTTCTGGTAGGTTGGTTGAAACCGGCCAGCGCAGATCGTAGCGCCGGATGATAATTTCAAGGATTTGATGACTGATGAGATGAGGTGAAATCCCTAAACGTGTGGTTTCGACTTCAGGTAGCTCCGGCATAGTCGGAGACTTATGGATAAACTTGTTTAGTGAATCTAATGACGGTCTGATAGCTGCCGTTCAATTTTGAGGTGCCAAGTAAAATACTTCCGCCTTGATCAAGATCCCATACGTGGCTTGCGAGCATTTGATCGTCTTTCAGCGAGTTTACTTGTGCCATTTGCGTGGAGTTTTTTGACTTGCCGTAGATAGAGATCAATAATTGCTCCATCTCCTTCCAGCAGTCTTTTAGAGTCGTTGAATATTCTTGGGCGCTTTTGTCTTCCGACTGCAAAGTGACCTCAATCAGTTCGCCAGATTCGCTCCAATTAAAGGTCAACGAGCAGGTGAGTCCTGCGATTTTTTCACGGGTGTTGAAGACGTTGTTGAGTCCAGTTCGTCCGATGTGGGTGAGTTCGACAGTTGGAGTGACGAGTTTGCTCGCGTAAAGTTTCTTGGTAACGGTGTCCCGGTTATCACCGAAAACGAGAGTGTCGAACACCGCGTTTTCATCGATTTTTTTGATACTTTTGTTAACGGTGGCGCCGCTCTGGGCGGATTTATTTTGGTTGACCCATTGTTGATCATCACTGTGGAGTTTATCCATCTCCACAGTGATGGTTTTAAAATTTTTCAGGCGCAGAGTCACGCGATTGTCTTTGCGGCTAACGAATTCAGCCTCGAAGGTTTTGGTCTTGTCGGGATTTGACCAGGTTCGATATTCAGCAGCTCCAGCTAGGGAGGAGATGATGAGAAAAATGGAAATGACAAATCGATGCATCGGATTGGTGAACGATCTTGGGATTGATATCGGATTTGTTGCAAGATAGAAAATGCCCACCAAATCCTGAATCAATCGATTGATATTTCGCCCCTACATCTCCGTTTCCCCCCGAAATCTTAGTCTTATTTTGTGTTTTTTAGCACAGGATATGGGATTTTCCCAAAATTCTCAGGAGGGGCCGAAGGTGGTCATACCAACCGGTAACCGCCCAACTAATCCCATTCGCCCAGCGCAGCCCACGAAGGTCATCAAATACCCTTGGAAAACCTATGTGACTGCTACCATTTTCTGGTGTGGGGAACAACCGACGGATCGGAATCCGACCCCGAACTGCAAGTCCTCTTGGGATACGAAGTGGATGGAGAATTTCGGTGGATACGACAATCCAGATTCATTGAAGCGGATTGCAAATCACGCGACTGGGGAGTTCCGGCCAAAAGATTTTGTGCCGAAGTTGAATCCGTTTTACATCGCACTACCGTACAATGATTTGCTGTCCTGGAAGCAGCACAAACCGGAGGCTTCTGTGGTAATTCCTTGGTTTTCACGTTTAAAACCAGATCCGGGTAAGACGGTGCTGAAAGGGCGATGGATTCAGATTTTTGTAAATCAGAAGAGTTGTTTCGCGCAGTGGGAAGATTGTGGACCGTGGGTGACGGATGATTGGGCATACGTCTTTGGCAACAAGCCGCCGAAAGCCACCCAAAACGGGGCGGCGGGTATCGATATTTCACCATCGGTCCGGGATTACCTCGCAATTCAATCGGGAACCAAAATCCATTGGAGATTTGTGGAGGAAAGTCAGGTGCCGCAAGGCCCTTGGAAAAAATACGGCACACAGGCGGCCAATGCAGCAGCGAATCTCCCAAGCTCTTCAACTCAAGACCCCGTAGCCGCCCAAAAAGAGTATGAGGCGTATTTGCAAGAACTGCGCGAGCGGGAATTGAAACGGCAACAGCAGGGGAAGTAGTGGACGTAAATGAGATATGTCGCGTTATATTGCTAACGTTATAGCAATGGCGGCGCCGGCCGGCACTCAAAAAATTAATCAGACGGATTACTCGGCGTCGCCATTTGTGCCTTGTCGGCTTGTTTCTTCTTGTCACCACTTCATGTCCGTGTTGTCAGGATCTCTCGAATCATACCCTCGGAAGTTAGCCGATCTAATCAATCTATATGCCACCCACACTAGGCATCCCGTGCATAATCCTGCAGTTATGATCACTCCTAACATAGTCCAGAAATATGTATTCATGTGCTGACTCTCAGTTGGCAATCGTAGCCACTTCACCAAACCCCAGATACCTAAGCCGAAGAAGGTCGCCGGAATTACAGCGAGCACCCCAATAACGCAGCCTCCAGGTGTGCTTTGTGTTGGAGATGGTATGGGCATGGCTCTGTTTCTTGCCGAACAGTGTTATTGAGTCGCGTGCGGTATTTGTCCTGCAAATGCCGCACAGAACGGCGTAGCTCTGGGTTGTCCGTTCATTGGATGAGTTTTAAATCATCATAAGGAGGATGGGCAAGGTGATTCGATTCCTTATCGATATGAGGAGAACGGTCGTCTCGGCGATACGATCCTACTTTTTTGGGGCGCTGCCAGCGATGGATGCTTGATGAAAATCGCGGTTCCTCCCTGAGGGGTGGTGCTTTTGCGACCTTGGGTTAATGTCTTTGATCCCATTGAGATCAGATGCAGTTGCAGGACGGATTCCTTATATTTTCGGCATTTCTTAAGGTTTGAGGGTTAAAGTTTGAAATTTAAAAACAACGGGGTTGTGGAATTCCTTTGGCTGGAAATGATGGGCGTGTGAAGGATCAGAGAAAAGTGCGGGATGTGGTGTTTGCGGGGATTGATTTTGAGGGGGCGGGGGCGCAGCGGGGCAAGGAGGATTGGCCGGTGCAGATAGGGATGGCGACGTGGTCTTTGGAAAAGGGATACGGGGATTTTTATGTTTCCTTTTTGGAGAGCGAGGGCGAGGTGGATTGGTATGCGAAGAAGATTCACGGGATCGATGTGGAGCATTTGGATGGAGCTCCGAGTTTGATCTCGTTGTGGCCGGAGGTGAACGGTCGGTTGGGAGATGAGGCGGTTCCGGTGGCGCATGCGAAGGGGACAGAGAAACGATTTTTGAGAAAATTTCCCGGCAATCCGTTCGAGCCGTGGGTTGATACTTTGTTATTATCGCGTGCGGCGATGCCGGAACAAAAAAAGCATTCGCTCGGGGCGTTGTCCGAGGAGTTGGGGCTGGGCGATAAAGTTCGGGAGTTGGTTCCGGATCGGGATTGGCATGATGCGTTGTTCGATGCGGTGGCGTCTTTGGTTTTGTTAGAATGGATGGTTCACAAATACGGGCTGCAAGATTTGCCGTTGTGGTCATTGGTCGCGCCGAACACGGGAGCGTGGTATCGCTTGCGCAAGGCGATGAGTTGACGATATGAGTATTCGTCGAGATCTGTTCTTGAAACTCGCTCGGTGAATGGAAAGGATGGTGCGCGATGACAGAACCCAAATCAAAGCGAACCAGCGGATCGGTAGCGATGGATGACTATCTTGAGCAGATCCTGCATTTGATCGAGGAGAAGGGTTACGCGCGGGCGGTGGATATTTCCGGGAAGCTTGGGATTTCACAGGCAAGTGTCACTAATATGCTGCAAAAGCTGGATGGTGAGGGTTTGGTGAAGCATGAGAAGTACCGGGGAACGGTGCTGACCAAGGAGGGTTTGCGGATTGCGGGAGCGATCGTGGAGCGGCATGAAACCTTGACCCGTTTTCTCAGGTTGTTCGGGCTCAATGAAGATACGATCTACCGAGATGTCGAGGGCATGGAGCATCATGTTTCAAGGCCGACGCTGGAGGTAATCCGTGCGGTGGCGGACGCTTTGGAGGGTAACGACAAGTTTCTCGATGAGGTAAAACGCCGTATTCGCTTGGAATCTGGGAAATGATTTAAAAAAGTGATTATTTAGCAATTTCTGCATGGTGTTTTTGCAGAACATGCTTCAAGTTCATAGATGGGCATAGAAATTTGCTGTGCTCATTTATTAAACTAATAACCATAAAAAACTATGCAAACTGCAAACGTCAATTTGCCTGTCACCGTAACGGTGAGGCATGAAGAAGTGACCGATTCCCTCCGTGATTATGCTTATAAGAAGATAGCTAGTTTACATCTAGATTATCCGAAAATCATTGAGGCAAAAGTGATCCTAGACGTTCAGAAAAACCGCCAAATCGCGGAGATTATCCTGTTCTGTACCAACCACATCACCATTGAAGCCCATTCCGAAGGACGCGACATGTATGTCGCCCTGGATGAGACGATTGAGAAAATCGCTCGTCGGATGCGTAAGCAAAAAACCCGTTTGATGAAGAAGAACCGGCCACACCGGAATGAGTCGATTCGTTATCTCGATGAGAGACATTTCAGAGAAGATGTGATGGATCACCCAGAGGAATCCACACACGATCCGGAGCCGTTCATTGTTTTCCCTGATAAAATTGCAGTGAAAACGATGTTTAAAGAGGATGCGATCATGGAGCTTGAACTCTCGGAGCGGCCGTTTGTGCTTTATAAAAGTGCACGTCGCCATTGCTTAACGATTGTTTACAGAAGGAAGGACGGCGAATACGCAGCGATTGATATCCAGCAGTAGTTGGTTGTTGTATCGATAGAAAAGAAGGGGTGGCTGAGAGGCTACTCCTTTTTTGTTGATTGGAGCTTGGAGCTTGGAGCTTGGAGCTTGGAGTTTGAAATTTAGAGTTTAGAGTTTGGGCTTTACCTCAGGGTGGGGTGGTTTAGACAAGACCTGCCTGACTCACGGGCGATCAAACATTTTTTCGATATGGATATTCAAATTGCGACACTTTGTGACTTTGCGGCTGACTACAATGGCAAGCTGGTGATTTCGGGGACCTTTGACACCTTGGCAGCAAGGGCATTACCAGTGGTGCATCCATCATGTGCATTGGCGATGCGTTTTTGTTTCACTCAGGAAGATGTGGGCCGACACAAGCTTTCGATCACGATCATCAATGAGGATGGAGAGGCATTGGATCCAGCAAATATGCCGATTGAGCCAGAGTTTGATGTCAATCTGCCAAAAGATGCTCCGTTCAATACGCGCAACATGGTGATGAATTTGCAGGGACTTCGGTTCAATGAAGGCGGTATTTACTCGATCGACATTAGTTATGACGGAGAACTGATGATGCGCTTGCCGTTGCGGGTGTTGAAAGTGAATGCGGAAGTTTGATCAAGATGGAAAGGCGATACACATGTGCTCTGATCACCGGAGCCTCAGCAGGCTTGGGTGAGGAATTTGTGAAACAGCTGTTAGGCCATGTGGATCAGTTTGTTTTGGTGGCGCGTCGTTTAGATCGACTTGAGCACAGGGCGGCTGAGATTCAAAAAACGCATCCCGACACCAAGGTGCTGGTGATTGCGACGGATGTTTCGAATTCCGAGGAGCGTGTTTTGCTAGGAAAAAAAGTGGCGGACGCTGGATTGGTTCCGGATCTTTTGATCAACAATGCGGGCTTGGGAGATTACGGTGAATTTGTGACTGCGGAGTGGGGGATGCTCGATCAGATGCTTAGAGTGAATATCGATGCTCTCACGCATCTAACACATTTGTTCGCGCCAAGTATGGCGAAGCAAAAACGCGGATGGATTTTGAATGTGTCATCGTTGGCAAGTACGCTGGCGATCCCGGACTTCGGGGTGTATGCTGCGACCAAGTCATACGTGAGTAGTTTCAGCGAGGCGTTACGGATCGAGTTAAAAGATTCAGGAGTGGCGGTGATGTCGTTGTGTCCGGGGCCGGTTAAGACCGAGTTCGGAGAAGTCGCGAGACGTGAAGGTGCATCCTCGGGCATGCCGCCAACGCGGAAGTTTTTCTATGTGAGTAAGCAACAGGTCGTCGCTGAGGCTTTGAGTGGTTTGGAAAAAGGCAGGGCTCGCGTGTTTCCGGGACTGCAAACTGCGATTGCTGGATGGTTTATAGGGTCATTGCCGTTGTTCGTGATGAGGTTGATCATGCGGAATCGACCGCGTCGCTGAAGGTTTTTATCTTCACAAAAACTGTAGGAGCGATAGGTTCTTGTTGTGCTTCGGAAAATAGGTATTGCGGTTGTTGGGTTGCTATTCCTTACGGGTATGGGCTGCGCGCCTGTGCCTTCTTCTAGACCGTCACCTGGATCAGGAAATAAAATTTCCACATCGGCCATGATGCGGGACGTGAGGTTGAAAGTGGATATGGTTCCGCGCGGCACACATGGCCGGCGGGTGGTTCGGCCGATGAATCCTCGTTACATCACGATCCACAGTACGCAGAATTATTCGGCGGGAGCGGAGAAACATTCATTGGCACTGAAGCGAGGCGCGCTGCGTGCGCCGAAGCGACCCGGTGGAAATCGGATCGGTTATTTGATTTGGCATTTCACGGTCGATCAGGGAATGGCGATCCAGCACATGCCGACTTCCGAGCAGGGAGAGCACGCGGATTTTGATGGACCGGGAAATCGTTATTCGATCGGCATCGAAATGTGTGAGGAGCGCGGATCGAACAAGCAGGCGACGGTTGAGCGGACTGCGAAGCTTACGGCGATTTTGATGAAGAAGCATGGGATTCCGTTGAAAAACGTGGTTCCGCATTATCATTGGCCGCGCAGAGGGACAAATATGTTGCATAAGAATTGCCCGCATTTCCTGATGGATAACGGCAGGCCGGGTAAGAAGTGGCGCTGGTTTCAGGGTCGGGTGAATTATTATTATCAGCGACTTGAGTGAGATGGACCAAGAGCGCGTTTCACATGGTAGTCCGATCAATGATCAAACGGTGCTTGAGCCGGATGTGCATTATGTCTGCCAGCGCTGCAATGCTTGCTGTAAATGGCCGGGAGATGTCCGGATCGAAGATTCCGATGTGGTGGCGATTTCGGCATTTTTGGAGATGGTTGAAGCTGATTTCATCGCGAAATACACGCGGCTTCGATCCGATCGTCAGGGGCTCTCGATCATTGAAAAGTCGAATCATGAGTGCAGTATGCTGGAGGAAGGCGGGTGCCGGATACATGCGGTGAAACCTGCCCAATGTGCGGGTTTTCCAAATACGTGGAATTTCCCGGGTTGGCACGAGGTCTGCGAAGCACTGCCCGTGCCGGTGAATAATTTGTAACATTATTATGGATTTTCTTGATAGGAGACGCCTGCACCTAAAGAGTGTGCGTGAAACTACGCTCAAACTGCACTGATGCCTTTGATTTTGCTTTAACCATGGCCAAGAAACTGAAATCCACGAACCCCAGAATCCTGATTGTAACGCCGGAGATTACTTATCTGCCGGCCGGAATGGGGAACATGGCACAGCGGATGTCGGCAAAAGCGGGCGGTTTGGCGGATGTTTCAGCGTCCTTGGTTTCGGCCTTGTTCAATCTGGGAGCCGACGTGCATGTGGCGATGCCGAATTATCGCAAGCTGTTTCAAGGAGACGTTTTCAATCTGCATGAGAAAGAGTTGAAAAAATACCATGAGGTTCTTCCTGAGGATCACATTCATCTCGCAGAAGACAGGATTTTTTATTATCGGGATCAAGTTTACAGCAGTCACTCGGACGAGGCGATGCGGATTGCCTTGGTGTTTCAGCGGGAGGTGATCAATCACATCGTCCCGAAAGCGCGGCCAGATTTGATCCATTGCAATGACTGGATGACCGCGATGATTCCGGCAATGGCGAAGCGCCGGGGTATTAAAAGTTTGTTCACCGTGCACAACATCCACACGCGTCAGGCTAGCCTCTCGCACGTGGAGGATACCGGAATCGATGCTGCGGAATTTTGGATGAACCTGTATTTCTCAGGTAATCCAGTGAGTTACGATCATGCTCGCTCGCAAGTACCGATCGATTTACTTACCTCTGGAATTTTTGCTTCGCATTTCATCAACACGGTCAGCCCGAGGTTCCTTTGGGAAATTGTGGAAGGTTGGCATTCGGTGGTGCCGTGGTCTGTTAGACAGGAGATCCGGAACAAGTATTATGCGGGTTGTGCATCGGGAATTTTGAATGCGCCGGATCCATCTTATGATCCATCGACCGATGATTCCTTGGTGCAAAGATTTGGTGCAGATGATTTCTTTGAAGGGAAGCGTGCAAACAAACAAGCATTGCAGCATGAGCTAGGGCTGGATCAAAACCCTGATGCACCCTTGTTTTTCTGGCCATCGCGTTTGGATCCGGTTCAGAAAGGTCCGCAATTGGTGACGGATATTTTGGTTAAGATGGTTTCCGATTACTGGCACACGGGATTGCAGATTGCTGTGGTTGCGAACGGGCCGCACGAGGTTTATTTTAAGAAGATCATCAAGGATTTCAATCTTGGGAATCGGGTTGCGATTGTGGATTTCGATGAGCGCTTGTCGCGCTTGGGTTATGCGGGATCGGATTTCATGTTGATGCCTTCGTTGTTTGAACCGTGCGGATTGCCGCAGATGACTGCTCCACTGTATGGATCACTGCCAGTTGTTCATGGAACAGGTGGTTTGTATGATACGATCCGCCCGATTGATGTTCATCATTCAACGGGCAATGGATTCCGTTTTGATCATTACGATGCAAGCGCGTTGCGTTGGGCAGTTGATCAAGCGATGGAGTTTTATGGATTGCCGCATGAATTGAAAATCACGCAGATTCGCAGAGTGATGTTAGAGAGCGAGAAGGAATACAGTCACGAGGAAGTGGCGAGGAGATACATCGCGATCTACGAGGATATGCTCGCCCGTCCTTTGGTGGATAATATAGCGGGCTAGAGATGTTTCAAAAGCGTCTCAGCGAAGTTTTCCGAGATGCCTGAAATTTTAGCGATTTCTTTGGGGGTGGCTTTGCGGATGCGGGCGACGGAGCCGAATTTTTCTAACAGCAATGCCTTGCGGCGCGGAGACATGCCAGGGCAATCGTCGAGGGCGCTTTCTTTCATGCGGCGGCGGTAGAGTAGCTCATTGTAGCCGTTGGCGAAGCGGTGGGCTTCGTCGCGGATGCGTTGGAGGAGTTTGAGGGCGCCACGGTCGTGGGGAATGAGGAGGGGTTCGGATTGGCCAGGAAAAAAGACTTCCTCACGTTGTTTGGCGAGGCCGATGATGGGAAGTTCCTGGAGGCCGAGCGCGCGGAGTTGTTTCAATGCGCTGGAGAGTTGGCCTTTTCCACCATCGACAATGATGAGATCCGGCAGGATGATTTTTGCTTTGCCATCTTTAGCGAGCCGGCGTTGGACATCGATGAGGGATTCCTGTGAGTGTTCGTTTTCCTCGGAGGTGTTTTCGCGAAGAATGCGGGAGTAACGTCGGAAAACGACTTCGGCCATCGATGCGAAGTCGTCTTGTCCGGTGACGGTTTGGATGCGGTAGCGGCGGTAGTTTTGATTATCAGGATGGCCGTTGGTAAAGCGAACCATGGAGGCTACGATGTGGTTGGATGAGACGTTGGAAATATCAAAACATTCCATAATGCGCGGTGGGGCGTCGAGGCCGAGAGCTTCGGCTAGATCGGCGAGGTCTTCGGTGGGCTTCACTGTGGTCGGGACTCCGCGACCACGTGTAAATTGGCGGGTGGGAATGAGCGTTTTTTTGAGGTTTGCGATGATATCCCGAAACGTGGCTGCTTTTTCGAAATCTAACGCTTCGGAGGCATTTTGCATTTCTTCATCGAGTTCATCGAAGATGACTTTCTTGCCTTTTCCCTCAAGAATCAGGCAGGCCTCATGGACTCGTTCTAAATAATCTTGTTGAGAAATGCGGCCGATACATGGAGCTGAGCAGTTGCGAATGATATCGGCGTTGCAATGCTTGTAATCTTTCTCGCCGGGAATGGCTGCGCGGCAGACACGGAGACCGAGTCGGCGGTTCAGCCAGTTGATCGTTTCGATGAGTGCGCTGGAATGTGGAAACGGCCCGAAGTAACGGGCGTTGTCTTCTTTTTTCGAGCGAACGTAGGAAAATCTCGGAATGGGATCGGTCAGGCGGACGCGGGCGTGGAGGAAACGTTTGTCGTCTTTGAACGCGATGTTGTAGCGCGGGCGGTAGTCTTTGATGAGCTTGCCTTCGAGGATCATTGACTCCTCATCATTGCGGACGATGTGAAACTCGAAGTCATGGATCGAATCCATCAACGCACGGGTTTTCAGGCTGGCGCGGTTTTTCCCGGAGGGGACGAAGTAAGAGGAGACCCGGCGTTTCAGGTCGATGGCCTTGCCGACGTAGATGATTGAGCCCAAGCGGTCTTTCATGATGTAGACACCGGGTTGGTGCGGGACATCACGGAGTTTGGCTTTGAGCTCTTGGGAAACCATGGATGGGTGGAAAATAGACGGAAAAGCGTGGAATGCCAGTCACTATGTTTGTGGGGTTGGGGATGGTTATGGGCATATTTTTGAAATGAGGCGCAGAGGAAGAAGAGGACACGGAGATGAGTTCATGAGGATAGGGAGGGTTTTTTCATCAATTAATCCCATCGAAAACTCCTTTCATTTGGATCATTTCTTTGCCTGATCTCTGCGGACTGATTAGCTTTGTGTTGAGATTTCAATCCTCCTCCTCTTTCTCCTCTTCCTCTGTGCCTCATTTCCAAAAAAAAGCCGGAATTATCCTAAGCCCGATTTCGACCTGAATCTACTCTGGTCAGGTGGTGATTCGTGATTCAGGTTTCGTGGAGATGAATGGTCAGGAAATTCGTGAGGTATTGGATAGAGCGGGGGTGATGCCTAGCAAGCAGCTTGGGCAGAACTTTTTGATCGATGCGAATATCTCGCGCTGGATTGTTTCTCAGTTGGAATTGAAGCCGGATGAGGCGGTGGTGGAAGTGGGACCGGGTGCGGGATCTCTGACTGAACATCTGTTAGGAAAAGCGCGGCGGGTGATCCTCATCGAGTTCGATGCGCGGCTGGCGGAGGATTTGCGTAAGCGTTATAAGGACAGGGATGATGTGGAGGTGCATCTGGCGGATGGCGCGAAGTTTGACCGGAGGTTTTTGTTCAAGCATCGACCCGTGAAATTTCTAGGAAATCTCCCATATTCATCGGGCGGGGCGATCATGAAGAATCTGATGAGTCGGCCCCATCCGTTTTCGCGGGCGGTGATCATGTTGCAGAAGGAAGTGATCGATCGCCTGGGCGCGCAGCCGGGGACGAAGGATTACGGGATCCTGAGTTTGCGGATGCAGGTGAACTGGAAGATCCAACCTTTGAAAGTTGTGCCGCCGGAAGCGTTTCATCCGCGACCATCGATTGATTCAGCGGTGGCGGTGCTAACTCCGCGAGAGGAAAAGGATGAGCCGGTGTTTGATGTGCGTTTGTTTGATGAATTGGTGCGCAGGGGGTTTGCACAACGTCGCAAGCAGATGGGCAAGCAGCTTCCAGACACGCATGATTGGAAAGAGATCGCCGGGCAACTCGGCTTGTCGACCACCGTGAGGGGCGAGGAGTTGGATTTGAAAAAATGGATAGAGCTGACGTGCGCCTACGACACGCATCCGCTGAAAGACAAGCCCCAGAGCGACGATGAGATTTTTGACGTGGTGGATGAGAACGATGTTCCGGTCGGCAAAGCCACGCGTGCCGAGGTGCATGCGAAAAACCTCATCCATCGTGCGGTGCATGTTCTGGTATTCAATCGCAATGGAGATTTGTGGTTGCAGAAAAGATCACTACGCAAAGATAAAAATCCGGGTGTATGGGATTCCAGTGTCTCGGGTCATCTTGATGCCGGAGAAAATTATCTAACAGCCGCAATCCGTGAGTTAGGTGAAGAGATCGGGGTTAAGAAGAAATCGGAAGATCTGGAATATGCCGTTTCCGCAAAACCCTGCGAGGCTACGGGCTGGGAGCATATCCATCTTTTCACCGCTCAACACGACGGTTCAGTGGATTTTCCTGCAGCGGAAATCGATTCTATGATGCCGTTTCCGGTGAGCGAAATCGAGGCATGGAGCAAGAGCCAGCCAGAGGATTTTTCATCGGCGTTTTTGGAGTTGTTTCGGGCTTGGAGGGAGAAGTGATTAAGCTTCGTGCAAAGCTATCGATTTAGGATCATAAATCTGGAGTGCGGAGGCTTGCCTCCGTCGAGGTAGGAGCGGAGTTTGCTCCGCGTGGTGGGTGAGGGAGTAAAAGAACAAGACCACCCACGACGGAGCGATCTCCGTCTACCGCATGGCTGGAGCAAGCTTCAGCACTCCGGATGAGTAATGCCTCACTTCTCAACCGGCGCAGTAACTTCCTCAGGCAGTGGGTATTTCACTTTGTCCGCCAAACGTATCATCTCAGCTCTCAGCGGGGTGGTGAAAGCGTTGTCTTTGGCTAGGTTGTTGAGTTCGTAGGGATCTTTGGCTAGATCGTAAGCTTCTGTTAGATCGGGTTGGCCGTGGTAGTGGATGAGTTTTTGGGTTGCGGTGCGGACGCCGACGCAGGTTGGGGTGTCGCCGAGTTCTTTGCGGTAGTAGGAGAGGAAGGATGTGCGCCAGTCGGCAGGTTTGTTGCCGGCGGCGAGTTCTTTGAAACTTGCGCCATTCATTCCCAGGTTGGCTGGTAGTCCGGCGAGGTCGAGCCAGGTGGGTGCGAGGTCGATGTTTAAAACCATCTCATCGACGAGTTTACCTTTCGGAAACAAGCGTGGGTAGCGGACTATGAATGGTAAGCGTAGGCCTTCTTCGTAGAGGGCGCGTTTATCACCGAGTCCTCGTTCGCCGAGGAAATATCCGTTATCGCTGGAGTAGACGATGACGGTATCTTCGGTGAGTTTGAGTGCATCGAGGGTATCTAACAGTCGACCAAGATTTTCATCGATGCCTTTGATGTGGCGGAGGTAATCGAGATGGACGTCGTTTGCGGAGAGTCCGCGTTCTTTGCCTTCGTCTTCCGGTGTGAGGGGAGGGTGATAGATTGCGGCGAGCTTGCAATTGGGTGTGGGTTTGGTGGTTTTGCCTTCGTAGAGGTTGCGCAGGCGTTCGGGGAGGTTGTCAGCACCGCGTTTGTTGTGTGGGCTTTTGAAGCCGATGACCATGGAGAAAGGTTTCGATGGATCGGCTTGCTTCATCCATGAGATGGCGAGGTCGGTGGTGACATCATCGACCCAACCTTTGGTATCGGTCATCTCGCCATTGATTTCAAAGGGGCAATCCTGATAGATGCCTTGGTTGATGAAGCTGGCGGAGTGTTGGAAGCCGGGGCGAGATCCTTTTTGGTTGCCCATGTGCCATTTGCCGAAGTAGGCGGTGCGGTAGCCGGCATCGCGCAGCAAGGTGGCGTGGGTGACGGATGTTTCTGGGAAAGGAGTGTTATTACCCATGATACCGTTGATATGGGTGTATTGTCCGGTGAGGAAGCCTGCGCGACCGGGCGAGCAGATGGAGTGCGTGATGAAGGCGTTGCGCATCCGGACGCCATCGGCGGCGAGGCGGTCCATATTCGGGGTTTCGAACCATGGGTAGCGGGCGTTTTCGCCTTGCTCGCGTTGGACGGCGCCCATGGCATCCCAGCGGTGGTCATCGGCGATGATGAAGATGAAATTGGGTTTCCGATCGGCGGCTTGGGCTGAGAACAAGAGCAGGGCGCAGAGAGAAGTGATGAGGAGCTTGGGATTTAGTTTCATGTGAATATTTTATTGTTCTAATCCGGAGCCGTCCCAGATTTGGCTGAAGCCGTTTTGTTCGATTTCTTTGATGAGAAGATCGCGATGGATGGACATGATGGGGTTGATGTCTGCACCGCAGGCTTCAAGGGCGTGGCCGGTCCAGACGTTGCAGATTCTGGGGAAATAGTAGGATTGTGGGGAGTGAAGTAGGACGCCTTTACCCCAGCTCGATGGCCCGGCGGTGGTGGGATTTCCGTTGGTATCTGGGATGGTGCAGTGATTGAGGAAGGAAGCGACGTAAGGGCCGCGTTCACGAGGAATGGACTTCATGAAAATCTGTTGATGGGGAGAAACTTCCGTTACATTTCCATTCATGGGGATGCATTCCATGACAGACGGAGATGGTAGGAAGATCGCATAAAAAATCTCGGCTGGGTTTAACATGCCATTTTTGACGTAGGCGTTACGGTCGCCCCAGGAGAGAGTAACGTATTTGCAATCAGGGAAATTTTCCGGAGGGATGAAACCGGAATCTAACAGCCAATCGTATGGAAACACCATGCCGGTATGGAGTTTGTCTGCGAGCATCCAGACTTGGATTTCGGGGGTGCGCTTTGGGGTGTATTTGGCGACGGTGTTTTTCTGCACGAGTTCCGATGGAGGGAGTGGTGCGGGAGGTAGGGTGACGAAGTTGCAGGAGCTGAGTGCTCCGGCAATCAGGCCTGATGTCATCCATGTTATAAACCGTGTGTTCATCGGATCGAACTTTCAGGTGGCATGTTGTGTCATCCTTGATTAAGGAAGAAAAGAGCAGATGTATTGGCAAAGGCCTTCGCTGACTTTGATGTCAAATCCGCTGTTGGCGGGGACATGGAAAGAGCTGCCAGCTGCGTAGGTTTGGGTGGTGCCAGAATCTTTGATAGTTACTTCGCAAGAACCCGCGGTGATTTCCATGAGTTCTGCGGCGGCGGTGCCGAAATAGAATGAACCGGGCGCGATGAGGCCAAGGGTCTTGCGTGAGCCATCGGCAAGGTGAATGGTGTGGGATACGACTTTGCCTTCGAAATAAATATTCGCGATGGAATCGACAGTAACGTTTGTGAATGAATTCATAGTGGTTAAGTAAGAGTGTTTGGTTATTGGGTAGCGGCTTTCCAAGCTTCATAGCCGCCTTGAAGGACGGATACGTTGTGACCGCGCTGGGATAATTGGGTGGCGACGGCTAGCGCGTCTGGGCAAGCGAAATCTGTGCAGTAAAGAACCACAGGGGTCTGATTTTTAATCGCGGTTTTGATCTTCACTTCATGTTTCACGATGTCTTTGTCGAAATCGGCTTTTGGGAAACTCATTGCGCCGGGAATATGGCCAATTTTATAGTAGATTAGCGGTCGGACATCATAGATTAGAGCAGCGTTTCCTTGGGTGAGTTGATAAAGGGTTCCAAGGGGCATGCGAGTGATGGTTCCTGGCGTGGTTGGGGCTTTAACAACAGGAGTGGGGGTTTCAACCGTCGAGAGTGATGGATTGAGCGGAGGGATGGGCTTGTCCTTTGGATCAAGGCAAGAAGTCACACTCAAGCACGCAGCAACGAGGCAAGCGGCATGAAAAACTTGCCGTCTGTAAGTGGAAACTACGTGGTGGGTGATTTTCATTTAAGCGATTTTAATGAGTTCGACATCGAACACGAGAACTCCGGCGGGATAGCCAGCTGGTGGGTTTTCACCGTAAGCCATTTTGGCTGGGATCCAGAAGCGGCGCGACTCGCCTTCTACCATGAGTTGCAGTCCTTCGGTCCATCCTGCGATGACGCCGTTTAGAGGAAAGCTGGTGGGTTGGCCGCGCTTTACGGAGGAGTCGAAGAGTTCGCCATCGGTCGTCCAACCGGAGTAGTGCACGGTGACAAGGTCGGTGGCTTTGGGGTTTCTGGAGCCTGATCCGCTCGCAAGAATTTTGGAAGCAAGTCCAGATGAGGTGGTTTGGGCATCAGCTGGGGCGGCGGCAACGTCGATAGGAGTTTCTAGCATGGCTTGGTTGTGCCTGTGAACCAGCCGACGTGGCAAGGTTGAATCGTGCGAGAGGAGGATATTTTTCACCGCACCTCACTTCGCCAAGGCTACGAGGGGCAGGAATTTCACTCTTCACTCTTCCTTGGGATCTTCGTGCAGCATATCGACGGCGGTGCGGCGGATGACGGTGATGTTTCCAAGTAGGTGATCTTGGCGGATGATGAACTGGTTGAGTTTCATTAGTTCCAAGAGGGCGAGGAAGGTGACGATGACTTCCGATTGGGTGGTGGCCAATTTGAAAAGGGCATCGAAAGAGAGGGATTCACCAGGTCTGAAATGATCGAGGAGAAATTCGATTTTATCAGCGACGGTGAAACGGTCGTCGACGATGTCGCCGAAGTCATGGGTTTCCTCGAAGCGTTTGAGAACGTTTTGGAAAGCGCGGATGAGATCGAATATGGAAATTTCCGCGAGCGGGGCCGGTTCTTCGGCGGGTTTGTTGCCGGGATCGGGTTGGTGGGCGAAGCGGCCTTGTTGATCTAGCTCGCGAAGGGATAGGAAGCCGGCTGCGTCTTTGAATTTTTTGTATTCGATGAGTTGGCGGATGAGTTCCCAACGTGGATCATCTTCCTCGATGTCTTCTTCTGGGGGTTGTTCGTTGCGAGGAAGAAGGGTTCTGGATTTCAGATACATTAAATTGGCTGCCATGACAATGAACTCGGAAGCGAGGTCTATGTTCAGGAGTTTGAAGGTATTGATGTAATCGAGGTATTGCTTGGTGATTTTTTCGATGGAAATTGTTTGGATATCCAACTCGTCCTTTTTGATAAGGTAGAGTAGGAGATCGAGAGGGCCCTCGAAGATTTCGAGTTGGACTTTGTAATCGGTATTTTCCAAGGGAAGAGAGAAAGGTTGATGATCTGCGGGAATTTAAACTGGCAAGATCGGTTGCTACTGGGTTTGATGTGGGGCGAACATGAGCGGAAATTTCGATTCAGAGCAATGGCAAAACTTTAATGAGCGTCTGAGCCATTGGATTTCCAAGCAAGGATTTTGGTTTCAGCTCCGGCATTCCGTGTCGGGAGGGGGGGTGAAAGGGCGGTTCATGTTTCATTTTGTCCATTTGTTGTCCCGATTGGTCATTTTCTTGGTTCTTGCGAGTTTGGTGTGGGTGTGGGTGGTGAAAAAGACGGGAATGGAGAAATATGCCGTTGCTGTAGAGGAGATTTTTAAGGAGAAATGTGGGGCTAAAGAGATTGAGATACGAGGGGTGAGTCGTGAAAGTGGAAGATTAAAGATCGGTCGTTTGGCGATGATTGCTGATCAAGACTCGTTTTTTACGGGGCTGGATTTATCTAATTTGGTTTGTCGGAGAAATTTCTTTGTGGATTTTGGACGATCCTGGCAGCCGGGAATTGTGGAGATTGCCAAGATGAATCTTACATTGCGATCTGGTGCGGACACGGATGTGGATGCGCAGGTGATTGGGGACATGTTGTTTCAGAATTTGGGTGGGTTACAGCCGGATGCAATTTATGTCTTTAACATGTCATTCGAATGGGGTTACTCGGATCATAACCGTGGATCGATTATGGCCAGTCAGATGAAGGCCATACCTTTTTCGGATGGTTGGCGGTTGAGTTTTCGTGGTGGAACATTTTCTCAGAACTGGCTGAAGAATCTCGAGATAGAGAAACTGGATGTCGTGATCACGAGAGAAGGAATACATTTTGAAGAGGCGGTTTTCAGCAAGGGAGACGGGTCTTTAGTATTTGAGGAATTTGAAGTTGTAGCAGGTCAGCGTCCCGAGGTTTCTGGAAAAATAAAAATGAAGGGGATAAATGTGTCGAGTATGTTGCCGGTGGTGGCGCGGGCTTATGCGGAAGCGATAATATCTGGGGAATTTGTTATCAGTGGATCGACTAATACATCCGAAGGAATCGGTTTTCATGGAGATATCGACTTAAAAGAAGGCGATGTGATCACGTTAAGAGAAAAGATTCCTCTGCTCAGGGCGTTGACTGTGGTCGATCCAAATCATGACTACCACCAAGTGAATTTTAAAGTCGGTTCATTTCAGTTAGAAATGAACCATAAAGGAGTGGCGTTTTCGAATGTGAAATTATTCGCGGATGACAAGATCAGTATAAAAGGTGAGATGTTTGTTAGGGATCCGAAGTCGGATGAGGAATTGGTATTAAATGATGGTTCGGATTTTTTATCTGAAGCAGGCAAAAGCGATGAGCAGGGGAAAGACGAAGCTCTGTTTGGAAAGTTGACCGCTCTTGCAGGCAATAGGCGAATAAGAGAATACGAAGCGGAAAAGCTAAGTCAGTCCTATCGCTATGAAGGTGAATTGCAAATGACTCTGATGAAGACGGCATTCGACCGCGCACCGGAGTTGAAAGCAGCCTATCCTCCAACCTCTGCTGGAGGACGGATTTCTGTCGCCGTTCCGATCAAAGGAGTGCTTTACGAAGTGACGGAAGAACTCGCGAAAGAGATTTATGAAAAGGGGCGGAGGTAGTTTGGTTGTCTAAAACCAGCGTTGACTGTTGAGGTTAAGTATTCCAAAAGCTCCATCCATTTAACTTTACCTGATATGACTGAAGAAACGACACCCACACGTCTTAGCCCCTTGGCTACATTGATTTTTAGTTCTCGTTGGCTGCAGTTGCCACTCTACCTCGGCCTAATCATAGCGCAGGGAGTTTATGTGGTGCTGTTTCTTAAGGAACTTTGGCACTTGATCTCAGAAGCTACGAGTCTAACAGAGCAGCAGATGATGTTGATTGTGCTTGGTCTGATCGATGTAGTGATGATCTCGAATTTGCTGATGATGGTAATTGTGGGTGGATACGAAACCTTCGTCTCGCGCTTGCGCCTGCATAATCATCCTGATCAGCCAGAGTGGCTGAGTCACGTGAATGCCTCGGTGCTTAAAGTGAAACTGGCGATGGCGATTATCGGGATTAGCTCGATCCACTTGTTGAAAACATTCATCGCGGCAGGCAGTCTAGGAATACCGCAAGTAACGACTCCTATATTAGCAACCAGTTCTCCAATCACCGCGGAAGGTGTGATGTGGCAAACCATCATCCATGGCGTATTCATCCTTTCAGCATTGGGTATTGCTTACACGGATCGCGTAATGCTGGGAGCGCCCACGTATAAGTCTGTGAAAAATTAGAAGCTCCAGCCCGGGATGCGGGCTGGATGATTTTGCGCGACGTAAATAAGTAAGAGGTGCGGTAGAATCCTCTGCTTACTTTTTCTTAGCACATGCGCAGCGCCATTCCGGATTTCCGCAGGGAGCGCAGACTTTGGTGTCGTAGTGGAGTCGTGCGGTGATGGGTTTTGAATCGGCGGTTTCTTTGTATTGGATGATGATCCATTCACCTGATTTGGGAGCGGCGATACTGAATGCGGCAGCATCTTTGCTTACATCGATTTTCACTGGTTTGTCGCGGGTTCCAGCCGTGGCGGTGAGTTCCTGTGCGGCGATGGCGACTGGCTTCATGTCTTTATCGAGCACGGCGATGAGAAGTTTGCCGTCCTTTTCGGTGACTTCACCGTGCATGGTTTCATTGGTACTGAATTCTAGGATGCGGCCTTTATTTGGGCCGAGTTCGATATCTCCGTGTCCGAAGGCGAAGCCCGCGGTGAGGGCGATGATGATGGCGGTTAGTTTGGTTTTCATGTTTTGTTTTGTATTTGGATTATCGGGTGGCTGGAGCATCCAGTCTGAGAGCTTTTTCTGCAGCTTTTCTCCCAATCAGGAAGAAAACAGCGGGGGTGACGACGAGGTCGAGAAGGGTGGAGGAAATGAGTCCGCCGACGATGGCGACGGCGACGGGATGGAGGATTTCTTTGCCGGGTTCACCTGGCGAGAGAACGAGCGGGATGAGAGCGATGCCTGCGGCGAGCGCGGTCATGAGGACCGGTACGAGTCGCTCTAGTGTGCCGCGTGTGATGAGCGGGATGCCGAAGACTTCGCCTTCGTGGCGCATGAGGTGGAGGTAATGGGAAATCATCATGATCCCGTTGCGTGCCGCGACTCCACCGACCGCGATGAAGCCGACCAAGGTAGCAACGCTTATGTTATCGATTCTCCACCACGTGAAGGCGAGCGCGCCGGCTAGGGCGAGTGGGAGGTTGAGCATGACTTGCAGGGATAGGGAGACGCTGCGGAAATATCCTGTTAGAAGGACAGCGATGATAGAAGCGACGATTACAAAGAGGATGAGGATGCGTTTGGAAGCTTGTTGGCGGGCGAGATATTCGCCTTCGAAGCGCAGGGTGTAACCGGGTGGAAGTTTGATTTCTTTGGCAACTGCGCGCTGCCAGTTCATGACCAAGGATTCGAGATCCCGCTCGCTGGTGTTTGCTCCGATGACGATGCGACGTTGGCCGTTTTCACGATTGATGACGTTCGGCCCGTTGACCTCGTGAATATCGGCGACGAGGGAGAGCGGTATGTTACGACCATCGGGTACCTGGATAAGGAGATCGCCGATTTTTTCCGGCCACGTGCGCCAGGTTTCTGGGAGTCGCATCACGAGGTCGACGGTGGCCTCGCCTTCGCGGAGTTCGCCGAGCATGGAGCCGCCTAACAGTCTTGAAACCTGGTTGTTGATATCGCCCGTTCTGAGTCCTTCGCGTTCGGCGTTCGGGCGGTTTGCTTCGATACGAATCTGAGGGATAGGCACTTGGGCTTCGAGGTTGATATCGGTCAGGCCGGGTATGGCTTGGCCGGCTTCTTTGACCTGTGCGCCGAGGCGGCGAAGGGTTTCTAAGTCCGGGCCGTGGATTTTCACGGCGATCTTTGCGGAAACTCCGCTCAGCATGTGGCTGAGGCGATGGCCGATGGGTTGGCCGACGTTGACGAATGTGCCGGGAATGCCTCCGAGTTTTTCGCGGATCTCAGCAAAAACCGTCTCACGGGTTCGCCTGCTTTCATTGAACTCGACGTCGAATTCGTTGACGGAAACCGGCATGACATGGTCGTCGCGTTCAGCGCGCCCAGCGCGACGGCCGACGGATTTCACTTCAGGGATTTCGAGTAGAAGTTCGACAGCTTTTTTTCCGACCTCGTTGGATTGTTTAAGTGAAGTTCCGGGAGCGCTGGCGAAAGAGATGGTAGCGCTGCCTTCGTTGAATGTCGGGAGAAATTCCTTGCCCATGCCCGGGTAAAGCATGCCTGCGGCGATGACCAGCAAAACGACAACCGCGATGACGACGAACGGTGCTCCGAATGCGGCGCGCAGGAATGTGGCTTGGGTAAAATTTTTCAGTGTTCTCACAAGAAATCCGTCGCGGTGTTCTTTGCCTTCTTTCGGTTTGAGGAGGAATGAACAGAGGACAGGAATGACCGTGAGCGAGACCACGAAAGAGGCGATCATGCTGACGATGGTCGCGATGGCGATGGGTTGGAAAAGCCGACCTTCGAGGCCGGCGAGGCCGAGCAGCGGAACGAAAACTAGGATGATCAGGATCGTGGCGTAGAGAATGCTGGAGCGGACTTCGCTGGAGGCGGTGGCGATGACTTCGATTTTGGGTTTGGGTTGGGCGAGTGAGGCATTTTCACGAAGACGCCGGAACACGTTTTCGACATCGACGATGGCGTCATCCACCACCATGCCGATGGCGACCGCGATGCCACCAAGGGTCATGCTGTTGACGCTGATGCCGAACCATTTGAAGGTGAGCAGCGTGATCGCGAACGATAGCGGGATAGCTGTTAGAGTAATGAATGTGGTGCGGAGGTTGAGCAGGAAAAGCAGCAGTACGATGGTGACCATGATCGCGCCGTCGCGGATGGCTTCTTTGAGATTTCCGACCGCGTTTTCGATGAAATCGCCCTGGCGGAAAAGGATCTCGGCTTCGACTCCGGCGGGCAGGCTGGGGCGGAGTTCGGTGAGGGCTTTTTCGATTTCGGCGGATAGTTTCAAGGTATCGAAGCCCGGAGATTTATCGATGCTGAGGACAACGCCGGAAGTTTCCTCTTTGTCGCCTTTTTCTTTGAGCGCGATGGCGGCGTCGCCGCGCATGGTGGCGACTCCGAATTTCACGGCGGCTACATCGCCGATGGTGATGATGCGGTCACCGACGCGTTTCACGACCGAAGCAGCGATGTCAGTGGGATCGGCGGTCATCGCGAGATTTCTCACCATGATTTCGCGCGGGCCGGATTGAAGGTAGCCGCTGGTGGCGTTTCCTGCGGAGAGGGAGACGGCGGTTTCGAGTTCATCTAACGAAACGCCTTCGGCCTGCATTTTCATCGGATCCGGCTCGACGTGGATTTGTTTCACGCCACCGCCGATGGCGAGGACTTCGGCGACGCCGGGAATGCTTTGCAAGCGGCGGGCGATGTTGAGTTCAGCGAAGGTGCGCAGATCCATCGGGGCGATAGTGCCATCTGTTGAGCGCAGGCCAACGAGGAGAATTTCCCCCATCAACGAGGAAACCGGAGTCATTCCGGAGCGGGTGTTTTCCGGTAGCTTCGCGGCTTGCAGGCGCTCTTGGACTTGTTGGCGGGCTTTATAGATATCGGTGCCCCATGCGAATTCGACGAAGACCAGAGAGAGGCCGACGTCGGAATTTGAGCGGAGTCGGTCGAGACCTCCGACGCCTAGCAGCGTGTTTTCGAGCGGGCGAGTGACCATGGTTTCAACTTCTTCGGGAGCGAGGCCAGCGGCTTCGGTCAGGATGGTGACCGTGGGTTTGGTCATGTCTGGCAGAACTTCGACGGGAAGTTCGTTCGCGGTGCGCAGCCCGAGCAACAGCACCAACAGCGCGGTGGCAATGACCAGCGTGCGGTTTCTGAGGGAAAAGCGGATGAGGTGGTTAAGCATGATCGTTTAGGCTTTGGTGCGGGCGCGTAAGTTAAGGCTCGCGATGATCAGCAGCATCAGCAGCACTCCGCAGGTGATGGTTAGAAAAACGACTAGCGGGCTGATGCCTTCTTGTACGTGGTCATGGCCGTGATCGTCACCGGATGTGGCGATCTCTTCTGCGGACATTTCGGTGCCGTCTTCGTTGTGCGGGTGACCGTGTGCGGCATCGAGCGCTTCTTTGAGGGAGGTGCTGCCTTTTCCCGCGAAAGATAATGCATAGGAGCCGTTGACGACCACTTCGTCTCCGGGGAATAGGCCTGAGATAATTTCGACTCGGTCGTTGCTCATTTCGCCGACAACAACGGGAACGCGGACGAAGGTGTTTTTTAGTTCATAGTCTTTGATGAAAACGATGCGATTTGAGCGATCGCCTTGCAATGCCGCGCGCGGGACACTGAGTACGTTTTCGCGTTTGGATGCGATGAGGGAAAGCTCAGCTCTCATCCCGGGGCGTAGTTTGTGATCGGGATTGGGTAATTCGAATATCGCATTTACCGTGGAAGGGTTGGGTTCCTCATCGGTATTGAGTCGGAGAAACGTTGATACGATTTCTTCAGTTCCAAGAGCAGGGATACGAATTCGTGCGGTGAGGCCTTCTTTTAAAAGAGCCGCTTGGTGCTGCGGGACGCGCGCAACAGCCCACACATTTGTTAGATCGAGAATTTCCATCAGTTCTTTATCTGGTTCTACGGGAGCGCCGAGATGGCCGTCCGAACGGATGACGAGTCCATCCGCTGGGGCTTTCAACTCGATGACCGGTGGCGGATCTCCAGGTTGGCGGCTTTCGATGCGCAACATGACGTCGCCTTTTTTAACGAAATCTCCCTTGTGAACGACGGCTTCGATGATTTTCCCAGCGATACGGCTGGAGAGGATGGAATGGCTTTCACAAGTGTGCTCGATTTCACCGAGGACGGGAATGGTGCTCTCGAAGGTCGACTTCTCGGCGGCGACGGTTTCGATGCCGAGGTTTTGAACTCTGGCGGCATCAAGCGGTACGGTGGTTTCGTTGCGCGGGGCTTGGGCGATCGCAACTACGGCGAAACATGAGTAGAAAATAGATGATAAAAATTTCATAATGTTAGAAAATGTTGATGTTTTGGCTTGGCGGCTACAGGCCGCCGCCACGGCTGGCTTGGTGGCGGATGTTAGCGAGGTGAAACTCACGGGTGGCGTCGATTTGGGTGGCGAGGAGTTCTAGGGTTTGTTCGCGGGAGGTGAGGACGGCTTTTAGTTCGGTCTGGCCTTCACGGTAGGCTTTTTCGAGGAGGTCGGTTTGTTCTTTGGCGAGAGGTAGGAGTTTCTCGTTGAGTTCGGAAATGAGAGCCGCCCACTGCCGCATTTCTGTTAGGGCGGTTTGGGTTTCGTGGTTGATGTGATTCGCGAGCGCTTTGACTTCCTGATCCTTGCGGTTGCGGCGGGCGTTCGCGGCATCGATGTTGCCTTGGTTGTTGTTCCAGAAAGGCAGGGGAATGGAAACTTTGAAGCCGATGATGCTATCGTTTTCCAAACCGTTCGGCGCATCTTCGCTGCGCTCGCCTGCGGCGAAGACCGAGAGTGAGATGTCTTCTTTGCGGTTGGCTTGTTCGAGTGTGATGCCGGTTTCCGCGGCGCGGAGTTGGAGTTTCGCGGCGGTTAGATCGGGTCGTTGGATCGAGCTATCTTTTGGAACAGAAATGCCGGATGGATTTCCCGAAAGAGTGACTGCGGTCTGCGGTGCAATCCCTAACAGTTGTCGAAGTTTTCCAAGGGCTGCGGTTTCCTCGGTACTGAGTTGACGCTCTTGGCTGGTTAGCTTTAGCGCGGCAAGTTTTACTTGGGCGGCATCGAGCGGTGAGCTTTCGCCTTGTTTGGTTTTCTCCGAAATGAATTCCGTGAGCTGGGTGGCGAGTTCCTGTTGTTGTTTGAGGAGATTTTTTCGCTCACGAATCGCGAGGATTTTCACAAACTCCATGCGGGCCTCTGCGATCAACAACCGCTCCGCATTTTTGACTTCGGCTTCGGCAGCTTGGATTTCGGTGGCGCTGATTTCCTTTTCGATTTTGAGTCGGTTCGTCAGTGGAAATTTTTGAGTGAGACCGATTTCGACATTGCCTTCGGCGGAGCGGGTGTTGTGTGAGAGTCCGGTGTCGAGGGTGGGATTGGAGAGTCGACCGGATTGTTTGGCGAGGCCGACAGCTTCGTCGATGCCGAAGCGGGCAGCGGCGAGCTCGGGGTTTTGGTTGCGGACGCGCGAGGAGATGCTCTCGAAGGAGAGGATTTCGGAAGGTGCGGCAATGAGGGCGTGCGCGGTGATCAGGTAGATGAGCGCAGTGAGATTGAATTTCATGATGAATTAAGCAGGATTGAAATGAAGGGTGAGTCTCCGCACAGGTGCGCACAGGCACGATGCGGAGGGGCGAGACACAGAAAGGTTCTGTGTGCTACAAAGGAGCGGGCACAAGGGTGCCGCGGTGTGACTTCAGATCAAAGGGGGCTTATCCATGGAGAAGAACGGCTCATCAGGGATGAGCGAGCGTTCGGTGGAAATTTCCAAAAAGCGTCCGTGGAAGGAGTTAAGCGCGTGGCGGTCAAGCGTAGGCCGATCCGCAACGGGAAAGTGGCAGCAATGATGGTGGTGCGGAGTGCTGTCATGGTCTTCACAATCATCGGGATTTGAATGATGATCGTGGTCGTGATGATCATGATGCTCATGGGTTTGAGCGCAATTTTTATGATTCGAGTGGGTATTTTCGTGCATCACAGCGGACACCATTCCTGCGAGAACGCAGAAAGCGATGAGCTGTTTGAGGAAAAATGTCATGACTTCCGATAGCCCAGCTTGGGTAATCAGGAAAGGAATATTTTGTATGAAGGGGAAATTTAGCGGTGGCGCTTGGGGTGAGTCGGGGGCAGATTAATCGTCAACGATGGATAAGGTTACAGCGATTAGCATTTATGTCACATATGGCTTGGCGGTTTTCTTGTTTCTAATAGCCGTGGCTGTGAAGGTGATGCTGCGTGCAAATAACACGGGACTACCACCAGCACTGCCTGTTGGGAAAGTTCCAGAATGGTGGTATCGGAAGATTGATCTAATAGGTGCAGCTGTGATCGCAGGATTTTTCCTTCTTATGATGGTTCTGAATGAGTTGGCTGCTGAGAAAATGATAGATTATCAAATTACGGCAGCGGATTTGATCTTCAATATTGGACTGCAGTTTTTCTTGGCAGGCTTGGTGATTGTGATCGTATTGGGGCGTGTCAGCCCGATTCGATGGTTGGGCTTGAAGTGGAAAAATTGGCCTTGGGTTGTGTTGATCGCACCGGTAACTGTGTTAACGATGTGGGCGATTTTCGGTGGGTTGTATGCGATTGGCTATGACACGCTAATGGAGAGTTTGGAAGTTAAACAGGTTCAAGATACGGTGGAGTTACTTAAGGAAACAGAAGACATCAGCGTTTTAGTTTTGATGTCGATCACAGCCGTTTTTGTAGCTCCGCTATGTGAGGAGGTGGTATTCCGTGGATATCTTTATCCGGTGCTAAAGAAATTTAATGGAGTATGGATTGCGGCCGTGGTTTCCGCGCTGATTTTTTCAGCGGCACATGGTAGTATGTCTGCTTTGCTTCCGTTGTTTTTATTCGGATTGGCGTTGGTGCTTTTGTATGAAATTACAGGATCGATTTGGGCACCTATCTCTGCACATTTTCTCTTCAATGCGGCAACCGTCACGGTACAGATGTTGGTGCGGTTTGATTTTATTCCTGAGCACGCGCTGAAATGAAAACACTGGAAGGAATCGGAGAGGATGAGCTGATTGCTAGGTTGGTGGAGCTCGTGCCAACGGGGCTTAATCAAGAAGGGCCCGGCGATGATTGTGCGGTAGTAGATGATGGAGGTGAGGATTTGGTTTTATTGAAAACCGATGCTTTAGTGGAAGGGGTGCATTTCGTTAGAGAAGCGGATTCACTGAAGGTCGGCTGGAAGGCGGTGGCGCGGGTGGTTTCTGATTTCGCGGCGATGGGTGGTTATCCCGAAAGGTTTTTAGTCACGCTTGCGCTGCCGGGATCGATAAGTTTGGAATGGGTAGAAAATTTCTATCGGGGGATGGGAATGTGTTTCGAACGTTATGGAGCGGTGTTAGTGGGCGGCGAGACGTGCAGGGTTCCGAATGGTTCAGCAGCAGTCATTTCCGTAGCGGCAACGGGTCGGGTGGAGCGGGGGAGTTTGGTAATGAGATCGGGAGGAAACGTCGGCGATGCAATCTGGGTGACCGGTGAATTGGGTGGATCGCTGGCGGGTAAACATCTCGATTTCACACCTAGGCTCGATCAGGCGCGATGGTTGGTGGAGCATTTCAAACCGACAGCGATGATGGATCTTTCCGATGGAGTCGCGCGAGATTTGCCAAGACTGGCCAAAGCGTCATCATGCGGATTTCAGTTAGATCAAGCGGCGATTCCTTTGAGCGAAAATTGCGATGTGAGACAAGCTCTGCAAGATGGGGAGGATTTTGAATTGTTGTTCACACTGCCCGAAGTCCGTGGACTAGAGGACGAATGGCAGCAGAAATTTCCCGAGCTGAAGCTAACGAAAATCGGGAGTTTGGTCGAAAAGGGAGCGGGGGATTCGTTAGCGGGGGGCTGGGATCATTTTGGGTGAGTGATATCTTGCCCTTGTGGTTATAACCATAAAAACTCTACTTATCGACTGTCCAGTTTTTTGGAGTCAGGCCACATCTCCGCTCCGCTGCGATTGCCTCCACGAATTATTTGAACAGCGGCTCCATGTGGCGGTCGAGGAGATTCTCGGTGACGCAGCGAGAAACGATGGCGCGGTTGTCGTGAAGGGCTTTGATGTAGGTTTCACCCATCATCGCGGCGATTTTGAAACCGACGTGTAGCAACTGGCGAACGTTAGCATCGTAGAGCGTATTGCTTTGATCATGGCGGAGTGCGCCGGTGAATTGCTCGCTGGTCCATGCGTTGACGGTTTCGGCGGAAGGGAGTTTTGCAAAATCGATATCGATCACAGTCGCGTATGGCTGGCAGAGAGCTTCTTTTTTGGCGAGGGCTTGGGCGTAGATTTCTTTCGCGAGTGCAAGTCCGGATCCACCGGATTCTGCGAGGCCGATTACTTCTTCCAGCCAGTTGGTTCCAGCGGTTTTGATGTGGAGTCCTGCACCGGTGCGGGCGATGGCGCGCTTGATGGCTGGGTAGATCGAAAATTTATCAGATCCGGAATGCACCGAAAGTCTCAAGGTTTTCGGGAGACCGTAAGCAGCGACCGCGTGGGCGATGACTGCGAGGTCGTCGTTGAATTCTTTTTCGAACTGAACGACATCGCCGACGTAGTCCACGCCTTTGTTGAAACGTCCGGTGAATTTTGGAGCGATGGTTTGGATAGGAATTCGTTGATCGGCGATTGCAGCGAGGATCACTAATAACTCCGGCGGGGTCTGCGGGCTGTCGGTTTCATCCATGGAAACTTCTGTGACGAAATCGGTGCCTTTCGCGGCGACGATGTGATCATAGATCGCTTTGGCTTTCTGGGTGGCTTTGAGGAATTGGTTTGCGGTTTTTTCGACGTCCGCGCGAGTGATTTCGAATGGCTGATCGATGCCAGCGATGGAAACCGTTCCGATGAGTTCAGGATGACGATCGATGAACGCACTGACATCTGCAGGATCGGCGGCTTCGCCAATGTCATCGGCAACATCGAGGGTGAAGAAATTGCAGGGAGCGATGAAGCGGTCGACGGTTTTGAGATTGATGTGATCCGCATCTAACAGATATTCGCCAGTCCAACCGAGATCGGCCACAGCTTTGTCTGCAGCGTCACGGGTGGATTGGGGTTGAGAACCGATGATATCGTGCTCGCGGTTGGATTTGTTCCAAACTGGTGTGATGTCGATACCGAGTTCCTTGGCAGCGATGAAGGCTTTGAGTTGGGCATGAGCTCCGTTGGCGAAGCGATCGCCGACTCCGAAAGTATATTTTGGACAAGTTTTCATAGTGGTAATGGGTAGAGTTTTTAACCGCAGAGACACAGAGGTCACAGAGGGACGCAAAGCTCTTAATTGAGGTTTAGAGTTTAAAATTTAATGTTTAACGGACTTCGATGATGGCTTTAATCGCGCCTAAATTTGGGTCTGTGAATTGGGCGAATTTTTCTGGTACTTCGTCGAAGCCGATGCGGTGGGTGATCCAGATGTCGGTGTTGATTTTTCCCTCGCGTATCAGGTTGATGATTTCTGGAAAGTCGGATGGAAGGGCGTTGCGGGAAGCGAGGAGGGTGAGTTCGCGGCGGTGGAACACGGGAGCGTGTGGGAACTGGAGATCCGAAGTGGTGATGCCGACGTAAACAACACGACCGGTGAACGCGGCGTATTCGAAACAGGTGGACATAGAGCGTGGTGAGCCGGTGGCGTCGATGATCACATCGCATAGATTGCCGTTGGTGATCTTTTCGAGATCGGCGAGATGTGAGTCATCGGCTTTGGCGAGGACGCCGTTTTTGATACCGAGGTTTTTTGAGCAGAAATCGAGTCGGCCCTGGACCATGTCCATGACAATCACGTTCACGCCTTCCATGAGTTTTAAAAATTCCAGACAAGCAAGGCCGATGGGACCTGCGCCGATGACGAGGACGGTTTCGCCGGGTTTCGGATTGCCGCGTTGCACGGCGTGGTAGCCGATCGCGAGCGTTTCGACCAAGGCGAGTTGATCGTAGGAAAGATCGTTGCCGGGATGGAGTTTGTGGGCGGGGACAATGAACGTTCCTTTGCGGAGTCCGCCGTTGTTGTGGACGCCGATGACTTGCACGCCGGGGCAGCAGTTGGAGTTGCCTTTCTTCGAGGTCGGGGATTCGGGATTGTTGAAGTAAGGTTCAAGCGAGCATTTGTCGCCGGGTTTGACGTTGGTGACGCCTTCGCCGACTGCGACGACTTCCAAGCCAAGCTCATGGCCGGGAGTGCGGGGATAAGCGAAGAATGGGAATTTACCGAGGTAGCATGAAAGGTCGGTGCCGCAGATACCCATGCGATGGGTGCGGACGATGGCTTCGCCTGGTGCAGGATTTTCCTCGTTCGGACGGTCGATGATGGTGATTTTTTGAGGTTCGGTGAATTCGATGGCGTTCATGAGTTTGCTAGTTGGAAGTGTTCAGTTTTCAGGGAATACAGATAGGCGGAATTTAGAGTTTAATTATTCTCCGCGAGTCCTTCTTTGTGGCCGATGTCTTTGACGGGTTCGAAGATGGCGATAACTTGGTTGAGGATGTCGCGATCGATGGGGGCGGCGAGCCACTCGGCCCATTTGGCGATGTTTTTGGGATTGGCGGAGCCGGCGATGGTGGTGGCGATGCCCGGGTGCTCGCAGGAAAACTGGATGGCGAGCTGGGCGATATCGACGCCGTTGTCGGCGCAGAGTTTAGCGGCATCGCGGGCGGCTTGTTTGACGTTTTCGGGTTCTTTCAACCAAGCGGGAAGTTCGGCGTTGGTGAGTAAGCGGGCGGAGAACGGGCCAGCGTTCATCGCACCGATGTTTTTTGCCTGGAGGCGGGGTAAGAGTTCGGTTGCGAACGAGGTGTTTTGCAGGGTGTAGCGGTTGTAGCTAAGTACGCAGTCGATCTCATCCTCGATATGGTCGAGCACGGTGTTGAAGGTTTTCATGGGGTAGCAGGAAAAACCGATTGCGCGAACTTTGCCTTGTTCCTTGAGTTTCACCAAAGCAGGGAGAGTTTCGTTCCAGATTTGTTCAAGAGGGACGAACTCGACGTCGTGCAACAACATGATGTCGAGGTAATCGGATTTGAGACGTTGCAAAGAAATGTGGGTGGACTCCTCGACGCGTTTCGCGGAGAAATCGAAATGCACATCGGAGTAGCGGCCGAGCTTGGAGCCGAGGATGTAGGAATCGCGCGGAATGTCTTTGAGGCCGAGACCCAACATGATTTCCGACATGCCGCGACCGTAGAACGGTGAGGTGTCGATGAAGTTCATGCCGAGATCGATGGCGGTCTTGGTGGAGAGCATGGCTTCTTCCAAGGTGATGGAGCGAAACTCCGCACCGAGTGAGGATGCACCGAAGGAGAGGATGGGGAGATCGATGTTGGTGTTGCCTAGTTTTCGAGTTGGGATCATAAATTTAAGGATAGACTTGGGTTGTGAATCATTGAACCGCCAAGGAAGACAAGTTCGCAAAGGATGAAATACATTGGGTTGATCTAAAAAACTTGGCGATCTTTGCGAACTTCGCGGTGAAAAAAATCACATCATGCTGCGGATGGATTGAATGGTTTTTTGGGCGGCAGTTTTGGGGTCGGGTAGGGGGAAGATTTCGGCGGAGAGATGGCCGGTGTAGTTGATGTCTTTTAGGGCGGCGATGATGGGTTTGGGATCGGTGTGACCGAAGCCCATGGCGCGGCGGTTAGAATCGGCGTAGTGAACGTGGCCGACGTGTTTGCCTGCAGCGCGGATGGATACGGCGAGATCGGTTTCCTCGATGTTCATGTGGAAGAGATCGGCGAGGAGGACGATGTTTTCCAACGAATGGGCTTCGATGAAATCTGCACCATCGGTGAGGTGGTTGATGAGGTTGGTTTCGTAGCGGTTGAGCGGCTCGTAGATGAAAGGAACGTTGTATTTCGCAGCGGTTTTACCGGCGATGACAAGGGCTTCAGCAAGCCATTCGAGTGCTTGTTCCTTGGAAACCTCGCCGCCGTGTTTGCCCTGCATCGAGCCGAGAATGGCGGGTGCTCCGAGCTGGCCGCCGAAGGCGATCATTTGTTCGATGAAGTCGAGGGCGGCGACGCGTTTGTCTAAGGAAGGATCCGTGAGCGAGAGTCCGTGTTTCACCATGCCTGCGCCGGTTCCAACGGCGGCGATGCCGAGTCCGTGGCTCTCTGCGAGGGCTTTGATTTCATCGACCGAAACGTGATTTGGGCCGGGAAGGAAGAGTTCGACATCATCGAAGCCAGTTTCTTTCGCGAGGGCGAAGCCTTGGTCGAGGGGTTCGTGGAAGACGAATGGACCTGCGGCGGCTTCCGGAACTTGGCAAAGGGTGATGGCAGTGCGCATAAAACTTTAAATTTTAAACTTTAAACTCCAAGGTAACCGGTCGCGGTTGTTTAGAATAATCCACGGATACTTTAGAAAACTGGCGTTTAAACTGATCCTGCGCGAGGTGGCTGCAGGGAGTGTGCAGGATGATTGCAGGGGTTGTAAATCAATCTCTTTTGGCTGGGTTTTTGGCGCTGTCGCAGCAGCC
>JANPEG010000071.1:0-6251 GCA_031431855.1 Akkermansiaceae bacterium | reverse complement strand
AGCGTTGCGCGCGTGGGCAACTCACCCTCATGCGGAGGCTCGAAATCGAGTGGCGCTCGTTTTAAAGAAATTAACTCCTGCGGATGTCATCGCTCTTAGCGATACACTCATCGATTGCGCTGGCGAAACGAGCATCACGGGTGGGACGTCGGTGCCTGGTGACACAGCGATTGAATTGCTTCTTCGCGAAGGACTGGCCGAAGGTGTGGCGCTAACCAAAACCCAAATCATTAACCTGAGGTTCAAAAGAATCGATAACACGCTCAAGCTGTTAGAAAAATATGGTGCTTCGGTCAACAGTGTTAAGCCAGATCCTCAAATCGCCGAATTTTTGCAAGACATGCTAGTTGGAAATTACAACGGCCAAGTAACCGATGTATACAGAGAGCCGATTGCCCGGATGCAAAAAACCTTGCTTGCCGCAAACAATCCGCCGGCACTTAAGACTCTCAAAGAATTGGTTTCCATCGATGCTTCCCCACCAATCCTCAAGCTGCCGACAAAACAAACTCAGTTGAAAGCAAACGTCACTGATCTTGCAGCCGGAAAAACGACTTACACTTGGCGAAAAGTGCACGGCCCGGGTGAAGTTACTTACAGCGTCAATGGCACCAGCGAGAGCGGATCAACGACGGTGAACTTTGATGGAACTCCTGGTCGCTATCTGTTTGAAGTCACAGCGGGAGATTCCCGAAATTTAACTGAGGTCACTGGGACCGTGCTGGTGGAGTTAAGAAATGCCAAAGGTGCATTACCACCCAACAAACCGCCAATCGTCAGCGCGCAATCGGCGTCAGTCGCACAGGCCATTCCGACACCAGTGATTCTAACAGTAAAAGATCCTGAAGGTTATGCTCTAGTCTATGAAATTAGCGCTCCGCCGGCTCATGGCACACTTTCCGGCTCCGCTCCGAATTTGACATACTTGTCCGGATTTCAATTCACGGGTTCAGATAGTTTCTCATACCGCGTGATGGATAGCGATGGCCAGTGGTCAGCTCCAGCAGCGGTAAATATCGCAGTCAAGCCGCGCGTCACTCCAGTGGGTTTAGCTTTGTATGAACCCTTCGACTATAAAGAGGGCATGCTGAGAGGTGCAACGGGCAGTTCGGAGATTGGCTTCACTGGAGCATGGGAAGCGCATAAGACAAACATGATTATCCCTAACAACCTTTCATACGGCGGCATACCCGCAAAAGGAAAGACAATGAGCACAGGCAAGGGCGCGGTGCGTCCCTTGGATCCTTCGGGATTAGCGGCAAATGGATTATTAAAAGATGGGGCCGAACTATGGCTCTGTCTCCAAGTCCAATACCCAAATAATGGTGATAGAAAAAGTTTGGATATGATCTTAGCCAACAACAGCCATGATGAAATCACAGGATTAATCAAAAATGACGGCACCCAGCTAGGTCAAGGCGTTGGCGTGAATATCGGCATGGGAACCAAAGCAGCTGTATATGAGAGTGTGCCACCTGCTGAAAATGAATATGGCAATGGAAACGGGATCAAGCTAGGCGAGACCGGCATCATCGTCGCTAAAATAAAATGGGGTAAAGATCTGGATGTGATGGAATTATACATCCCGCAAGCCGATATGACATTGCTCAAACCCATATCAACATTGCATACAAAAGTGGATCAATCCACCTTCGACACCATGATCATTCGCGGCTCAGTCATACTCGATGAGCTCCGTATGGGACCAACGCTGGAAAGTGTATTGCTGGGCACTGTGCCAATGTCTCAGAAGTGATTAAAATCGAGCGGCTTATTTGGTTTTCTCCCGTATCGATCGGGCCACTTGGCCGGGTAGGCATTCATCAGCACAAGGACGGCGTGAGCACCATGCGCTGTAGTTGAGTCAACACATGCCGGGGCGAAACATTATCCATTTCAGGATAGTAGTTCCGGAACTTCGTGAGCTTTCCCGCTTGAGGACCGGGGCTAGCCGAATAGGAATTATGTAGTCACACAATGACTACATTTAAATTCAGAGTCCACAGGACCAATTATTCGATAAAGCAAAAACAAAAAACCCCATGATACTCTCTCCTCGATTTATATTTGCTGGTGCATTGGCATCCGTCTTGTTTGTGAACACTGGAACCCTTTTGGCTGCGCCACCGAAGAAGGTTGAAGTGCCGCTTTCACCTGAAGCTCAAAAGGCGCATGATGGATATGCGAGTATGCTTCAATCGCTACGCAGCGAGTTGGAGCCAAAGCTTCCGCAAATCGATGCGGCAAAGTATGCGAAGCTCACGGAGGCTTACGCGGCAAAAAAAGTTTCAAGCAAGGCATGCATGGAAGCAGCCAAGCCGGTTTTGGTCGATATCGAAGGATTTTTAGCGAGTGACGCATTGGATGCAAAGCTGGTCAGAGCGGCGATCATTGCGGATGCCACGCCACGCGGGTTGGCGGAATTCACCGCTCAAGGTCCAGCGGAGAAAAAGATGATCGATGATCTGTTAGGTAGTCCGACCATGATGAAAGAGCTCCTACTCGCCGGCGGCGCAAAGGCGGGTCGTTACGGCAAGTCCATGCAGATTTACAAAGACATCTTAGCCAAGCATCCTAAGGCGAAAGAAGGAATTCTCAATCGAGTGGCGTTAGCTGTTGCCTTGGAGTTCGCGGCGCCCGAGTTGTGCGGATACAGCGAGATCGACCCGATCAAGCGCTATGCGTTTTTTGAAAAATCCTATTTAGAAAAGGAACTGATGCCCGAATTTGACAAGCATTCCATCTGGCTTCTCAGGCACGTTGTCAATGACCCCCACACTGAAGAAGATATGCTGTGGATGCGCGAGATGATCTGGAACTATCGTCCGGATCAAATAAATGCGCCGGATGAATACAACGCGCATGTCGTAGGATTGATGTATTCCGAGTTTGGGCACAGAAGAGCTGAAGAAGGCGAGACAGGCCCTCCTTACACCAAGAATCAGCAATTCATCGACAGAGGATCGATATGCGGAGGCAAAGGCGGCTTCGGTCGCTGCCTTGGTCGCACATTTGGAGTTCCTGTTTGGGGCGCGCGACTCAGAAGTCATACCGCAATGACCTATTGGACATCAAAAGGTTGGGAGACCATCCTCGGTGTATCGTTTGAAAACGGATACTGGATTGTTGATCAGGCTGAGTCGATGCGTGGAACGTATTTCCTCGATATCGCCAAGTCGCGTAATTTTCCAAATGAATACATCAAAGCATGTCGCGCAGATTGGGTTAGTAGCCTGCTGGGTGAGGAAAAAGTGAAGGGCATGGAGCCAGATAAGGCTGCGGGAACTTGGAGCACTTTGACTGTGAATAAAAGACGCGATATCGTTGCTACCTTCGATCCGCCGCCAGCACCGGTTAAACCTGATCCAACCGCTCCTAAGCCAGTGAACAACCAAGGTTACCCCGAACGTCTCGTCAAAGCGGTGGTGCCGACTGAGCTCAAAAAAATCAGCACTGACGACAAAGGCATCCATATTCCTGCTGTCGCTTGCACCAGCCCTACCACCAACACCGAAAAAGTCGTTTTCATGACGACTCGCGAAGGTGGCATGAACCTGCACTACAAGCGTTGGGAAATGCCTCAGCCATTGGTCTATGAAATAGAAGTGCCAACTGCTGGCGAATACGCGCTCACCGCTGATGTCGTGACCGTGAATCGCGATCAGTTTTTCTTGGTGACGCCTAACGATGCTAAGGAGCCCGTTAGAATGGAGATGCCTTACACGGTTGGCAAATGGGGTGTAACTGCCCCAGTCACGGTTTCTCTAACAAAGGGCGTGAACAAGCTAACCTTCAATCGCACCGTGATTCCGGATTTCATCAAGGAGGGATATAAATTCGCAGGACCTGAATATGGAGGCATTACCGTCAAGGAATTCACCCTGAAGCCTTTGAAATAATTTCAATTAATGGGTCAATCGCCCCACTTTTGACGAACTTTGGTTAGCGTATAAGCAACCGGGGAAAGAAGAATTCTTAACTTGCTCAATTTCAGGATAGCTACTGAAATATTCACGCCGTTTTTCTATTTATGGGGAGAGGGCAATTGATACGATGCGGCGTCTATTCGCACTGATTATCGACTTCGACGATATCAAACCCATTATGAAATCATTGCAAAATCCCACGAAGCTTCTGGCTTTATTTTTCGTCTTCTCGGCTTTCACCACATCCGCCTTCGCCGTCCCGCCCGACTTGACGCAGTCGGGGGTTATCGCCGGCATCAACCGCTCGGAGACTTATAATCTAGGTGCCACCGGTATGCGTGGATGGATCGCGCTCACCGGTGGTGGCGATACCGGACTGATCACCGATCAAAGCCGCCAGATCCTGGTGACTCACTGTGTGGCTCCGGCCAGCGCGGTGCTTGCCGTGGATGACGTCATCCTTGGCGCGATGGCGGCCAGTAGCGGCACCGTTCCGGATTTTACCAGCGACTGCCGCAAGGCTTTTGCCACTGCCATCGCCGATGCGGAAAAAACCGGCGCAGGCACTTTACGGGTCAAACGTTGGCGCGCCGGAGCCATCACGGATCAGAACATCCCCATCACCATTCTAGGCAACTACAACGCCACCGCTCCTTTCAATAATTGTCCGAAATCGACAGCCATCCTCAACAACGTGCGCAACAAGATGGTCGCAGATCTCCTTGCCGACCCGAATTATCTCTCGACCGGCTTCGGTGGTTCAACCAGTGGCCTCGCTTTGCTTTCCGGCGTCAAGCCGGGCGATCCGGACTACGAGGCGGTCCGGGTCCGTCTGGAAACCTTCGCCCGCGCCCAAGCCGCAAGACCTGTGGTGGACGAGGGCATCATCATTTGGGATTGGTCTTATATGCTTATCTTTCTCTCGGAGTATTACCTGCTGACCAATGACGCACAGGTTGTGCAGGGCATTCAGAATTACACTCTGGCCCTTTCGAGGGCTCAGAGTTACTACGGCACTTTCGGCCACGAGACTTGCGTTATTCGGGATGACAGCGGCAGGCGCGTCTCCCGCTTCTATGGTCCCGTGAATGCCGTGGGTGGCACGGCGATGATTGCGCTGACATTGGGTAAAAAAGCGCTGGTCGCCGCCGGTCAGGCCATAGCCCCGGAAATCGATGCCGCCATCACCCGCGGCACCGGGTTCTTTGCCTTTTGTGCGTATAAGGGCTCCATCCCCTACGGCGAACATGCGCCGGGCGCCGCCAACCACGCCTCCAATGGCAAGGATGCGATGGCTGCGATTTTCTTCAGCCTGCTGCCGGGTCGCGAGTTGGAAACCGAATACTTCGCCCGCATGTCAATCGCAGGATGGATCGGCCGCGAATACGGGCATACCGGTCAGGGTTTGAGCTATTATTGGACAACACTGGGAGCCCTGATGGGGGGACCAGATGCCGCCAGCGAGCACCTCAAGCAAGTCCGTTGGCACCTCGACCTATCGCGGCGCACCGATGGCTCTTTTGCCTACGATGGCCGGGAGCAATACGGCCCCAGCGCCGCCAGCAGCTATCTTGGCTATTCCGGCTACGACCAGATGTCAGCCAATGCCATGTATCTGCTCACCTACAGCATGCCGCTCAAACGCCTTTGGATCACCGGCAAAAGCGCCAATCCGGCCCACACGCTTGATAACACGAAAATCGCCAATGCCGTTGCCGCTGGATCATACCGGCTTGAGGTTACTACTAAAACCACCTCCGACCTCTTCACGGCCCTTGGCCAGTATGATCCCGTCGTCCGCTACTACGCCTCCAGAGAACTTGCCACTCGCTCGCTCACTAGCACAGACCTCACCAACCTCCGTAATCTTCTCACCAGTCTGGATCCTAAGTTGCGCCAGAGTGCGTGCCAGGCTTTGGGTTTGTTACAGGATGCCACAGCTCTGCCTACCATCGTCGGCATGCTCAACGATAGTGATATCTGGGTTCGCTACAAAGCCGCCGAAGCCTTCGGCTCGTATACATTCACCCAAGCACAGGCTGACTCCCATTTGGTGACCATGTTGAATACCTTCATCAACAACGCCACCGATCCCAACGTGATTGATTGGAATGATCCTATTCAGACGAGCAACGGCAAGCTCTCCCATATTCTCTTTGGAAATGTCATAGATGGAAATGAAAAGAATTTGGCCCTATACACCGTCAATGCGACCAAACCGAGCCCGCTCTACGATGCGATCCGCGTCGGCTTGCGCCAACCGGACTCTCACCCACGCTTGGGAGTGCTCAGTTTCGCAAGAAATCGCCTTGGTGTGGCCGATGC
>JANPEG010000070.1:0-17537 GCA_031431855.1 Akkermansiaceae bacterium | reverse complement strand
CGCGTGTTCGCGACCGCCTTTTCCAACAACAAGTATTTTCATCTGCGCTTGTTTTGTGAGAATTCAGGCGGATGGGCAAGGACTTTGAGTAAAAGCTAAAATCCTGAAAGGAAGATAAAGCCTAATGCCTCACTAGGACTTTGGCGGGAGCAAAGAACCGTCTGATTCGTCGCCGGTGACGACGGGTAAGTTTGGCTCTTTGAAATTGGGGAGGGCGAATGACCAGAAGGAGCGTTTGCGCTCTTGGTCGAAGGCGAGGGCGCGCTCTTTGCCGAGAGGCATTGGTTTCATATCTTTTTCTCTAGCTTGGACGACCGCGACTTTGGGACGCATCAATGCGAAGTCCGTGACGTTCTGGGTGGCGGCTACAGTCGTTTCTTTGACGGAACGCGTGGCGTTGAATGCCGTATCTTTCACAGAATTCATGGTTCCACATGAGGTGAAGACCAATGGTAGGAAAAGGGCGGCGCGCAGGGTTTTGAACATAACGATAGTTTGCAATATCTCGCACGAACCCCATTCTGTCCAGAACGCCTTTTGGGGCATTTTTGTCATTTTTCTTGGCTCATTGATTATTTTTTTCTTGATCCTTGGTCGTTCATCCCGCATTACTAAAGTTATTGAGACTCAGTCTCAATAATAAATAAGAAACACATCTATTAAAAACATGAACATGAATCGAATCAATCGCTCACTTCTTTGCGCAAGTGCAGTTATTACCTTTGCGGCAAATGCCAATGCAGGAAGTCGTAATTTTACTTACAGCTACGAGACTACCACGATGGCTAAGGGGGCTATGGAGCTTGAAAGCATCGTCACATGGAAAACCAATACTGCGGATGATTCTGATTTTGAGCGTTTTGATATTCGTCATGAATTTGAATATGGGGTGACGGATAGGTTACAGCTTGGAATCTATTTCGCAGATTGGCGCTATGAGGAAAGTTCAACGGAAGCTGGAGATGCTGATTTTCATGATATAGCTCTTGAGGTGATCTACAATCTCACTGATCCAAACACCACTTCCTTTGGTTCGGCGATTTATGGAGAGATTAAAGGCAGCGACGACTTCATCGAGTTAGAGGCAAAGTATCTTTTACAGAAGAATGTCGGCCAATGGATTTTGGTTTATAACATTGGTGGAGCGATTGAGTGGGAAAATAACTATGAAGATGACGAGGCAGAACTGATGCAAAGCATTGGATGCAACTATCGGATTAATCCGACGTGGTCGCTAGGTATGGAGGCTCTCCATGAGGTTGGTTTGCCGGATGCTGAAAATTTTGGCGATAATGGGTTTTTTTTGGGACCGAATGTTGCCTGGAAAAATGACCGATTCTCACTTGCTGTTACAGGGCTTTGGCAAGTTACAGACATTGATGATGAGCCGGATTTCCAGCTCCGCACGATATTTGCTTTCGATTTCTGATTCATGTAGAGCTGGATAAAGATTATGAATTTCCCTGAATTCAAAGCGCCTCAATACATGCTTTTGTGTGTGGTGATGGCGCATGTGGTGTCATGCGGGACTTCTTATATTGCGCCACCAGTTACTCCGCCACTGGTGAGTTTGTCCTCGGTATCAAAGTCCCGACTTGAGCGGGGATATGAAATTCACCAATTGAAGTGCGCGAAATGTCATACCTTTGAGGATCCTAGAAATTACGATGCGGATGAACTCGAGTTTGATATCATGCCGGAAATGGTAAGAAAATCGAAGCTCAGTGATGAGGATGGTAAAGCTGTGCTCGAATACCTCCTTGCGGCACGAAAGATTTTACCTGAGCCTAACACTCCGTAGTGGTAAAGGGGTTATCCAAGTTTGGATGGTCGCCTGACCGTTCTGTTCTAATGACTTTTTGCCGTTCATGATCACCCTCCTATCCGACCTAGAAAACCCCGATGGGGCGGAGATGACGTTTCGTTTGGTGAAGGAGCGGATTCGCTCGGCGCGGCGATCGATTGAGATTCATATGTTTGTGTGGCGGAATGATGCGATTGGAAATGAGATCGGTGAGGCGATTCTGGAGGTGGCGGAGCGTGGGGTGGCGGTGCGCATTATCAAGGATGTGGGAGCGTTCATGTATGAGCGTATCGAGATGAATCGGAAGTCGTTTTTTAACAAACCGATCTCTTTCAAAAGCCGCTTAGTTTACGGGCTGATCGGGCGGACGTTTCCTAACACATTTTGCGAAGACGATCGCACGGATGAACTGGGTTGGAGATTGATGAATCATCCGAACGTCACGATGGAGTGGGTGAACCACACGCATACGAAGTATTACCTTTTTGACGATGAAGACATGCTGACTGGAAGCATTAACATCGAGGACAGGCATAGGGGCTATTTGGATTACATGGTCCAGATCGAAGGCCGTGAGCACATCGAACGCTTTCGCCAACGTCAGTCGCTGCAAGTGCCGCACGATGCGACGCGGAGTTTGGATTTTGTTCTTAACTCGTTGAGCGATGGTGGGCGTCGGTTTGAAATTAAGGAAAGGTTTCTGGAGTTGATGCGGCAGGCGAAAACTTCGCTCTATATCGAGATGGCATATATCGGCGATCCTGAGATCAGCGCGGGAATCGCTTCAGCGGCGGCGCGTGGGGTGGAAGTAACGATGTTGTTTTCTCGCGAAGCGAATGTGGGGAATGACATCAATTACAAATCGATGCATGAGCTGTATCGCAGTGCACCGATGAAAGCGTATCTCGCGGATCGGATGATCCATTCGAAACTGATCATGATCGATGAATCAATCGTGATCATGGGATCGGCGAATTTTTCCGTGTTCTCCATGCAGAAGGCGGAGGAGTTGAATGTGGTGATTCAGCAGGATGAGGTGTTGATGGAACAGTTCAGAAAAACCATCGCACATCGCATCGCGGCGGCGCGTGAGGTTGGGTCAGCGGATGCATTCGCGACGTATAACAAGCGGATCGCGTATTTGCAGCAGTTGCATCAGAGATTGAATGATTTGTTTAATTGATGAATTCCAAAGATAAATGATTTTAGAAATCTTACAATTAGCTGCCTGTGTCACGTTGATCGCTGCTGCGATGTATTGGAAGTTTACCCGTTCTGCTGAGCAGGGAGTGCACAAGTTTCTTTTTCCATTCATCCTTGTTGCGAGTGTTCTAGGGATCGCACTTATTGCTCCTTATGGGATTGAGGTTTTCGTCGATTATTACAGTGGTTCACTTTATCAGGTGGAGGCCATGGTATTTCGTTTCAATGGCTCTTATTGGTGGGTTTACTACAGCGGATTAATTTTACCAATGTTGCCGATTTTTGGCGTGCTGCCACAGATTGGAAGTAGGCCTATTATCGTAGCGATTATAGGAGTGCTTGCGATGGTTCCCGTTGTGTTTGTCCAAGTCATGAGCCTCTTTTACTGATCACAGAATGGATTGATGATTTTTGAATGAAGAAGAGAGAAGTGCGAAGCCAATTAACTTTATGGACCGCGTGAGTCCACTCGCGCAGATTTAGGAGCGCGACTGGAGTCACGCGGTCCAAATTTTGCGAAAAGTTGATTCCAAGAATCCCAACAACTACCCCAACTGCCTGGCTGCTTGCAGCGTATTCTTCATCAGCATGGCAATTGTCATCGGGCCCACACCGCCGGGAACAGGTGTGATCGCCGCGCATCTTGGAGCGACTTCATCATAAGCGACATCACCCGTGAGACGATGGCCGGATTTTTTTGATGGATCGGCGATGCGGTTGATGCCGACATCGATGACGACTGCTCCGGGCTTGACCCAATCGGCTTTGACCATTTCGGGGCGACCGACGGCGGCGATGAGAATGTCTGCGCGGCGGCAGATGGCTGGGAGATCTTTGGAGCGTGAGTGGGCGATGGTGACGGTGGCGTTTGAATTTTTAGCGACTAACAACATCGCCATGGGCTTGCCGACGATCATGGATCGGCCGATGACTACTGCTTCCGCGCCGTTGGTATCGATGCCGGAAATTTCTAACAACTTCATACAGCCAGCTGGAGTGCAGGGAATAAAACCGGTGGGATCTTCTAAAACCAGTTTCGCGACGTTTTCCGGGTGGAAGCCATCGACGTCCTTGCGAGGATCGATCGCGCGGATGATGGTTTCTTCGTCGATGTGTTTGGGTGGAGGAGATTGGACAAGGATGCCATGCACGGCTGGATCGGAATTGAGATCGGCGACGACTTTGAGGAGTTCTGCTTGGGTGGTTTCGGCAGGGAGTTCGATTTTGACTGAGTGGAAACCGAGATCGGCGCAGGTGCGGGCTTTGGAGCCGACGTAAACAGCGGAGGCGGGATCGTTTCCAACTAACACAACTGCTAAGCCTGGAGTGATTCCTTTTGCTTTGAGAGCCGCGGTTTCGATACGGCATTCTTCGAGGACGGTGGCGGCAACGGCTTTTCCGTCAATGATGCGGGGTTGGTTCATGCGGGGAGTATGTAGAAAGTCGGAAGGTCGGAAAGTCGAAAGTCTGTAAGGAGAGAAGTCGAAGGTCTTAAAGTCTCAAAGTCGGAATCAGAATCGCTGGGGCGATTGAAAAATAACCTTCAGACTTTTGACCTTAAGACCTTAAGACCTTAAGACTAAAAATTACCCTTCCCTATTAGCTGCCGCACGGATAAGACGTTTCTGTCGCTGTTGAAATAGCAGCGGCACTCCTTTGGAAGTCCGTCGCTCGGGCAGTCAATTGATGGGGAATCCGGTGAGAATCCGGAGCGGTACCGCCACTGTGTGGTTTTTCGTGAAAACGGAAAGCCGAGTCAGATCGCCAGCCTTGGGAGTTTCTGAACGAACCTGCGGAATACAGGTTCACGGAGAGATAACATAAAAATGATAAAACAACATACGTTCGCGCAAAAGCGAACGACACGGACGGGCTGCACCTATGGGTTAGCAGCGGTATTGCTCTGCAGTTCTTTGACGGCGGAGGTGGAAGACGAGCTGGATAAGTTGATCGTGGTCAGCACCAGAACCCCGCTGGGGATTGATCGAGTCTCCCCATCAGTCTCCTACGTTTCGACGGAGGATCTTGCCACATGGCAAGATCAACGGCTCGTCGACGTTCTCAGCCAGCAACCGGGCATGGCCCTTTGGTCAACCGGCGGACTGGGTAACACCAGCTCTCTCTCCGTGCGCGGAACCGAAAGCAACCACACGGCCATGTTCATCGACGGCCGGAGGCTCAGTCCTGGGTTCGGCAATGATTATGACCTGAGTTTCCTAACTCCAGCCAACGCGAGCAGTGTGCAAATTCAACGTGGACCCTCGAGTGTCCAATACGGCAGCAGCAACATCGGCGGCGTGATCGATACCCGTCTGCGCTCCGGACTTGGCATAAATCGCCCCGAGAGCAACGTCTATGCGGAATACGGATCGAATGCTTTCCAGCACGCGGGCATCGAAACCCGCGTCGGCAACGAGTCGACCGGATTTTCCCTCTCGACCAGCAGCCTGAGCACGGACAACGAGAGACCAAACGACGCCTTCGAGCAAAGCAACCTAACCTCGCGCTTCGATTGGATGATCAATGAACGTCTCAGCTTTGAACTCCTGGCCTTAGGCTTCGAAAACGAAAAGGAGGTACCCGGCGACACTATCACCCCAACTCCCTTCAACAGACAGGAAACCACCAACTGGCTTATCTCGCCGGGCGTCCGCTTCACGACAGACCAGGTTACCGCCCACATTTTCTATTCACGGTCGGAACGGAATTCGGACACCTTTGAAGTCAATCCCGCCTACGGTCCATTCCCATTATTTCCCTACCTAGGCGACTTCCCGATCAGCAATGAGATTCAGGTGATCAACGATGAGTTCAATCTGCAAGTCGACTACTCACTACCGGGCGACTCGCTGCTCACCTTTGGCGCTGTTTTCCGTAACGATCAAGTCGATAACAGCAACATCTATACATATAATCCTCTCGATCCGCCTACCCCCTATGAGGAAAGTTTCCAGCAACTCGGATCCTTCGCGCAAATACTTTGGATGTTAGATGAAAACACCGAACTGCACGCCGGCATTCGGTCGGATCATTATTCGGATTTCGACAACGAAACAACCGGCAACCTGATGCTCATCCATCATTTTCGCGGCAGCGGCACTTCTATCTTCGCCAAGGCCGCCACATCCTACGCCCCACCCAGCGCCGTGGATGTCGCCTACGATTCGGACATCAGCACTCCTCTCAATGCGGAGAGCAGCAAATCCTACGAGATCGGCGCCAAACAAGCCTTCTTTAATGACAGGATGAATGGCTCCATGGTTATTTTCCGCAATGAAATCGATAATTTGCTCAGCTACGAACCTTCGACTTTTGACACCTTCAACATCGAGCAAGCAACCACAGAAGGCATCGAAGCTTCGATTTCTTATCAGGCGACTGATGAATGGAAATGGGTAATGGGATACACCTACCTGCGCGCCGTCGCCGACCGACTCAATGATCCGCGCACCGGAGGCTTTATTCCGGATCCAGCCAAAGATGTGCCGCTGGCACGTCGGCCACGCCACTTGGTGCAATTGAGCACACATTTCCAGTTCACCGAAGACTTCGGTGCGGGACTGCAACTCATCGGCCAACTGTACCGTCAGGACATCGACCCTGCCACCTACCTTCAAGTCGAGGCCGAAGACTTTGTGGTTCTGCGTATGGTCGCCGATTGGCAAGTCACAAAAGACTGGTCTATCTACGGCCGAATCGAAAACCTTCTCGATGAGTCCTATGCCTCTGCCGCAGGCTTCCCCGCCCTTGGTCGCACCGCCTACGTCGGTGTGAAGTATTCATTCTGATGTTACGCCGGATCCACCATCGATCGCTAGGTCGTGGTGGATCTCACCCATGATGGATGCCTAGAGGTAGGGTGTCCTCGCCGAGGACACCGCATGAAATGAGGAAGAATTTGATGATTTATGGAATTATCAGATACGATCCGCATTGCGCGGCGCCCTCGGCGAGGGCGCCCTACCTAAAATCCGCAGCTCGCGCTACAGTCTTGCAGAAATGTGGGCGAGGGCTGAGGATGTCGGCAGATGATTTCGATTACGGAAAATGCAGGGGGAGTGAATTTGGTGGAGGAGGTGCGTGATGTATTTTCGAGGACGGGTTTGCTATCGCAGTCAAAAGATTTTGAGTATCGAGCTGAACAAGAGGAGTTAGCAGGAGCGGTGGCGGAGAGTTTTTTATCGGCGCAGCCATTGGTTGCGGAGGCTGGGACGGGGGTGGGAAAATCTTTGGCGTATCTGATCCCAGCAGCGAAGTTCGCGTTGGCGACGGGGCGCAAGGGTGTGATCTCCACGCACACGATCAATTTGCAGGAGCAATTGGTGCGGAAAGATATTCCGTTGGTGCGTAAAATTTTGGGTGAGGATTTGCCGGCGGTATTGTTGAAGGGTCGGGGAAATTATTTGTGTCCGGCGAGGTTGAGACGGGCTTGGGAGCAATCGGGTGATTTGTTCACATCGACGGAAAGTGAGGAGCTTGCCCGGATTCGTGATTGGGCAGATCAGACGCGGGATGGAACCTTGAGTGGGATTCCGTTTCAGCCATCGATGAAGGTTTGGATGCAGGTTTGCAGCGAGGCGCACTCGTGCACGCAGCGATATTGCGGACCCAAAGGAAATTGTTTTTTTCAAGAAGCACGGAAAGCGGCGACGGATGCAAAGTTAGTGGTGGTGAACCATACCTTGTTTTTTGCGCTGTTGGAAACCAATGAAATGGCGGATGAAAATGAACCCGATAAAATGGGCGGATTTCTTTTTCCGAATGATTTCGCGGTGATGGATGAGGCCCACACGGTGGAACAAGTGGCGGCGGTGCAGCTTGGTTTGCGACTCACTCAAGCAGGTTTGCGTTTTGATTTGCAGCGGCTCTACAACCCGAGGACACGCAAGGGTTTGCTGAAAACGTATCGCAAAGCCGCGCCGATGTTGGCGGTGGAGCGCAGCTTGGTGGCGGTGGATCAGTTTTTCAACGATATCGGAAACGCGGCGAAGTTCGGTGAGTGGTCGAAGGAATTTCGAGTCAGAAAGCCGGAGTTGGTGGGGAATTGTTTGGCATCGCCGTTGCGGGATTTGTGGGAGGAGCTTTCTGAATTAGCGGAAGATACCGGCAACGAAACCTCGAAGAACGAGTTGATGGATCTGGCTCGCAAGTTTCGCGATACTCATGCGACTGTCGGAGAGTTTCTCGATCAACGCGATGAGGGTAGTGTGTATTGGGTGGAGAAAAGCGGTAGGGAAGAAACGCAGTTCAGTTGTCACGCCGCACCAGTGAACGTGGCGGATCGGTTACGGCCTCTGTTGTTTACTGGAAAGAAATGCATGGTGATGACCAGCGCGACTCTTGGGGTTGGCGATCCGGAGTTGGGATATTTTCGGAAACGGGTCGGCGCAGAATCGGCGCGGGCGTTAAGCATCGGCAGTCCGTTTGACTACCAGAAGCAGATGAAGGTGAAGATTTACAAATCCATACCTGAGCCGAATACGCCGAAATATGACGAGATGTTAGCGAAGGGAATCATGGATGCGGTGAGTGAGAGCGAGGGCCGGGCGTTTGTGTTGTTTACGAGTTATCGGACCATGCAAGACGCAGCGAAGCGCTGTGAGAGTTATTTTAAAAAGAAGGGTTGGCGATTATTCAAACAAGGCGACGGCATGCCGCGGCATAAGATGCTTGAGGAATTCCGTGAGGATGTGAGCAGTGTGTTGTTTGGAACGGATAGTTTTTGGACAGGTGTGGATGTTCCGGGCGAGGCTTTGTCGAATGTGATCGTGACACGTTTACCGTTCGCTGTTCCGGATCATCCTCTGACGGCTTCACGTTTGGAAGCGATCCAAGAAGCCGGCGGAAATCCGTTCATGGACTACTCATTGCCCGAGGCGGTTTTGAAATTAAGACAGGGAGTGGGTCGATTGATTCGGAACAAAAAGGACCACGGACTGGTATGTATTTTGGACAATCGGATTTTGACCAAACGTTATGGCAGCGTGTTCATGAAAGCTTTGCCGGATGCACCGGTGGAAATTGTTACCTAAAGAAAGGCGATGAGATTAGTCTGGTTAATGATCGGCATTGCTACGCTGTTCCTGCTCAGCTGGGGATTGTTTGGTGAGAGTCTAGAGGCGGCATGGAATGTGGATAAGCTGACCGAACATTTCGAACAAGCGAAGAGCTGGGCTTGGTTGTTAGGGATTTTACTGTTGTTGGCAGACCTTTTGTTGCCCATTCCTGGAACGATTGTTATGTCGGCTTTGGGCGCGGTTTATGGATTTTGGATCGGGGGTTTGTTATCCGCCATTGGCTCTATGCTGGCTGGGATGTTAGGCTACGGAGTGGGTCGGTTTTTTGATGAGAAATTCGCCAAGCGTTGGTTAGGGGAGAAAGATTTTGAAAAGGGCAGAAGCCTTTTCGAAAAGAGCGGGGCATGGGTGGTGGCTATCAGTCGCGCGTTGCCGATTCTGCCCGAAGTGCTCGCGTGCATGGCGGGATTGCTGCGAATGCCGTTTGGAACTTTTGTCATCGCTCTCGCTTGTGGTTCGGTTCCGATGGGTTTCCTGTTTGCGTGGATAGGCACTGTTGGGCGCGAACAACCGGCTTGGGGGTTGGCGTTTTCTCTCGGTGTGCCGGCGGTGCTGTGGGGTGTGGCGGCGGTGATGAGGAAAAAGAGTAGTGAATAGTGAAGAGTGAATTGAGAAGAGATGAGGAGATGACAGGGAATGCCCTTAAATCGAAGTAGGTCGGTATTACGTAGGTGTCACGTTGGGCGATGTTAAATCAAAGAGCTGCGGATCACCGCAGCAGTCCAAGGCCTTCGGCGATCATTAAATTAACTCGCGAGTCATTTCGGCATGCCCTCTGGGACTTTGAATTCGGTCCGCAGTTCTTGGTAGCGATTTTTCATCGTCGCAAAGATCTCGGCGTAATCGGGATTATCGTGGACGCTGATCATTTCTTGGGGATCTTTGACGAGGTCGAAGAGTTGCCATTCTTTGGTGCGGGGGAGGTAAAAGAGTTTGTGTTTATCGGAACGGATGCCGTCGTGGGCGGGGACGTGGTGGGTGGCTTCTCCGGTATAGAAGTAGTAAATGGCATCGCGCCAGTCATCTGTGGTTTTACCTTCGTTTTTGAGGATGGGCATCAGACTTTTGCCTTGGATGTCTTTGGGGATTTCGAGACCTGCAGCTTCGAGAAAAGTCGGTGCGTAGTCGATGTTTTGGATGAGGGCTTCTGGGCGGATGCCGGGTTTGACGACTCCTGGCCAGCGCATGATGAAAGGCATGGTGAGGGATTCTTCAAACATCCAACGTTTGTCATACCAACCCTTTTCACCGAGGAAGAAACTTTGATCGGATGAGTAAACGACGATGGTGTTTTCCGCGAGGCCTTCTTTATCGAGATAATCTAACATCCGTCCGATGTTTTCATCGAGGGCTTGAATCGTGCTGAGGTAGTTTTTGATGTAGCGTTGGTATTTCCAGCGGATGATGTCTTTTTCGGAAAGTTTTCCAGCAGCGAGATCGTCGAGAAATTTCTTTTGGCGTGGACCGTAAACCAGATCGAACGAGTATTTCTGGGCATCGGTCATGCGGTTGTATTCGGTATTGGGCAAACCATCTAACAATCCGGCTTCTTTGGGAGGGGCTTCGTGGAAAAACATGTCCCAACCCCAATAGAAATGTTTGGCGATGGTCATTTCCTGGGTTTTGAGGGCTTCGCTGCGGTTCGAGTAATCATCAAACAAGCTATCGGGTTCGGGGAGTTCGATGCCATCGAACATCATGAGATGGCGCTCCGCAGGCATCCAGTTGCGATGCGGTGCTTTGTGCTGGCTCATCAGCAGGAAGGGCTTGGTTTTGTCTTTGCGGTTTTTCAACCAATCGATGGATTTATCGGCGATGATGTCGGTGACGTAACCTTCAACTCGTTTTTTGGATCCGTCCATTTGGATGAAATCCGGGTTCCAATAGTTGCCTTGGGATGGGAGAACTTCCCAGTAATCGAAGCCAACGGGTTGGGTGACGAGGTGCCATTTTCCGATGATGGCGGTTTCGTATCCGGCAGCACTGAGGTATTTGTTGAAGGTCGGTTGCGAGCCGTCGAAGCGTGATTCGTTATCGATGAAGCCGTTGATGTGCGAGTGCTTGCCGGTGAGGATGCAAGCGCGGGACGGTCCGCAGATGGAGTTGGCGCAGAAGGAGTTTACAAACAACGCACCTTGAGAGGCGAGGCGGTCGATGTTCGGGGTTTGGAAATGTTTCGCGAAGCGGCTTTTTCCGTAGGCGGTAATGGCTTGTAGCGAGTGGTCATCGGAAAAGATGAACAGGATGTTCGGCTGCTTCGGTTTTTCGTCAGCAAGGGCTGGGGCGGCAAGGAATACAGCGGCGAGAAGTAAGGTAATCTTGCTCATTGGGAATTAATCTGTTAGAATTATTGAGTGACTACCTTTATCGCACTCAGCCTCGCCTCCGCATCCGCAGCGAGGATTTGCTCGAGTGTGGGCTTGAGAATGGTTTGATGTGATTTCATCACTGCTGCGACGGTTTCCCAGATTTCAGGAAAACGGATTTTTCCGTTACGGAAGGCATCGACTGCGACTTCGTTGGCGGCGTTCATCACGGCGGGGAGGGTGCCGCCTGTTAGACCGGCTTGGCGGGCGAGGTTGAGGGCGGGGAAATCTTCGGTGCGCGGTGCGCTGAATTCGAGTTTGGAGAGCTCGGCGAAGTTCAGAGGTTTTAGTGAACCAGCGAGGCGGTTCGGGTAGGTGAGGGCGTATTGAATGGGGAAGCCCATGTCGGTCCGAGAGAGTTGGGCGAGGACGGAGCCATCGGTGAACTCGACCATGGAATGGATGATGGATTGGGGATGGATGATGGCTTCGATGCGATCCATCTCGATGCCGAACAACCAGCGGGCTTCGATCATTTCGAGGCCTTTGTTGAAAAGCGTGGCGGAGTCGATGGTGATTTTCGGTCCCATGTTCCAGGTGGGATGATTGAGCGCCATTTCCGGGGTGACGTTCCAGAGCTCGCTCGCAGGGGTGTTACGGAAAGGTCCGCCAGATGCGGTGAGGATGAGGCGTGAGACTTCGGATAGCGGGCCACGGTGGCCTTCGAGGCATTGAAAAATTGCGTTGTGCTCGGAATCGACCGGAAGGATGCGGATGTTTTTCTCGGCGGCGCGAGCAGTGATGATTTCACCGGCCATGACGAGGATTTCCTTGGAGGCGATGGCGAGGTCTTTTCCAGCATCGATGGCAGCAAGGGCGGGGTGGAGGCCGGCGGTGCCGACGATGGAAATGAGAACGATATCGGCGTTTTCGAGCTGGGCGAGTTCGTTTAGGCCCTCGGCTCCGACGTGGATCTTGACGGAGGAGGGAAGCAGCGCGCGGAGGGCTTGTGCCTGTGAATCTTCGTAAATAGCAATGTTTTGAACGCCTGTTTCAATTGCTTGTTTAGCGAGTAAAGTTACACTGGAACAGGCAGCGAGGCCGACGATTTCGATTTCATCGGGGAGCTGGGCGGCGACACGAAGGGTGGAGAGACCGATGGATCCGGTGGAACCCAGGATGACGACCCGACGTTTTTTTCCAGAACTCATACGCAATACGGAATGACTCCTTTGAGGTAGAACCAAAGGAAGGGAGCGGTGAAACATATGCTGTCGATGAGGTCGAGTCCACCTCCGATGCCGGGAAGCATTTTACCGGAGTCTTTGGCGTTGAGAGAGCGTTTCACGACGCTTTCCGCGAGGTCGCCGATGACGGCGAGGATGGCGAGGAGGAAGCCAAGGATGATGACGTGTTTCCATGAATGGAGGGCGTCGAGTTGATCAGGTAGTAGCCAAAATAATCCGCAGGCCGCGAGTTGCGCGAAGAATAGGGCACCGGCAAAGCCCTCCCAAGTTTTAGCGGGGGAAACATTGGGGATCATTTTGTGTTTCCCGATGAGAGAGCCGGTGATGTATGCGCCCATGTCGCTGAATTTCGTGACTGCGAGCAACCAGAGTAGGACGTAAGCACCGGGGACATCACCGCTACCGGGGAGGCCGAAGGAGATGCGTGAGGCGAAGCTGAAGAGATAGGCGATGTAAACGAAGCCGAGCAAGTTGGCCGCGACGGAGAGAAGGGCTTCGATGCCTTTGATTGAGTAGCGGAGTTGGAGAGTGAATGCACCGGTGGCAGCGAGGAAAATGAAAAACGCATCGAGGCCGTGTGGGATGTCTTTGGCTCCGTTGAGCAAATAGTAGGAACTCAGGCTGCAATAGCAGAGGGCGAGGAACAAGCCATAACGTGGGAAGCATTTCACCTCCGCAACGTGGAGCATTTTGAAATACTCAAGGGTGGAGATGATCACTAAAGCTGCCACTAAGCCGACATAGGCGAGCGGTTGCATGCTGATGAAAATAGAGGCGACGATACCCCAAAGTAACAGCGTGCTGAATCCTCTGCGGAAGAAGACGACGGACTTACTGGGAGAAGGATTTGAAGGTTTGATTTCCACGGTGCGACATCATGCAAGACGGGAGGGGAGTGTGAGGCAATCCTTTCCTAAAAAAATCTCACAGAAAATTCCGCAACTTTGCCAAAAGGGTTGGGTTAAAAGCCCTTGTGAGAGAGTTGATAGCTCATTAAAAAACCTAAATATAAAGTCATGAAAACGAATACATTAATCATTGTTGCAGCCGTAATCGGCCTTTCAGGTGTCGCTAATGCGGAAGAGAACAAGCGTCCAATCCGTCCAGACAATCGGGTGGAGAGACCGGAAGGCAAGGAAGGTAAGGAAGGCCCAAGACATCCCGATCGTCCGCTGCCTCGTGAAATCATTGAGAAATTTGACAAGGACGGCGATGGCAAACTAAATGAGGATGAGCGTGCTGCTGCAAAAGAGGCAATGAAAGGCAGAGAAGAGGAGTTCAAGAAGGAGATGCTTGAAAAGTTCGACAAAGACGGCGACGGCGAACTCAGCGAAGAGGAACGCGAGGCTGCAAAAAAAGAGCGCATGGAAAAACATGAAGCTTTCAAAAAAGAGATGCTCGCAAAGTTCGATAAAGATGGCGATGGCGAACTCAATGAAGAGGAAAAAGCCGCTATGAAAAAGGCGATGGAAGAGCATCGCGGAGGACCAGGAGGACCAGGCGGTCCTGACAAACACAGAGAACACAAGGAGCACAAAGATAAAGACGGAGACAAAGAAGAAAAAGAAGGTGCTGGCGTGTTGGGTGAGTAATATCTGATCCGATCCAATTTATTAAAAGGCCACCTGTGAAAAGGTGGCCTTTTTTATTACACAAGGAGCGGCGGCATTTTGTTTACACCGATCTTTCGGGGCCGCCGGCAGAGTAGCTGGTGAGAATTTGAATGATTTAGAGGCAGCCGGTCGGAGACCGGCTCTCCGGTATCAGTCTTTCTCTGGGGCTTTGGAGTAACGCTCATAATCCCCATTTGAGATGTTTTTTAGGATCTCGCTGGCTTTGAGTTCATCGACCACGCAGCCGAACTGGGTGAAAATCTTTTCATCCAGTTTGAAGGATTGGGAGAGTTTCTCGAATGCTACTTTATCGAGGCTGTGGAGTGCGCAGAGAGCATAGAGCCTCGCCGGAGTATTGCCCTTTTCGAAGAGTGTGGTGAACTGTTCTTTTGCGTTGGGACTCGATAGCAGTGTTTGGAATGCGGTATCGGATGTTCTAATATTCTCTCCTTTGGCTCCACCAAAACCGAAGGTTTCGATTTTCATCAGCACCTCGATGGCTTGTGCTTCGGTCATCGCTGGAGAAGATGGTGGTTCGATGGCACCCTTTATCGTTACGATGACTGTATCTAACTCAGCGGGCTTTCTTTCTCCGAGGTTTTGCATTTTGGTGTCGTCTGTGAACCAGTTCACTTTGTTATCGGTGATGGTCAATGCGCCGAAGGTGCCGTTGAGAACGGAATATACATCGTTTCGCTTTTGTAGGAACAGCAGATACTTTTCACCATTTGTGTTAGGGAAAATGAACTGGGCTTTGCACATTCTCGTATCCACGCGTCCGAAAACAACGAGATTTTCGGGCGGTTCTCCTTTGATGATAGAAGTGGTCTTTAAAATGGCTGTCTGTTCGGTATCTTCGGGAGAAGTGCTCTTGCTGATTTCAGAGACAAATTGAGCAATAACGATGGAGTCAGAATATTCCACCATGGATTTTAAGGGCAAAGGTCCCCAATCTGCAGATGCAGTGATGGAAGTCCATGCGGTGATCAATAGGAGGATAAAGAGAGGTTTCATGGGAATGAAAAATTAGGGAGTGATTGCGCGTTTGATGGCTGCGATGGCTGCATCTAACTCGGTGGGCTTTCTTTGTCCGAGGTGCTGCATTTGGGTTTCGTCTGTGAACCAGATCACATTGTTGTCGGTGATGGTCAACGCACCAAAGCTGCCGTTGAGAACCTGATATTGATGATTGTTCTTTTGAAGAAAGAGCAGATATTTTTGGCCTTTGGCGGTTGGGAAGATGAACTGAGGCTTACATATTTGGGCTTCATACCCAGCAACGCTGATTTGTTCAGGAGGAGTTCCTTTGATAATGGTTGTGACTTTCAGGGTTACCAGTTGATCGGTTCGTTGATTTTCAGTTTTCCGGCTGTCTTCGGAGATGAATTCGGCGACAACGATGCAGTTAGAATGTTCTACGAGTGATTTAAGGGGTAGAGGAGCCCACTTCGCGGATGCTGTCATGGAGGTGAAAGCGGTGAGGAAGAGGAGGGTGAGTAGGTTCATTCTTTTTGTTCCTAGTTCTTGGTTCCTAGTTCTTAGTTGGTGCTGCGCTCTTTTCTGTTTGCAAACCAAGAACCAAGAACTAGGAACTCTCGTTAGTCTTTAATGATGAATTTCATTTCGTCGCTGTTGGCGCGGAGTTCTGGGGCATACATGGCTTCGGCGTGGGTGGGGAGGGCGCTGAATTTTCCGGGGATCTCGGCGCGGAGGCGGTAGCTTAGGTTGTGTCTGCCGCGAGGGAGGTTTTGAACGAAGAGGGAAACTTTCTCATCGCGTAGTTCCATGTAGGCACCGAGGCCGTTGGGGTTGTAGCCGGATTGGACATCGACGGCTTCCATGCCGGCGGCTTTCCAATCTTCGAAGACGAGGTATTCGTAATCGTTTTTGCTATCGATCCCAAGGGTGACTTCAATGAGGTCGCCGCTCTTGATTTCATCGCCGGATTTCAATTCGATGCGTTGGTAGATCGAGCGTTTTTGATCGACTGCTTGGCCTTTGGAATCGACCGCATCGATGACTTTCTGATCGGGGACGAGTTTGTGGTAGGTGCGATCCACTTTAACTTCGAGCCCGGCCTTGGTGATGAAATCTTCCAAGGTGAAATAGCCGACGTATGCGTTTGCGTAGAGCGGGCCGGTGCCTTTTTTGCGGAGTTCGATGGTGTGTTTACCGGTGGTGAGGATGTCGCCAGCGATGATGGCGGTGCTGTCGAAGGTGAAGAGGTTGTCTTTGGTTATCTCGACCGTTTTGAGCGGTTTGCCATCGAAGAGGATTTCGACCGTGAGGTTGGGATCGCCTTCTTTGGTGGCTTTGAGGAAATCGCTGATGGCCTCGATGCAGTAAGCGGTGTCGCGGGTGGAGTTCCAGTAAGTGCCGTGTTTGCGGTTGTTGATGAGATATTTCACCAAGCCGCGGGTGTCCGGGCTGTTAGGTTCGGCGGCGGCGAGGAGTTTGAGGAACCATGCTTGGGCTTCGAACTCGCTGCCATACCAATACCACCAGTAACCACCGTTACCGAGGTCGAGATAGGCGGTTTGGTTTTCCGCATCGGTTTTCAAAAACTGCCGGATGTTGCGGATCAGGGCATCGCGTTTTTCAAAGTCTTTGGTGCGGTGGAATTCAAGTCCGACCAATGCCTTGGCGTAGACAGGGAGATCGACCTTGTCGCGGAACAGGAAACCTAACATTTGGGCGTGGTCTTTCTTGGCTTCGCCGAGCACACGGCGGACGAGAGCGTCCATCGTATCGGCTTTTTCTTTGGTGTTTTCTTCGCGCTTTTTCCAGTTGGCGATGCGGTCGGCTTCAACCTTTTCGTATTCCGAAAGCCAGGCGGTGCCGTGCTCGATCATGTCGGCGGGGACTTTCGCGCCGTTGCTGCGGGCGAGGAGTAGGCCGTGCATGACGACGGCGGTGGTGTGGGCGTAGGATTGGTGGCCGTAGGAGGAGAACCAGCCCCATCCTCCGTCGGGGTTTTGTTGATCGCGGAGTTTGGCGATGCCGGCGGCTTCCATTTTGGAGACCTCTTTTTCATCCCAAACCGGATTCCAATGCGGATGATCGGGTTTCCATTGCGCGGCGCGTTCTTTGGGATCGCCGATTTGTTGTGGATTGAGATTTACCTTTTTCTCTTTGATCGCCGCGAGGTCGTGGCCGAGGTCTTTTAGGATGTGGTGAACGACTGTGGTGGGAACGAAGCGGTTGAGCGTTTGTTCCGTGCAACCGTATGGATAGCTGGAAAGGTAAGGCAGCGCATCGATCATCGCGCTGGCGACGCTGGGCGAGTA
>JANPEG010000069.1:0-68680 GCA_031431855.1 Akkermansiaceae bacterium | reverse complement strand
GCAATCCGAGAGAGGATAAACTTGAACTAAAGGATTGAAAAACAATGAGTTAAGGTCACTATGATCGTGGTAATTTGAAGTCATAGAAATTTTTTTGAACCAGAACTGTTAGAGCAAGGTTTAATTGCTTTAAAATAGCTTAAATTTACGTCGGATAGCCAAAAGAATCATCGAAGGAGACAGGAGAATCGCGCCTCTTAAACGCAGTCCAGCATACACTGAGAGCGAAGCTAAAGGCTAAAAATTAATGAGCTTTTCCACACCGATCGATCGGATTCAAAGGGACAGACCTGAATGACACGAGAATTCTCCCTCTAACGAATATTGCGTGAATGATAACTACCGCTCCATAAGGTATGAATCCGAGCATCAATTCCAACGAATCATCCTCTGCCTCGTTTTCCTTTCTCACTTGGAATATTTTGCGTGATGGAAAAAGTCCTCTGGCAAGCGGGTGGGTCAAACGGCGTCAGTCATTCCAGCGGATTTTAGAGAGTGAGAGATTCGACATCATCTGTTTTCAGGAAGTCCTTCCCCAGCAACTCGATTTTTTTCAATCCCTTTTTTCTCAACATCATTTCTATGGCCTGGGTCGGGACGATGGGAAATCTGGTGGCGAACATTGCCCGATTTTTTTTGATCGGGAACGTTTCGAGTTAAGGAACAGTGGAACTTTCTGGTTGAGTCCCACTCCGGAAATGCCCAGCAAAGGTTGGGGTGAGGCCTTTCCGCGTGTTTGCAGCTGGGTCGAACTCGGGGATCGGATTACGGGGCGTGCTTTCAGGGTCTTGAATCTTCATTTGCAGCTTCATCCTTACGCCCAGTCACGAGCGGCCGAACTATTGGCTGAACGGTTCGGCCAAGTCGATCTACCCCAACTCGTGGCAGGCGACTTCAATTGTCCCGCCCATTGGCCGGGCGTGAAGAAGGTGCTCGCATGTGGGTTGAAGCGGATACCACATGGAAATCGAGCCACCTTCCACTTGCGAGGCTTTCCCTTACGCACGCTGGATCATATCCTCACTTCTTCCGAGTGGTTTGTGAAGGAAGTTGGGATACTCAATCAACGGGGAGATAGCGTTTACCCATCTGATCATTACGGATTGACGGCTCGATTGCATTTGGCCTGATGAAGGACAGAGAGGGGTTGACTACACTGCGCTACGTCCCTGCGGTTTGCGCTTCGCGGGAGTAATAGCGGACAGAGAGGGATTGACTCCGCTGCGCTACGTCCCTGCGGTTTGCGCTGCGCGTTAGAAATGATTTTTCGCCACGGGCGAAATCTGCAGTCAAACCCGGTTGCCTGCGGCAAGGGATTCTTAGACCTCCTCCCTTAAACGCCATCACCCCAACCCCGCTTACGGGGTTGGGGTGATGGCGGACAGAGAGGGATTCGAACCCTCGGTAACATTGCTGCTACACACGCTTTCCAAGCGTGCTCATTCGACCACTCTGACATCTGCCCTTGGAGGGCGGGAAACTAAGTAGGCTCGGATGAGTGGGCAAGCTCATTTTTTCATGAATGATTCTTTTTACCAACTATCCAGCCCAGTGGTCGGCTGCAGGCCATGCATCAGGTTGAAAGATTGCACGGCTTGTCCGCCCGCGCCTTTGCCGAGATTGTCTTCGGCAGACATGAGGATCAAACGATTGGTGCGTGGATCGACTTCGAAACCGATATCGATAAAATTGGTCCGAGTGACCATTTTGGTATCGGCGGGTTTGCCCCGTCCTAGCAAGCGGACGAAAGGTTGATTTGCGTAGGCGCCTTCGAGGGCAGCGGAAATTTGCTCGGCGCTAACACCTTGAGCGAGTTTTACCGTGGTGGTAGTGACGATGCCTGAGTTGACGGGGATCAAGTGCGGAATAAACGAGATCGTCACGGTTTGCCCTGCGGCAAGAGAAAGCTCCTGTTCAATTTCGGATAGATGCCGATGTTTCGGAACTCCATAAGCGCGAGCAGATTCGTTGCATTCGCAGAACAGCAGGGAAACATCTGCTTTGCGTCCGGCACCACTGACACCACTCATCGAGTTCGCGACGATGGTTTCCGGATCGATGAGTTTTGCTTTCAACAACGGAATCAAAGGCAAAATGATGCTGGTGGGGTAACAACCCGGCGATGCGATGAGCCGCGCGGATTGGATGGCCGCTTCACGGATTTCAGGAAGTCCGTAAACCGCTTCATCGAGCAGATCTGGCGCGGGGTGTGGGTGGCCGTAGAATTCCTCATAAACGCTGGCCGACCGTAATCTGAAATCCGCGCTGAGATCGATGACTTTGATATTCCGCTCCAGCAATGCTCTGGCGATATCCGCGGCGACTCCATGCGGCAGGGCAAGGAATGCAACCGTTGCGCCCGATGCTGCAATGAGATCGGGATCGGGCTGGGAAAACGTCAGGCCGGCAGAGCTGGCTTTAGCAAATCGCGGGAAAACTTCGTCGATCCGTTTGTCAGCTTCGGTCCGAGAAGTGACTGCGATGAGTTCGACGGATGGATGATTGAGCAGAATTCTAAGTAATTCCATGCCCGTATATCCGCTGGCTCCGATGATGGCTGTCTTGATTTTGTTCACGGGGAAATTCTTCACATGATTTTACGTGCTTGCCAACATGGTAATCGGCTGCTTTTTTAATCGCCTTTCCGGAAACGGGCTATAGCGCAGCCTGGTAGCGCGCTACACTGGGGGTGTAGAGGTCGTGGGTTCGAATCCCGCTAGCCCGACCAAACCCCACCATCCAACTCGTTGGGTGGTGGGGTTTGGTCTTTCTAGTAAGTGAGCTCCTTGCCTCCGGCAACGGGTTTGACTGCCGATTTCGCCCGTGGCGAAAAATCATTTCATCCGCGCAGCGCATACAGCAGGGACGGAACGGAGTGTAGTCAAAGCAGGGTTCGCATCAGCGAACTTTCAATACCTTCAGAATCCGGAGGAGGATTCTGCAATAAGCTTGGGCGGAACGGAGTGTAGCCAATCCCGCGGGTTTGTTCTAAATCATCCGAATAACCCCCAATTTAAGGATCATCAATCCTACAAAACCCAAAAGCATTCCTGTTCCCAAAACCTGCTAACTTTTGACTCAAGTAGTCATATTTTTTTCCGACTTTTTTGATTCCTAAGCGATTCCCCCTCGTTAGTGTCTTTGAAACTCAAAAAAGACATTTATATGAATATAAGTAAGCCGCACATTTTAAGGATCTCAAGTGCATCTGTTGCATGGATTGCATTAGCTCTTGGTTCAAGTGCAGTCGCACAGAATAAACCAGCTACTGGCGGTGAAGCGCCATACTATGCTGCGGGCTACACGCCATTATTTAATCCTTTCCCCAATGATAAAGGTGCATGGCTTGTTAGAAACCTCGGTACAGTTGGTATCGGTATCAATTTGATTCGTCCGGGAATGACGATGCAGATTAACAATGTGGAGGTTGGTTCTCCAGCAGCAGCAACCACTAAGCTTTCGAAGGGTCAAATTATTGAGAGTATCAATGGTGTCGTGCTCAAAGACACCGACCCTCGCATCATCCTCGGCGACATCGTCACCGAGGCCGAGGCGAAGGATGGAAAGGTTGTCTTGAAGATCAAAGATGTTGGTGATGTGTTGGTGCAAATTCCAGTAATGGGAAGTTATAGCAAAACATGGCCATTGAACTGCCCGAAATCTGATAAAATTGTTAGAAATCTTGCGGATCTGATTGGTAAACAAACCGAGCCAAGATGGGGATCGGTTATTTTCTTGTTGTCCACGGGCGAAGAGAAAGATCTGGAAGTTGTGAAGCGCTGGATGAAAGACATCAAATTCACTAGTACGATGAGCTGGCAGAAAGGTTACACTGGTCAAGGTCTCTGTGAATATTATCTGCGCACAGGGGATCAAAACGTCCTTCCTGTTATCAAGCAGATGACCGAGGAGCTTAAGTCACACATGTATAGTGGTGGTTGGAGCGGACGCGGTGCGCCAGCGGCTTTCACCTACTCAACCGGAACAGGTCAAGTGCACGCTTCCGGTGTCAACTGCATGTCTTTCCTCAACATGGCCAAATTGTGTGGAGTCGAAGTTGATGAGTATATGTACAGCGAGGCGTTCTCTCAGTTTTACCGATTCGCAGGACACGGCAACGTGGCTTACGGAAACGGACTTCCCGAAGGTGGTTTCCGCGACAACGGAAAATCCAGCGGTCTCGCTTTCGGTTTGGGTGCGGCCGCGTTGGCTTCGCCGGAGGGGGAGGCTTCAGTGTTTGCAAAAGCGCGTGATAACACCGCGATGAAAGCTTTCTACGCAACCAACTGGTTCCACGCGGCTCACACCGGTGGTGGTATGGGTGAAATCTGGCACCACACCGCGATGAATCAAGTGCGCGAAAAACGTCCAGTTGCCTATCGCTCATACATGGACACCCGTCGTTGGGTGATGGATCTGTCTCGTCGCTTCGACGGCAGTATCGGCATCGCTGGCATGGATGACCGCTATGACAGATCCGCTACCGAAGAAAACATGGACTGGGGGACTTTCTTCGCGCTAACCTATACACTTCCTCGCAAGCATCTTCAACTCTTTGGCGCACCTCGTAGCAAGTGGGCGAAAACTATGCCAATCAAACGACCCTGGGGAAATGCGACGGATGATATATTCCACTCCATCGAACCCATTACAGGAGGTTCTCTAACCATGGAGCAGCTCATGAATGAATCGGTAGGCAAGGACTGCTCCGTTTCTGTGATTGCCGCTCTCACAAGTCCGACTTGCACCGATGAAACGATTCTGAAATACATTTATCATCCCGAATACGATTTGCGCAGCATGGCGATGGATCAAGTCGTCAGACGCGGAAAAGTCGAGATGGTCCTTCCACTTTTGAAATCCTCTGATCCACGTCTCCGTCAGGCGGGCTTACTCGCCCTAACAGGAATGTTCAAAGGATCGCCTTTGTCACTGGATAAAGTGACGCCTGAAATGAATGAGCAGGTTGTTAAGATGCTTAATGATCCAAATGAATCTTGGTGGGTCGTCTTGCATGCGATCGAAGCTTTGGGTCGTGGAGACAAGAGTCTCATCGCTCCACATCGCGACCGTTTGTTGAAGCTTATGGAATACAAGTGCACATGGATCCAAACGGCTGCTGTTTGCACACTGGCTAAAATTTGCACGGAGCCGGATCATTACAAAACCGTCTTACCAGCGATCGTTAAACAAGCCGCTTCCTTTAGAGTGGATTCAGCTTCAGGTAGATCCACCAAAGCCATCGCAGACTCCATGAAGACAGCCAGTCCAGAGGTGAAAACCTTTGCGGATGGAATTCTGAAAAAGACTTATGTTAGCATGCCTTCGGTTTTGAAAGAGCCTAACACAGGTGCCGTTCTGGGTGGCGGTGGAAAAGTTGTGAAATCTCGCATTGGAAGCATCGTTCAAGAACTTCCAGGTGGGCTGGATTTTGTTAAAAAAATCCCCAAAACCACTCTCAAATCCTACATCAGCGGAAAAGATACCGATATGTATACCTACAGCGGCACATTCGTGCCGAATAAAGCTCTGGAAGGAACCTGGGCATGGGCTATTTATCCTGCACCAAATAATCCGGGAGAAATCGATGCGAAGATCAATGCCTTCGTAGCCAAGGCACCTGCGAAAATTGATAAACCCAAGGATGTCATCAAAATTGCGGACAATGGAGTGGTTGGAAATTCTGGATTCTTTAAAGGTTACTTCTGGTCTGGTGACATGCTGATTGGCAATGAGGATAATCAAGCGCTCAAGATGGAAGTCCGAAACGTGGGTGGTCGTGATTTCCTGATCATCGAACGCGGCGGTTTTAACGTGGCGCCCACAAGTGATGATGTTGTCGAAATCACGAAAGACTACCATTGCGGCTATCACGTCTATATGAAGCAGTGAAAATCTGACGATTTCATGGATAGCTACAACACCCCACTCATTCCTGATAAAGCGAATATCCAGCTACTCAGACGAGTGGGGTCAGTCATTGAGATCCGACCCGAATGCATCGAGGCGTATAGGATGCTTCATGTCGAGGGTCATCTTGGTGTTCGTGATTTATTGGTGAGATATCATCTGAGGAACTACTCGATTTTTTTGCACCAAATTGACGACCGCTGGTTCGAGTTTGGGTATTACGAGTATGCGGGACGTGATTTCGATGGAGATATGGCCGCGTTGGCCTTGGAGCAGAGGAATCAAGAATGGATGGAAATTTGTGAGCCTATGCATTTGCCCCTTAGTGGCGAAGCGGGTTGGGCGAAGATGGAGCAAATCTTTTTTAATCCGTGATGTAGCGGCTTCTGGATCGACATGAGCTATCTCACTTTTTAGTTTCTGGTTATGTTCAACATTGTATTGGTCGAGCCAGAGATTCCGCATAATGCAGGGGCGGCAGGTCGACTTGCGCTTGCTACAGGATCGGCTCTACATTTGGTGAAACCTTTGGGATTTTCACTTGAAGACAAGTATGTGAAGCGGACGGGTTTGGACTACTGGCAGGATGTAGATTTGTATGTATGGGAATCGTTTCAGGAATTTGAAACGGCGATGTCTGGTAAGAAGATGTGGATGCTTTCTACGAAAGCTGAGACATCACCATGGCAGGCGAAGTTCTCCCCGGGCGATTGTTTGATCTTTGGTAAAGAGACGAAAGGTCTACCAGAAGAAATGGTAAAAGGGGCGGGGGACTCAGCTTTGAAAATCCCGATGGTTCCTGGTGGGACGCGGAGTTTGAATTTGTCTACCGCTGTGGCAATCGTTCTATACGAGGCTGTTCGGCAACAAGCACCAGATTGGTGATGAGAATCTTATTTGGGAGCGATAGAGATATCGCTTAATTCGTCGATTTCTATCAGATATAAATCTTTGGATCTATCATTTGTAAGAACACCATCGAGCACTATTTTTTTGCCAACGAATTTATTAAAAGATTTCGGGTCGAAATCATCTTTGAAACTCAATTTATTGACAACTCCATAGATTTGTCCCTTGGAAAAATTGAAAATTATAGCATTGCGGGAAGCATTCATTTTAGCGTCGTTGAGAATACCTACGAGTTTGATTGGTGACTTCTCTTCGAGTAGCTTTATCTTGTTTATATCTTCTGGTGTGTAGATCGCTTTCGTTGGTTCAACCGCCGTTTTTTGTTGCTGATCTTCTATTTTGATTTGGTTGCGATTTCCCACATATATGAAGTGTGGTTCAGATTTATCTTTTTGTCTGTGTACATTTCCATGGAAGGTAACGGTCTTTCCTACTAGCTGTTGGTATTCTTCTTCGATTTTTTTGAATTGAGCATCATCATAAGGACCACCTTCGAACGGTTTTGGATATAGCACGACATTAATTTGTTTTGCATCCATCGGATCGGAAAAGGATATATAGAGTCCAAATCCAGGTTTTGGAATTTTGACAAATTTTACGATTCCTTTGACTGCTGCGGGTTGCTCCAATTTTAATTTAGCAATGCCTTCAATGTCATTTGGCACAAGGATTGGTATATTAGCTACAGGGTCAGATTTTGAAGTAGTGGGTCCTGGTATCGTTATGGTAGCTGGCTTATTCTGCGTTGATTCTTGTGTTGCTCGTTTAATTTGTTCCTTCGCGGTAATTTTTACAAAAGGTGGTTTTTCATTAAATTTTTCTGTGTAAACCGCTCCATTGAAGACTATGTCTCTTCCTATTATTTTGGCGAATTCCTCTTCCGTGAACGGTCCGCCCTCGTATTCGCTTCCATGAATCACTACACGGATATCCGTTTCAACAACGGGATCAGAAAAAGATATGTAGATGCTTTTTTCGGTGCTGGAGAATTTCGCAGAACGGACAATGCCTTGGAGCGTAACGGGTTCACCGTCTTTGAGAGTTTTGATATATTCCGTATTTTGAGGTGTTAAAACATCAAGGATTTGTGAGGTGGCGGAAGGTGCTGATAATTTATAAGGGTGATTTGCAGGAAGACTCGCAGTTGTTGCCCACTTATGGGCGAGGTAGCCTTCTAGTTTCTGGCGTGTGGAGTCATCCACCGTTCCATTGATGATGATGAATTCACCGATGGTTGAATCCTGATAACCTGGAGCAACGCCTCCTACTGAGATATTGCCAACGGTGCTGACCGCGTGGCCTGAACTGTCTCCAGCCAAGAGGTTCCCGTTCTTGTATACTTGCTGCAGATTATTTGTTGTGGAGCAATAGAAACTTGATAGAACAACATTGCCTGTACTGACACCGTATGAAGTGCCCACACGATTTGGTGCAAGTGCTCCGCCACAGTCAAAATAAAGAGCGCCGTCGCTATAGGGCGCATGGCTACCCCAACGATTTGCGATAGTATCAGACCCCGTTAAGGAAAACAGGCTACCATTTTGTATCGAATCAACCTTGTGCACTACGATTACAAAGGCGTCGCTGACCGTGGCACCGAATGGATTGCTTGCCGTTGTCATCAAATCCCCGGTGAAATCCAAGGCATCACGGCCGTTGATCTTTGCGCCTGTGGCGGGTTGATTTGCAGCTGTAGCTTGACTCAAATGTAGAGCGTTCCCACTCTTGTCCCGCCACTGACTGACCGCGCTGGATTTGGCTGTGATGGTCAATGCATCGGTGGCATCATACCAAGCAGTAGTTGGAATTTCGATGGGTGACCACGACTTTATAATCGGGGTCGGCTCAGTTTTAGGTGGGTCTGGTTTTTGCTCCGGCGGATCTATTTTTGGCTTCGGCGGGTTTTCTAGACTTTCGGCTTTTGATTTTGAATAGGTTGGAGCTGATAATTTATATGGATGATCCGCTGGAAGGTTCCCAAGAAGACTCCACTTATGGGCGAGATAGCCTTCAATCTTTTGACGGTCGGACGTGCTCAAGTCAGCATTGCAAATTATAGCTTCACCAAAGTTTCCATTCCAGTAGGGGGCTGCAATAGCACTTGCCTGCCATCTTGCTCCGAGGATCACTTTGTTAGCATTGAAGCTGCTGGTTGACGGAACGGCAGCGGAAGGAGTTCCGTTAAGATAAAATGTGTGGGTTGAACTATTGAAAACAGCACTAGCCAAGAAGTCGGTTGTTAGCGCGCCAGTCGCAGATGAAAGAGGTTTAATCCGATGGGTATAAATAGAATTTACTAATGTACCATTCTGGCTGAATAAAACCGCGCTTCCGGCATTGTTCCAGTCAAACGTTTGGCTATTCTCCCATATAGACATCATGCCAGCAAATGGTGCTTGGTTCGTGTTTAATGATTTTCCAACAAAGAATACAGTCAACGATGTGCCTTTGTTATTACAATCGCCAGTCAAATACTGATTTGTTCCGTTGAGTTGAACTGCTTGAAGATTGCCAATCCCGTTGGCTGCGAGTGATGCGGGTCCGCTAATAGCACCACCACCGCTGCCGGCGTTAACGATGCTGACCTTGCCGTCCTTGAATGTTGCAGTTGAAGCATCATACCAAGCAGTAGATGGAATTTCGGCTGGAGACCACAGCGTCATATTCGGCGGAACAGTCTCTATCTTCGGCGGGACTATTTTTGTTTTTGGTAAATCTTTGTGACCTTCTGGCTCTAATGATGAGGAAGCTGGCGCTGATAGTTTATGTAGGTGATCGGCTGGAAGGCTTTCAGTAAGACTCCACTTATGGGCGAGGTAGCCTTCGATCTTCTGTCGCGTATCGGTGTCTGGGATGGAATCCGTGATGATGATTTCACCTATCAATCCATCAAAGCCCTCTGTGTTTTCTTCACGAGCGCCAAACTGGTTGAATAATGTGCCTACAGTGCCTCTCTTGGAGGCTAATGTATCGTCAAACACTCCATTTACAGAATACTGCATGGTTGAGTTCAATATAAAACCAGCAAGACCTGGCTTCTTCATCGATAGAGTATCATTACTGGCGCGACTATTATCGTAGAGTGATGGACTTGCCGCGTAGCGGATCTGGCCACCAGCAACGACTCTCATCTGATTATTGATCTTGCTGTGTGAAAATATCTGACCTCCATCACCAGTATTATCTGCCAAAACAACTGCGAAAATCGCTTTACCAGACATATCCAGTTCGACTCTGCTTAACTTATCTGCGTTAAAATCGATAGCATTTAAATCATTGATAGTCCGCGATTCCGTTTGAGGTTTTAGAGCGCTTGTTGACTGTGTGGCATGGTTTTCATTTCCGCTAATATCATTCCATTGGGAAACCAATCCATTGCTCGATGTAATGGTGGCTGTATTTGAAGCATCATACCAAGCAGCCGTGGGAATTTCAGATGGAGACCACAATTTTCTTTTGGGTGTGATTGCTTCTACTATCAGTTTGGTCGTGTCTATGATCGGCAAGATTTCTGGAGTGCTGGACTGTTGCTCGACTATAGAATTTTTATCTCCGCCGTTATGTGCGGTTGCGTCTGATTTTTTTGAATTCTGCTGATAGAGAAAAAAGATCAAGGCACCGGTGAAGCATGCCGATAATGCCATAATGGAAATCCTCTTTGTGGTAAAAAGAGACTGATTGGCGTTTGCTAGAATGTAGGGTTGCTGGACAGGTTGGTTTGAACCACTGGCAGTCTTCGTATCTGCAGTGAGTTTAGTGGCAGTATCTGGCAATAATAGGAGTGCATCATCGATTCCCATTTGAGGGTTTTGGCGCAGCTGTTTGAGCCATCCTCCAAGTCCTAGTCCCGCAATGTCACTAACAGGTTTCGAATTCCAACCCATAAGTGCTTCAACTAAGCTTACGATACCTGTTAGGTCTCTTGTATGTGATTGTGTTCCTAGCCATTTGAAGGGACAAATTCTGAAGCTGAATTTGGGGGTTTCCTCAGGATTGCTGACGATGATGGATTCTAACTTTGTATCGATCCAAACGGCCTCGTTTTCGAGCGATTTAGATAGTATCAGACAGACATCAAGTGCTTGGCGGACCAGTCCAATGATCATCGTTGGATCCATGGTGTTGTTTCCGAGGACATCTGAGAGTGATTCGCCTTCGACCCATTCCGTCACAAGGTATGGCATTCCATCGATGGGATCCGTATCTCCAAAAATGGTTTTTCGGAGTGCAGGATGTTCTACCTTAGAAAGTTTCTTACAGGCACTGGAAAAAGCTTTTCCTTCTTGCGGGTTTAGGCCTGCTCCGCCTTCTTCGTCTTCATTGTCTTCATTTTCTTGGCCGAAGGGAAAAAACCGACGTAGGGAGACGATTTCATCGGTCTTTTTATCCAAGGCACGAAACGTTACACCATTCTGATTTTGGCGAACAATGTCTTGGATTTCGAAACGTGTCATGAGTTGATGGAAGAAACGGGCGGTAATTTAATCAGAATGCAACGAGATGAAGGATGCGGTTGTGAAATTTGTGGGTTGATGAAAGTCTGGCTGAACTCCCGGAAGTTTGGAAGCGCTAAGAAAGCGTTGGGATGGAGAATCACATATGACAGTTATATTTGCGGCTGTAGTGAAGCCAAAGTCTATTTCCTTTTTTAAAATTTTTAAGGGGATTTGGAGGCCTACCATGGAGTGATTGGTATCGCTAAGATCTTGGTGAGAGCGGATAAGAGAGGTGAAATCGGGCTGCGCTGTGGTGGGTTTGCGAATAGATGAGAATTCAGAGGCCCACCAAGCGCCGTTCGCAGTGAGGTTAAATTCCAAATATATGCCAGTGCTAGGGTTTGCTAGGAATAGCTCAGCCACGTCATATTTCCATAGTTCTGGAGTGAATAGGCCGGGGGAGGCGGAGGGATGAATATTTACTGAATGAGAAAAAATGCTTATAAACCAAAGGAATTCTGGGTCTTTTACGAGGGTAAATGCGCAGGGTTCTTCAAGGGGATTCCCGAACCAATCTTCGGTAATGCCCATCAAAGGTAGCTCAAGTTTACCCCAAATTAGAGGATGATCTGATGTGAAAATCTGCATTCCAATGCATTCAACATAAAATACTTCAAATGGCGAGAATCCATTGAGATAAGACTCATCGTCGGAATAAATAATGAAAGAATTATGATAATTTTATGGTCTTAGGTATGTTGTTTGCTTTTAATCTTTGTAGTTTATCACCTAATGTCACGTTCCCGTTCAGGATATTACAGCACGATCGAATACATCGGTCCGCGTCCTAAAAAACCGAAAAAACCCAGTTTTTTCGGGGGTTGGGTGATAGTTGTAATCGCTGTAGCAGCGGGGATTTTCTTTGCAAAACCTTGGATCGGTAGTTTGGTGGCTGCACAAAATGGCCCAACAGACGAACAGACCCAGTTACTCATTAGTGAGCTAAAAACATCGGATTTAATTGGAGATCAACTAGCAGCAGAGGCTCTAAAATACGCTGGGCGTGGGATTTCTTACGATTCCACCTATTATGAAATTCCCTATCCACAAGGAGATATTCCACGGTCAAAGGGTATGGCAGCCGATTTAGTGGTTCGTTGTTATCGCGAAATCGGTTTGGATTTACAGGAATTGATCCATCAGGACATGACTGAGGATTTTCGGGTTTATCCACAGTTGTGGCAGTCCATGGGTCCGGATGAAAATATTGATCATCGTCGTGTACCGAACTTACAGCGTTTTTTCAGTCGTAAGGGACAGGTTCTAAAAAACAGTCGAGATGAGAAGGACTATAATGTGGGAGATATTGTGGTATGGGCACTTTCCAACGCAGAGATTCACATTGGAATCGTAGTTCCTGGCCCTGAGGGTAGAACCGGTTCGCCATGGGTCGTGCATCATCCTGCATATGACACGGTGAAATGGGAGAATGGTCTTTTTGATCATCAGATTTTAGGGCACTTCAGCTATTCGGTTGAAGCTCAATAATGATTTTGAATCGGTTTGGGGTTGGAGTGGATGAAATTGTGTGGTGAGTTCCTGAGAGGAATTTTTAAGCATGTCGACTTGGCGCCCCATTAGTAACACGCAATTTTGGAGAAGATGGCTTCCCTCATGGCTGCACACGCCGGTGATTTTGATATTTTGGGCATCTGGAACTTTATTCATCATAAGTCTCGGACTTGCTTTTTACTACTATTTGAAAGCGTCTGATTTTGATCTCGATGAGATCAGTAAACTACCCGAGGAAAATATTTTTTACGATCGCTCTGGGAAATCCTTAGACGTGCCGGATAAAGGAGGACGAATTATTATTAATCGTTCTGACATACCAGATGATTTAGTTGATGCGCTTATTGCGCGAGAGGATGCTCGTTTTTTTGAGCATAGTGGAATTGATGTTAGAGGATTAGCGAGAGCAACGGTGCGCAATATCAAAGATAGAAACTTCACTCAAGGAGCATCTACTCTGACTATGCAGTTAGCTCGGAATACCTTTGAAATGCGTGCGAAATCGTTACATCGAAAAGCACTTGAGATCGCACTTTCATTGAGGATTGAAGGGAGATATTCAAAAGATGAAATTCTAACAAACTATTTGAACCGAATCTATTTCGGATCAGGAGCATATGGCGTGGAACAAGCGGCTCAAACATATTTCGGTAAATCTACGGCAGATTTGCATCCGGGTGAGTGTGCGATGATAGCCGGAATTATCCGAGGTCCGCATATTTTTTCTCCGCTAAGAAATTTTGATAAGGCAATTGAACAGCGAGATCAAACTTTAGCTAGGATGGTGACTGCAGGGCTGATCACTCAAGTTCGTTCAGATGAGATCAAAGGGATGAAGATTATTTTGAATGAAAAAGCTCATCAAAATGACGCACAACGTTCCTATGCTTTGCGTGCAGTTGAGCGGGAGCTGGAGGAATTGATGGAAAAAGAAAATATTTTACTCAACGGCTTAAAAATTTATGCGACCTTAGATATCGGTTGGCAGGCAAGATTGGAAGCGGAGTTAAATCTTGCGGTGAAAGCTTTGGAAAATGAAAAGGGATGGGAACATAAAATTCATTCAAAGCATGAGATAGGCACGGAGGCTGATTACGTGCAATACGCGGCGGTGACGACAGAAACCAAATCTGGTCAGATACTAGCCTTTATCGGAGGTAGAGATTTTGCCCATTCAACATATGATAGGACTGAAGCGAAACGTGACTTAGGTTCGGCCTTTGAACCTTTTGTTGCAGCTGCGGCAGCAGAACGGGGGATGCTGGTTTTAGCGGGTAAGCCCGTTCAGACAGGAAGACAAATCGGTGTGCAGGAAGTTCAACGTTTAGCTAAACGCTGTGGAATTTCCGGGCCGTTTCTTGATACGGAAGATTTATTTCGAGGTGCTGTTTCAGCGACGCCTATGGAGATGTCAGTAGGCTTGGCTACACTTGGAAACAAGGGCAATAAACCACGTCCATATTTGATTCGTAAAATTACAGATAGTGATGGAAATGTGGTCTACCAAGCAAAAATAAAAACTCAACCAGCGCTATCTAAGGCAGCTGCAGATGATGCTGTAACCGTATTAAAAAATATGTCAGGAACACTCTCGTTCACTGGCGCGACCGGATCTGAGCGCGATGCGTGGGTGATGCGGTTGGGGCCAAGTGGGTCTACGGCAATATGGATTGGCTTTGATACTCCAAAGAAGATCGCTCCCGAAGCGCGGCTCAATGCACTATTGGATGAATTTGTAAGACGTTTAGGGATTTAAACGCGGTTGGATATTGACGGCTGACTTAGGGATAGGCATGGGTATGACCATGAAACGTTGGTTCTTGTTTATAGCTTTGGCAACTGGTCTTCACGGACAGGATTTGGATTCTCAAAATGTGCCTGAGGAAATCATCAAATCAGCAGTCACCGCAGTCGAGGCGCTCGGCAAAGAGGTCGTGCTTGGAAAGTATCAATCAGCAATTGATCGAATGTATCCTCAGTGGAAAGAGCGCACGGCAAAAAAAATGGGTGGCATGGAGAAGCTCGAAAAGCAATTAGAAGATGTCTCCAAACAGATGCTCAAGCGTGGCATTTCTATCACTGATTTCAAACCACAAGGAAAACCAACGGCATTTGAGGTTTATCCAGGAAAGGCAGTTCAGATTATCGACGGCAAGGAAACGGAAGTCATGCGTTATACCAAGTGGCTAGTAATTGTTCCAACAGTGACTCGCGTTCGTATGTTAATTGACGGGGATCCAATTCCATTGAATTACGAAAGCACAGGTTTTCAGGTAGCCATTTCAGACAAGGGTAGCAATGAATGGTTTTTTATCGATGGTTCTGCAGTTACAGTGAGCGAACTTCGGAGCTTATTTATTACCTTGCCTGAAAATATGGAGCTTCCTGCCTTGGATAAAAAACAGATCAAATAACCGAACCGAATGTCAAAGTCTGATAAAAAACATAAGCTAAAGATCAGTCATCAAGATCTTAATAAGGAGTTTCTTAAGCTTTGGAATCGCTCGCAAAGCGACCTTTGCGAAGTGCGTGGATCGTCCATTCACGGACGCGGAGTATACGCGACACGCGACATATCGGCAGAAGAGAGAATCATCGAATATGTGGGTGAGTTGATTAATAAGAAAGAAAGTGCGCAACGTGGTACGCTTCAACATGAACGCTCCATTCAAAACGGAGATGCTGCGGTTTATATTTTCAATGTTACTGATAAATACGATCTCGATGGCAATGTGCCATGGAATACCGCGCGTTTGATCAATCATTCCTGTGAGCCGAATTGCGAGGCATGGATGACCGGAAAAAGAATTTATATTCACGCATTACGAGACATCAAAGAAGGTGAAGAACTATCTTTTGATTACGGTTTCGATGTCGATTGTTATGAGGATCATCCATGTTTGTGTGGGCGCGACGCTTGCGTTGGTTACATCGTCAGTCGTGAACAATGGTCAATTCTCGAAGAGAAATTGGGACGTGGAAAACATGCTGAGAAAGCGAGCTAAACTGTGGGCCTGATTGCCAAAGAAACGATTGAGCAGGTATTGGCGGCGACGGATATCGTCGACCTCATCGGATCTTACATCCCTTTGAAGCGGGCAGGCACGAGTTACAAAGCCAACTGTCCTTTCCATCACGAGAAATCTCCCTCGTTTAACGTCAGCCCCAGTAAGCAGTTCTATCATTGCTTTGGCTGCGGAAAAAGCGGTAACGCGATCGGTTTCGTGATGGATCATGAAGGCTTGGTCTTCATGGATGCTTTAAAGAAATTAGCAGCGAAAGCCGGGGTGCATCTTGAAGAAGAACCTGATGATCCACAGGCGCGAGCGGCAAAAAGATCGCGAGGGAGATTGTTAGATCTGCATCGCGAGGCATCGGCATTTTTTCATGAGTTACTTAAAACCGATCCCAAATGTCAGCACGCGCGGGATTACTTGAAGAGCAGGGGATTTGGAAAAGAAATGGCAGAGCGTTGGGAAATCGGTTGGATGCCAGATAATCCCCAAACCTTTCTCGACTGGGCACGGGACCGCAATTTCACTGGTAAAGATCTCGTCGCATCCGGCCTGACTTCTTTGCGAGACGAAAATAGACCGGCGGCTGGATTGTATGTCCGTTTCCGCGATCGCTTGATGTTTCCAATCCGAAACGAAGTGGGCGATGTCATCGCATTCAGCGGACGCCAGCTCAGGGAAGATCCGAAATCCGGAAAATACATCAACTCACCAGAGACGGATATTTTCAAAAAATCTAACGTGCTGTTTGCCTTGGACAGAGCGAAGAAAGCGATTCTTAAAGAAAAGACAGTCATTCTGTGCGAGGGTCAGATCGATGCGATTTCCTGCCATGAGCGTGGTGTTGAAAACGCGATCGCACCATTGGGCACCGCATTTACCTCACAACATGCGCGCATTCTCAAACGTTACGCACAAACCGCCGTCTTGTGCTTTGATGCCGATCTAGCTGGGATGAAAGCCTGCGAACGGGCGTTTCGTGAACTCACTCCCGAGGGGCTTTCCGTTAAAGTGGTCGAACTTCCAGCTGGCGATGATCCAGATACATTTCTTAAAGCACACGGCGTCGAAGGCTTTCGTAAAGAAGTCGCAGCAGCCCGGGATTTCTTCGATTTTAAAATTGAGTCTGGTCGCAAAAACGGACGATTAGAAACCGCAGAAGGACGAACCGAAATGACCCGCGAGTGCACGGAGTTACTTGCCGTGATGGGCGATCATGCCGCGCGTGATCAACAGATCAATGTCGTGGCATCGATGCTTGGTATGGGTTCTTCCACCCTCAGGCAAAACATTGGTCTGGCTACCAAAAAAGCGAAAGCGATGGCTGAGCGTTCGTTGAATCGTGATGACTCAAATCAACCCGAGGAAACAATCATTCAAGCCCTGCCTCTTGATCGCACCGTCGGGTATATATGTCACCTCGCCATTTCATCCGCTCCCGCCCAACATTTTTTAAACGAACAATTTGAAACTCTCCATGAAGCGAAGGCCTGGGTCGAAGGAATCGGATTGTTAGAGAAAATTTTGGCAGCAGCTCCGGATCCCGGGTCGAATGCTGCAGTCAACGCCTTCGTTTCGAGCCTACGTAAAAATGAACAATTGGCGCTCCACAAAGAAATGGGTGTCGAAATCAAAACGGAAAATGGACTCCAATCCGCCGAACAAGCTCTCGGCATGCTGTCTTCCATTGTTCTTCAGAAACGCGATGCAGCAGTCAAAGCCGCACTCAATGAACCAGGACTTTCCGTGGAACGCATGAAAGAACTGCTCGAAGAAGCCAAAGAGATCGCAGGTTTGCTTCGCTGGACAGGACGCTCGCTCTACGACGACGAACTTCCTCAAGAAACTAAAAAAGCTGAGAAGAAACCTTGGGAAAAGTGGAAGAAGTAATCAATCCAGCAACGTGCTGCGCGTGAAGAGCGGGATAACGTGAATGCCGCGAGCTTCGATAGCTTCGCGGCCGCCTTCTTCACGATCAACTAGGACGATGGCGAATTTAACATGGCCGCCTTCACGCTCGATCGCGTCGACGGCTTTCAGCGTCGATCCGCCGGTGGTGATCACGTCATCGACAACTATCACATTTTGGCCAGGAGCGAAATTGCCTTCGATTTGCTTTCCAGCGCCGTGGCCTTTGGGTTCCTTGCGGACGGTGAAAACCTGAAGCGCTTCATCGGGATGCTGGCGGGCGGAGGCCATGCCGATGGCGAGTGAAATCGGATCGGCTCCTAGGGTCATGCCGCCGATGGCTTGGATCGAGAGTTTTTCAGAGTGGATTTTGGAGCGGACCGCGTGCCAACCGAGGTCGCCAATCATCGCTGCGCCAAAGGGATCGAGGGCGGTGACTCGGCAATCGATGTAGAGATCCGATTGTTTTCCAGAGGCTAGGGTGAAATTTCCGGTACGTACGGATTTCTTAAGAAGGAGGGCTTTTAGGTCGGCGGTGGTCTGAAGCATGGGTGAGAGTTGAGGTTTCTTGGGAAAGATTCAATCGTGAATCGGATTTTTAAGGAAATTTGCGCAAAGAATTTCGAGTTTTTTCTCATCTCCAGCTTGCCACGGGACTAGGTAAGCCTAGGTTTGTGCCTGAGACACACATGAAGATCTGGTTAGACGGCAAGTTGGTAGATGAACAGGACGCGAAAATTTCGGTTTTCGATCACGGTTTATTATATGGTGACGGAGTATTTGAAGGGATTCGTTTTTACAACGGACGCATCTTTCGTTTGGAGGAACACATTCACCGATTGTTTGATTCGGCGAAAGCGATCCTACTGAACATGCCTTGGACGCAGGAGAAGGTTTGCAAGTTCACTTGTGAAACTGTCGCTGCGAATGGGTTGAGAGATGGATACATTCGATTGGTGGTGACCCGTGGGCCGGGCGAGCTGGGATTGAATCCGTATCTGTGCCCAAAAGCCTCGATGTTCATCATTGCATCGACGATCAAGCTATACCCTGAGGAGCATTATCAAAAAGGCTTGGCTGTCATTACTTGTGCAACGCGCAGACCCGCACCAGCCGCTTTGATGCCGCAAGTGAAGAGCTTGAATTATTTGAATAACGTCATGGCAAAAGTAGAGGCGATCCAAGGTGGTGCGCTTGAGGCCGTCATGTTGAACGAGCAGGGATACGTTGCTGAATGCACTGGCGATAACCTTTTCATCATCAAGAACGGTGAGTTGATCACCCCATTAATTTCAGATGGTGCGCTCGATGGAATCACCCGCTCGGTAATTTTGGAAATCGCTCATAAGATCGGCGTGAAAGTCGTGGAGCGTTCGATGACCCGCTACGACATTTTCATTTCGGATGAATGTTTCTTAACCGGAACAGCGGCGGAAGTGATTCCTGTGGTATCGTTGGATCGACGCGTGATAGGCGATGGCAAGCCGGGTTCACTGACGAAAAAGTTTCTCGCTGAGTTTCATGAGCTTGCCAACAACACAGGAACTCCTTTTTGATTATAGATAATGGAATCGATAAACCATGAAGTGTGATTACTGCGATAAAAAGGCGACGGTGTTTCTCACCCAACTCGCGGAAGGGCAGATGAAAAAAGTCTGTCTCTGTGAGAGTTGTGCCAAAGAGCGCGGTGTCACGGACCCGACAGGGTTTTCCATGGCGGAAATGTTGTCGGGTGGTTTTCAAAAAGCTATGACGGGAGCGGTGTCGACACCGAGTGCGGTCAAACCTATGGGTTCTGGAAGGAGTTGCTCTCAATGCGGATTTTCCATTGAGGATTTTCAAAAAGTCCGGCGCTTTGGTTGTGCGAATTGTTACAAGGTATTTGCGAACGAGTTATTGCCGATGCTGAGAGGTATGCATAAAGGTGCGAGCCATGTTGGAAAAGTTCCTGCAGGCTTGATTGAGACACATTTCAGGATCCAGCGGATTGAAGAACTTCAGGAAAAACTTGAGCAAGCCATCGCATCGGAGAGTTATGAAGAAGCAGCCGAGCTTCGTGATGAGATCCGGAAATTAGATGAAACGGGGGTGAGTAAATGATGCGGTTTACCACATTGTTGAAGCATCCGGCTGACTGGATGATAGGCTCGGACGATACACTAAGTGCAGTAATTACCTCGAGGATCCGCCTTGCGAGAAACCTGCGCGGGCATCCATTTCCGGGTTGGGCGAAAAAATCCGAGCGCGCGGAGATTTTGGATATCATTCGCCCGGCGGTGGAAGATTTGCCACCGATGAAAGATGGTTTTTCACGTGAGCTCGGTGAATTAAGCTCGTTGCAAAAACAGGTGTTGGTAGAGCGTCATTTGATCTCGCGCGAACATGCGGCACGGACCGATGGTTCGTGTGCGGTGATAGAACGCAGACAAAGTTTTTCAATCATGCTCAATGAAGAGGATCATTTGCGGATGCAATCGATTCGCCCAGGCCTGCGTCTTAGAGAAGCTTACGAATCACTGAACGATCTGGACAGCCAGCTGGAGCAAAAACTCGAATACGCGTTTGATTCCCAACTTGGATATCTCACAACATGTCCGACAAATTTAGGGACAGGCATGCGCGCATCCGCAATGTTACACCTACCGGCATTAGTGTTGAGCGATCAGATTGGCCAGGTCCTTCAAGCAGTGAACAAGATCGGTCTGGCCGTGCGTGGCTTATATGGTGAGGGGACTGAATCGCTCGGAAATCTTTATCAAATTTCAAATCAATCGACATTGGGTGAAAGTGAAGAAGCGATCATCAGTCGCTTAGAGCGGGTGATTTCACAGGTCGCAAGCCACGAGCAAAACGCACGCGAGAAGCTCATGGAAGATGATCCGGATATGGTGGCGGACAAGATCGGCCGTGCCTACGGGGTTTTACGGCATGCTTATCTCATCGATTCCAAGGAGGCTCTCAACCACCTTTCCTTGCTGCGGCTTGGCGGAAATCTTGGATTTTTTCCAAAACAAACCGTGAATCTGTGCGACTCTTTACTCATGGACATTCAACAAGCGCATTTGCAGCTACATGCGGGGATGAAGCTTTCCCCGGAACATCGCGATTCGATTCGTGCAGAAATTTTACGCTCTCGTTTGCAATCCTTAAATTCTCCAGATAACTTTTCATCAAATCATAAAACCCTCCGTCCTAATGAAGGAGATAACCTAGATTAAATCATGAATAATTTCACTCCTAGAGCACAACAAGTCCTGGCCTTGGCACGGAAAGAAGCAGATCGGTTCAATCACGCATACGTCGGCACCGAGCATTTGCTTCTGGGTCTGATCAAGCTCGGACAGGGTGTTGCGGTCAATGTACTTGAACGCATGGGTCTTGAACTCGATGCCGTGCGGATCGAGGTTGAAAAGGAAGTTGGATCAGGTCCTCCGCAGAAAAGCCCGGGTAACATTCCTTATACTCCACGGGTGAAAAAAGTTTTGGCGTTGGCTAATAAAGAAGCAAAAGCACTCAATCATTCATACGTTGGAACGGAGCATCTTCTGTTAGGTTTGCTCCGCGAAGGAGAAGGTGTCGCCGCACGTGTTTTGAAACGCCTCGATGTCGATATCCAACGTACGCGCAACGAGATTCTGGCAGAGATCGATCCTAATTTCTCACCCGAGGACATGGATGACGATGATGACGAAGATGATGATGATGACATGGGCGTCTTCGAAGATGAGGGTGGAAATCAGCCCGAGGCTAGCTCGACAGAATCGAGCGAAGCAAAAACCAAGACCCCGGCGCTCAAAGCTTTCGGTCGTGATCTTACTAAGCTCGCGCAAGAAGGCGGTCTTGATCCGGTGATCGGTCGTGAATCCGAGATCGAACGCGTAATTCAAATTCTCTGCCGTCGCACCAAAAATAATCCGGTGCTGATCGGTGAAGCAGGTGTGGGTAAAACCGCGATCGTCGAAGGTCTTGCCCAAGAGATCGTGACAGGCAATGTTCCGGAACTGCTTCGTGACAAAAAAGTGATCACTCTAGACCTCGCACTCATGGTCGCCGGCACCAAATACCGTGGCCAATTCGAAGAGCGCATCAAAGCGGTTATGGATGAAATCCGCAAAGTGAAGAACGTGATTTTGTTCATCGATGAGCTTCACACCATTGTTGGTGCCGGTTCCGCAGAAGGAGCGATGGATGCTTCCAATATTATTAAGCCGGCACTCAGTCGTTCTGAGTTGCAGTGCGTTGGCGCGACCACTCTCAATGAGTATCGCAAATACATCGAGAAGGACTCCGCACTGGAGCGTCGTTTCCAACAGGTGAAAGTCGACGAACCATCCATTAATGATGCGATCCTGATCTTACAAGGGTTACGCGACAAATATGAAACTCACCACAAAGCAAGTTACACCCAAGCGGCGATTGAAGCTTCGGTGAAACTGACCTCGCGCTACCTTACCGCACGTTTCCTGCCTGATAAGGCGATCGATGTGTTAGACGAAGCTGGTGCAAGAGCACGGATCGGCACCATGACCCGTCCGCCATCGATCAAAGAAGCGGAGAAGAAGATTGAGGAAATCAATAAGCTCAAAGTCGCAGCAATTGCTGAACAAGATTTTGAAAAAGCGGCTGCACTGCGCGACGATGAGAAGAACGCCAAAAAGGCACTTGAGGATACGCTGAAAGATTGGCGTGCATCGTCAGAAGAGAAAATCGTTATCGTGGATGATGAAGACATCATGGCGGTTGTTTCCAAATGGACAGGCGTTCCATTGAAACGCATGGAGCAGAAGGAGACCGAGAAGCTGCTTAAGATGGAGGAAGAATTGAAAAGCAGCGTGATCGGGCAAGACGAAGCGGTGATTGCAATTTCAAAAGCGCTGCGTCGCTCACGTGCGGACCTGAAAGATCCGAAGCGTCCGATTGGTTCCTTCCTTTTCCTAGGCCCAACTGGTGTTGGTAAAACCTATCTTGCGAGAAACCTTGCTGAATTCATGTTCGGCGACAAAGAAGCGCTGATCCAGATCGACATGTCGGAATACATGGAGAAATTCACCGCTTCACGCTTGATCGGATCGCCTCCGGGTTATGTTGGATATGAAGAAGGCGGTCAGCTTTCCGAGGCTGTGCGCCGTCGTCCTTACTCGGTGGTGTTGTTCGATGAGGTCGAAAAAGCCCATCCGGATGTGATGAACCTTTTGCTGCAAATTTTGGAAGACGGAACTGTCACGGATTCGTTGGGACGGAAAATCGATTTCCGCAATACGATCATCATCATGACCTCAAACGTCGGTGCATCGTCTATCAAGCGTCAGACTACGCTTGGATTTGGAGCAATGAATGCGGATCAATCGGATTTCGAAGGGATGAAGGAAAAGATTCTCGAAGAGTCGAAACGCTACTTTAAACCTGAGTTCCTGAACCGTTTGGATGATCTCGTGGTGTTCCACATGTTGGAAAAAGTGGATCTCAATCAGATCGTCGATCTGGAGGTTTCCAAGCTGGTTGCCCGTTTGATGGACAAAGATATCGTAATGACACTTGCCGAAGATGCGAGAGAGTTACTTAGCGAGAAAGGCTTTGATCCGAATTACGGAGCTCGTCCGATGCGCCGTGCAGTGGAGCGTTACTTGGAAGATCCGTTGGCTGAAGCCTTGCTGCGTGGCACGGTGAAAACCGGCGATAAAGTTCGCGTCACTCGCAAAGAAGGTACGGAGGAATTAATTTTTGATACCTCAAGCACCGATGGTGGTCCTGGAAAAGACGCTAAAAAAGTTAAAGCCAAGTAATCATGGAGAAGCATTGTTTCACTGCGAATGCAGATTATGAGGAAAACAACACCCACGCCATCCGACTCGATGCCGGCCAAGAAGTGACCAGTGGACCCGCCGATAAAACGTGGCCCGGCTGGATCTGGGCGACCGATTCATCGGGGCGAAATGGTTATGTGCCTGCGGAGTTTCTCGAACCTCTGGGTGAAGACCGTTGGGCGGCGATGAAACCTTTTGATCCGACTGTTTTGAAAATTAAGCGTGGTGATAAACTCACTTCACTCCAACAAATCCACGGCTGGCATTGGTGCGAGAATGAATCTGACGCACAAGGTTGGGTTGCTGAGTATTTGTTGAGACCGCTTTAACAAATCTCGCCGCGGACTCTGGACTGCGGCCCCGATGTGTCGGGGCAGCACTCAAGGTGGATGATTTTAAACCGAAATTCCCGGTAACAACCCAACATCCCCGATCAACAACGCGAAACCCAAGATGAAGAAACTATACTTGGCTACTATCTGTTTCTCGCCACCGATACTGTTTCTTCTCATTCCGGCGATATTCATTTTCCGCTTATTTCCTTTCCCGTCTGATATTGCTCCTTATGTATTTTGGTATTACCAGTTTGGTATACTGGTTCTTATTGTCGATTTGTGGCGTTCTAAGGCGAAGAAAGAAAGCAAGATACTATGGACTGTGCTCATCCTATTTGCCGGCCTCGTAACGCTACCTATTTACTGGTTTCTCTTCATAAAAAATAACGTTGAAGGTGCCGCAGATGGCGACGCTGAGGAAGCGGCTGATTGATTTTGTGTGTGCAAGCCGGCGCCGTCATTGCTATGACGTGCCAGAAATGAAGAGAAAGCTACACCAATGCCTTCTAGGTCTATCGCTTCTCGTGATTGTGCCGGGTGCTATTCTTGGAGTGCTGATCGCCGTTGGTGCTATTGGATCTGGTATTCAATCGGGATTTTCGCTGACCGATTTTATTGCCATTCCCTTACTTCTGGTGCCGTCTTTTCTCGGATGGTGGGGTGCAAGACTCTTCTTCAGGCTTTATGCCGGATTTCTTGCGAGAGTTCGACGGGCACTGTTTTGGTTCTACACTGTGGTGACCATATATTGTGGGATGTGGCTTATTTCCACATTCAGTCGTGACGGAACGACTGGCTCCATCTTTGCTCCGCAGGAGCAAACGATTGGATTTCTTCTCCTGTTGCTTCCTTTGCTAATCGTAGCATTCATGAGCCCTGATGAGTTGCCGGACCATACAGACAATAACGACAATACACAACGAGCCGGCTCATCCGACGGCATGTAATGTCTAAATTTGAATTCAGGCTTCTCTCCCCACCGTGGATGGTCTACACATTCGGCTAAACAAGGCAATATAATGTCAGAACAATGCGAACCACTTTCTCAAAATCAGCGGGAGGCATCTTTCTTTTCTCTTGCTGACGAGTTGGGACTTCCAGCAAACACCATCTCATGGATTTCATACGCGATCACGGCTCTATCTGAGCGAAAATCATCGTCATCTAGGCACTCCAACGCACGTGAAGTTTGCTCGGCCTTGTTACGTGATCTCAATGAGTTTTACAGCGGTGATATTGAAGCAGGCTTACGAAATGTGGAGATATCGTGTAGCGAGGATGTTGGACGGGTAGTTTGGGGACTAGTGTCGAAACAAGTAATTCAAGCTGAACCAGAAGACAACGTTTCACAATTCAATGGGTTGTTTCGGATTGATGACTTAGAGCGCTTTCTCTCTAGTGAAGGGATTAAGCGCGCGTCATTTTCATGGATCAAGTGCAAGCAATATGTGACCTGGATTTTTTACATAGCTGGTACTATAGTAGTGGTCAGCTCCTATGCAAATTTGGTTTCCCACCAAATTGCTTGGATTGGTTGGACTATTGGAATGATTGGCTTCGCGCTTTCTTACCTCCCAGACCCTCAAATCAAAAGGTATTAGTAATCGTTTTAGAAAAAACTAACAAACTGTCACAAATTTCCAATTCAGCGAAACGGTGACTATGTCGCCGTTTTCACCGGTGATTCTGATTTCTGTTTCGCTCACGGGAATGATGGATTCGATTTTTCCGAAGTTGGTAGGAACGGCAGCTACGGCTTGGATGTTTTTAAGGGTGACCGGTTGGTCTTTTGAAAAACTCCGAGTGCATGGGACGCCGAGATTGTGCAGCAGATCTTTGCGGGAGATGTCCACGCTGTCGCAGAAATGGGAGCATACGTCTTCGATTCCGATGCGTGCGGTGTGGCGGGAATTCCATGGAGCGGCTGAACGACCGCCGTTGGAAATCCAGAACATGGTAGCAGGGAAGTCGGTTGGATTTTTCAGTGCGAACCAGACAAAGCCATCGAACACGCAAGCTGACCATGCGAAGGGTTGTTCCTCGGAACTAGCTTCTGAAACCATCAAGACAAGATCGTCGCTGTTGGAACCGGAAGGGTAAAAGCTCAGATCGGTTGTTCCGCCATCGGCCAGAGGAACTTCTGAAAGTTCGGAAAAAATGGCACCGATTTTGAGTTGTTGATGAGCGCCGTCGGCAGGATTGGAAAAGTATTCTGGGTAAACCGATGCCCAACGGAAAGGAGAGACGCTGAGTCGGGCTGAACCAGCAGGTAGGCTTGATAGATCCAGAATCGGGTGAGTTCCATAGGACCAGTCGCCTTCGAGTCCGTCGATGAGATGGGTTAGATAGATAGCGGTTTCGCCCGGGCGGAGGGAGAGGGTCTTGGTGATTTTCGCGGAAACATCCGATGCCTCGATTTCAAGGGTGAGTGAGTTCGCATCCTGGGAAATGAGTTTCCATGCCGCATTTGCTGTCTCGCCGTGAGGAGGTCCATCGGCTTGTGGTCCGAAAGGTAGGCAGAGGAAATCTCCACGCAGGTTTTTTAAAAGGACAGGCAAAGAGGCATCTATCTCATCCGGTTGCCATGGCGCGAGCGCGTAAGGAGAAACGATGCGGTCATCGAGATTGAACGTCACAGGAGCAAGATGGCCGCCATCTTGAGTGACATAGAGTGTGACAAGATTAGATGAGAGGGAAAACGAAGTAGCTCCGTGGATGTGTTTCATGTTGGGAATCTGAATTCAATTTTATGATCCGCTGTGATTCAGCTCACTGATGGATCGCTTGTAGTAGCGGATAGCCATGCAAACAAAGATGACAAAATAGAGAATATTGAAAAAGCCGGTAGCAATCAGGACCGCTTCATCATTGGTGCTGCTACTTTGCATCATGAGCATGGATACCGGAGGAATCCAAACAAAGAGCCAGAGGAATCCTGTGCTCGAGAGAGATTCCGCAACGCCGACTAGAGTCAAAGAAATAACTCCAGTTATGGCGGTTAGGAGAATATAATTTGAGACTCTCACGGGTCCGTGGATTTTTAGGATATTTACTAAGATGGCAGGAAATACCATGGCTGAAATGGACCCCATTGCGACGCAGATAGTATCATCGTTAATGTAGCTATCATGAATGAAGAACATGGATACACATGCGACGAACGAAAGGAGATAGCAGAAGAAAACCCCAGTAGCCCATGTGGGAAGGAGAAATACCCCGAGAAATTTTCCGATGAATCCGTATTGATCAAATTTACGCACAACTGGCGGAACAAGCACCCCGAATTCATTGAGACTGATGGTGAAAATAGGAGCGAAGATCAGGAAGTATGCTGCTATCATGACTTCCATTTCATTGACATAAATCACCCCGATAACTGCAGCTACTATAGTGACAATAAAAGCAATGATGCGGCGGAGAGTAGAGTAATTCTCTGCATACGGAGCTATGAGAGAAGTGCCGATGGATAGAAGAAAGAAGCTATAATACAGGCAAGCTGTTATGTAGAGAGCGATGCTGATTCTTGATTCAGTGCTATCCAAAGAACAGAAATCCACCATGGATCCGCTACCACCCATGCCGCCACCCATACGACTGAAGATTATAAGCATAAGAATTGCGTATGCACCAATCGGAATACCAAGCATGGGTAGGATGGAGCGAAGGATGACAGACGATGATGCGGATAGTCCGACAGTGATGGCGGTGAGAGTGGCGGATGTAATGAAAATTAAAAACAACAGGACTATTTCTCCTACAAGATTCATGCCGCCAAAGAAGTAGCGGAGAATGAGATAGGGTATGATTGTGATAAGGATCAAAGCTGATTGACTAACAATCGCTGACCACTTTCCACTTACAATGCGCCATGCTGAGAGGCGGGTGAGAACCATCATATCAATCGTATTGCCTTTGATTTCGGAAGACAACGCTCCCATGCCGCGCATGGGTTGAATTCCGATGACAGCGACAGCAAAGAATATGAAAATGATGTTAGAGATTGTACTGCCTGCCTGGTCGGAAGAAGAAGTCGTACCAGCACCAAGAAGGATGATACCCAGAACAATCTGAAGCGTGAGGAAAACGCCTATAAATGCTTTAGTTCGTAGTCCTTGACGCAGCTCTTTTACCAACATGGGCGAAAGGCGGTCTGAGAAATCTTCGGGAAATGCAATTTTCATGAGGAAAGTATTTAGCAGTCGGAAAAACTCAGATTAGAGCCTCAGGTTCTTCGGCGGGTTGTGGAATAGGAGGTATGATTGGAGGGGGAGTCCAGACTGCTTGGTTGCCACTTTCGATATTGGATAGCATGTCGATGAAGGCATCTTCGAGGTTCCGCTGTTCACGGTGGAAATCAACAACACGGAGGTTGTCTTTAATCATACGTGCAAGGACATCCGCCGCTTTTGCCGGGTCTTCAGTATCGATACGAATACGTCCTCCCATTTTTCGAGATTCCAGTAATTCAATGTTGGGTTGGAGAATTGCCCAATCGGAAAGGGCCTGTGGATCGCCGTCCAACTGCACATCATAAAGCACGCCACCGAGAGAATCGGATGTACGTTTCAGGGATTCGGAATCGCCATGGTGGACGATGCGGCCGTTGTTAAGGAACAGCAGGGTGTCGCACATTTCACCCAACTCGGAGAGGATGTGCGAGGAGATGAAAATGGTTTTACCTTCCTTGGCTAGAACGCGGATGAGGTGTTTGAGTTCCACGCGTGCTTTCGGATCTAATCCAGCCGCAGGTTCGTCCATGATGAGGACTTGCGGATCATGGAGAAGGGAGCGTCCAAGGCAGAGACGTTGAGTCATGCCTTTGGAGAGCTTGTTAGAAAACCGGTCCGCAAGCGGGACGAGGTCGGTGAAATCCATGACCTCATCAATGCGCTGGCGGCGTTCCTTGCCTTTGTAGCCGAGGGCACGAGCATAGAAGTCGAGGTATTCCAAGACTGTCATATTATCGTAGTTTCCGAAATGATCCGGCATCCAACCGATCAAACGCCGCACTTCTGCAGGGTGGTGGATGACATTGATGCCACAAATTTCCGCGTGACCCATGGTTGGGTAATCAAGACTCGCGAGAATCCGCATGGTTGTGGTTTTGCCAGCGCCGTTCGCACCCACGAAGCCACAGACGGAACCATGGGGGATTTCAAATGAAATTCCGTTAACGGCCTGAAGCGGACCAAAGAATCGGTAAAGGTTGTGAACTGTAATTGCTGAGTCGCTCATGAAACTTTAAACTTAAAATTTTAAACCTCAAGGAAGAGGGCTTTGTGTGGACTTTTTACGAATGATGGATGCGAAAATTTTGACCAACTCATTGGTTTCGGAGATGAGTGATTCAAGTGAGATGTGAACTGATTCGTCGATGGGATTACTATCGCTGATAAGTCGCAACCAAAGTCCGGTTTCACGAGCTTCTTTTTTTGAAAGACGCAGTCGGTAAAGCGCATCTGTTTCGCTGATGGCTTCGATAGCTTCGATATAGTTTGCAGCAATCGATCCAGAAGAGCGAAGCACCTGCTTGATATCCGTCCAAGAGACGGGATCCCATTTGGTGTTTCGTAAAAACATACGAATATCGAGCGCAAATAAATAAGTGCGTTGCTCAAGATCATAAGGTTTAGGTTTCGCATATACGTCTGCCATCGTGCTCTTCATTGAAGTTTAGAGTTTAAAATTTAGAACTTACCGGACGATGGGGCCGGTGATGACGGTGGTGGTTTGCCAGTTAATGGAGGGATGGGTTTCAATGGCGGGTGCCTCTGATGTGATGGCGATATAGTGACCTTTTCGATCTTGAACTTTTTTATAGAAGGATTGGTTACGATTCGTGAATTTTTTATTTATATCCTCGACCGTGAGATATGCCACAGGTGGTTCAATAGATGTGAGTTTCACTGGCTTTCCTTTGGTTAGGTTATCTGCGCGGTAATATTTATCTTCATCACGATAAATCAGGGTTTTGATAGGGAAATCAAAGTTTGAAACAATACTACCTGCTTCTTTTGAAAGTTCGATGCGTCCGCGGGTTGGGACCACGGCAGAGATGAGCTGGCCTTGTTCTGAGCGACTTTGGAACCAGCTCCCGGATGCGAACAATTTGCCACCAGTGGGTTGGATATCATAATTTCCTTTGCTATCGGTACTATTGGTGAAGCGAGACCATCGATTAGGTTTGATGGGCACGGGAACGAACAACGCGGATGCATCTATGGAAAAACTTGGTGAAGTCATCACACCAGTGCGTGAGAATTGTTCTTGATGGATGAACGCAGCGTTTTGATTTTCGTCAGGACGGACTTCCATCAAGACTAGTCGACGGCCTTCACCTCCGAAGCCATCTTGGAAGATAATCAGGACGATTAGAATCAAAGAGGTGGTAATGGAAATAATTGGGGTGGTGATGAATAAGCGGTGTCTGCGTCCAGACTTCGCGAAATAGAAGAGGTTGACTGGACCAACGATGATTCCAAAAGCAATGAGGATCAGGATGAAAATGACTGAGTTGAAATCTTTATCATGAAGTTCATTTTGCAGTGGCCAAGTCGTATTGAAATCTTTTGTGACGGCATCAATACGTGTTTTGATTGTTCTGCTAATAACGAGATCAACTGTGGGTTTTGGATCGAGTCGATCTCCTTTAATGGATTTGATTTCATAGCTGCCAAAACTGCTATCGCTAGGAAGTCCGAGTGCAGTTGGGTTTTGTGAATTCTCAGAATAGATGATAAGTCGTCCGCCGAGCCGGAGCCAAGCTGTGATGGCGTTACGTGGACCAGGTGGAACGTCCGCCCAGTCATTGTCGGTCATTAAGATTGAGTCGAATCCAGAATAGGCACGCCAGTCGTCGGGTAGTTGAGATGGGCTGAATCGTGATGAAAATTGTCCACTAGCTCCTGAATAACCAGAGGAGGATCCACGTGAAGCTAATTCTGAGTCGAGTGCCGATGCGTTAGGCGCATGTAAAGTATCACTTAATAAGACGATAGGCTGATTGAAACTAAAACTACTGTTATCACTGAAGCTCGTGTTTCCCATAGTGCCGCTGAGAGAGGCTTTGAATTGTTCATAGGAGCTATAGCCGTTTTGTGCGGCTAGCGGCACGAGAATGTCGTAGGTAGCGGATTTTCCTGGTTCTACAGAAAAAGAAAAATCCGAGGAGGTGGATAACGAGGCTTGATAATCGGTGGAGCTCTGAAAATTCAGATAGATGCTGTGGCGGACCAATTGCCTGTTAGAAATATACACACGAACCGGCTGAAATCCACCCAGGCTGGGATCGGAAAAAAGTGCTGTGACTTCTACGTGGGTATCGGTTTTAGCATCGGCAACCTGTCGAAAGAGAACTTCTTGAGCGTTGGCAAAGGTGACACTGCAGAGAATAGCTGCGAGCTTCAGGGCCGGTATGAAAAGTTTCCGGAATGTATCCCGGTTCGCAGGGTTATTCATTTAAGCTGGGGTGAGATTTTTCGGGGTAGCGCTACCTTGGAAAGGAATTTGATTGATGAGATTTTCGATGACGGAGTTGGTAGTGTGTCCGTCGACCTTGGCGTGGTAATCTAACACGATACGATGGCGTAGCACGGCAGGGGCGATGGCTTTCACGTCTTCGAATGAAGCATTGGAACGGCCGTGGATAAGGGCGCGGGCTTTGGCAGCGGATGACATGGCAAGCGCGGCGCGAGGGCTGGCACCGAAACGGATTTGTTTGGCACCCTCGTGTTGGCCGGGGTGGGTGGAATCGACCAAGCGGGCGATGTAGTTCGCGACGACATCCGGAAGATAGATGCGGCGGACTAAGGCGAGTAGACCATTGAGAGTTTCCGCCGTCATGATCGCGGAGACTTGGGGTTCTGTACCTAGCTCGCGGTGTGAAACGATGCGTTGTAGGGTGGCGACGTCGTTACGAGTGATTTCGAGTTTGAAAAGGAATCGGTCGAGCTGCGCTTCGGGAAGCGGGTATGTGCCTTCGAGTTCGATGGGGTTTTGGGTGGCGAGGACGAAGAAAGGCAGGGGAAGTTCGTGGGTTTTTCCGAGAACTGTGACGCGGCGTTCTTGCATGGCCTCCAGCAAGGCGGATTGGGTTTTTGGTGAGGCGCGGTTGATTTCGTCGGCGAGGACAATGTTTGCAAACAACGGACCGGGTTGGAAAACGAACTCACGGCGTCCATCGATTTCTTGGAGGATGGGGTTTCCGGTGATATCGCCAGGAAGGAGGTCGGGCGTGAACTGGACGCGTTTGTTATCGAGCTGAAGAAGTTTAGAAAGTCCTTTCACTAGCTCGGTTTTTCCGAGGCCGGGAAGGCCTTCAAGCAGGATGTGACCGCGGGCGAGAATGCCGGTGATAACTAAACTTATGATCTGTTCTTGCCCGAAGAGGATTTGGTTGAGGCCTTGTTCAAGTGAGCGCAAGTGTTTTGCTGCATCGGCTACTTCAGTTTCGGTGGCATGATCCATATGCGAAGAATTCAGGATTAGGTTAGAAAGTGCAAGTACGGAGGTGAGAAGTTTGTCGATCTGGCTGGAATCTCAAAATAGACTGTTTGAGAAAGTGTAAATAGTGCTTGCGGCTTGAAGCGTCTGTCGTTGGAGTAACTGCGATCTTATTACCTATACGTTATGTCGAACTCTGTTGATAATTCTCCGAATAATGCCGACGGCTGGTGGTCACAACTCAAGCCTTATCAACGCCTCGTATTTATTGTAGCAACCTTGGCTTGGTTGTTCGACTGTTTAGATCAGCAGCTTTTTAACTTGGCAAGAAATCCTGCCATGGCAGCACTCTTGAATGAGGGACAAGATACTAAATTTTATGGAGGTATCGCGACAGCGATCTTTGTGTTGGGCTGGGCTACAGGCGGAATGATTTTCGGTTCGTTAGGGGATCGATACGGTCGCGCGAAGATGCTTGCGGTTACGGTATTGCTATACTCTTTGGCGACGGGTCTTTCAGCACTGGCGGGATTTCCAAAACTGCCTACCATCGCTGAGACTCTTCATTTAACTTCAATACCATGGTTTGAAGGGCTATCGTCTCATTACATGGATTTCACCATTTTCCGCTTTATCACCGGGCTTGGTGTAGGTGGAGTTTTCGGTCTCGCTGTAGCTTTGGTGGCTGATACAGTGCCGAGTCATGTCCGCCCTCGTGCGCTTGGAGTGTTACAATCCTTTTCAGCAGTCGGAAACGTTGCTGCGGGTTTCATTGGTTTGGGTATTGCCCTCACCGCGATTGGTAAAAATCCAGATTACTGGATGTGGTTGTTCGTGATTGGTGCATTGCCTGCATTCATGGTTGCGACGATTCAGATGCGTGTCAAAGAGCCGGAGGCTTGGATTGCAGCTCGGGATCGAGCCACGGCCCAAGGTAAGAAGTCAGGATCCTACAAAGATCTTTTCAGTCATCCCACTTGGCGGCGTCATGCCCTTCTCGGAATGGTTCTTTCATGTGCAGGTGTCATTGGGCTTTGGGGTATTGGCGTGTTTTCAACCGATCTGGTCGGCGATATTATCACTAGCCATTTCAAAGCGAGTGGCGCAACGCCGGAAGCGATCAACAAAGGAAAACAAATATGGGGATCTCTGAATCTTCTTTGTTTCAACGTCGGAGCGTTTTTCGGCATGATGATCTTCACTCGGGTAACCGAACGGATAGGTCGCAAGAAAGCTTTCGCATTCTTTTTTATCGGTGCGTTGATTGTCACGGTCTTCGTATTCCAAATGCTTGGAAAAATCAACGGTCGATGGGATATCCTGTGGATGGCACCTTTGATGGGCTTCTTCCAGCTCGCCGTGTTCGCGGGATTCTCGATTTACCTGCCTGAACTTTTCCCAACCCGCTTGCGCGCAACCGGTGTGTCCTTCTGTTACAACGTAGGGCGCTACCTCGCTGCAACTGGACCCTTGACCCTCGCTCTGTTAGCAAAAAACCTTGCTGATAAAGCAACAATTAAAGCCACCGAAATGGGTGGAGATGTGGCGGTTGCAAAGATCGATGCTTTTCGTGATGCCGCCTCATGGATGTGCTTAATTTTCCTGCTCGGGCTGATTGCTCTGCCTTTCCTTCCTGAAACGAAGGGGCAGCCAATGCCCGAGGAATAAATCATGGTTTTTTAACTTATGCTGGAAACGCGTTGCGGAGATGTTTCATGCTCTCCGCTGCCAAAGTTTCTGGGCTGATCGTGGTATCAAACACTTCCACCGAAATCCATTTGTCGTAACCGCCTCGAATGAGTTCGGCGGCGATGGATGGGAAATCAATATAGCCCATGCCCGGTCCGCGTAGGTTGGGATCGTTTGCGTGAAAGTGCGCGGTCCATGGCAGGGAATCGCGAACGATTTGAGGGATGGGATTTGTATCGGCTGACATCGCTTTTACGTCGAGATGGAGACGGACGTTCGGGGAATCGATTTTTTTTAAAAGCTGTATCGTCTCAGCGGCGGTGTTGATGAAATTGGTTTCAGATGGGCCGAGGAATTCGAATGCGATGGTGACATCAAGCGCGGCGAGGTGAGGGGAGAGTCGTTGGAAAAAATCGATGACGCGTTTTTCTACATCGGTTCGTGACCATTCGGGTGCGAGGGTGCGTTGCTGCGGGCTGCCCCACACCATGATTTTTCCGCCCATTGTTGCGCAAATTTCCGCCAACTTACGCGCATAATCAAACGTGCGCTTAAGAGTCTCAGGATTAGGATCGGTCAAATGAAACCCTTGAGTTTTAGCCAACAACCAATGCAGCCCGACCACTTCCAAGCCATGATCGCGGACGATGGCGCCGTAATTTTCCGCTTCGGAAAGGGATAGGGTTTCTGGATTTCCCAATGTAAATGGAGCCACTTCAAGACCCGTGTATCCATGGCGAGCAGCTTCAGCGCAGCTACCGGTAAAGTCGTGATCCCGGAAAGTCTCGTTGCAAATCGCGAAGCGCATAGGGGTAGTTATGAGCTAGTAGATTGAATTTGAAGTAAATTTTGGAAATTGGCCGCATTTGATCTGGTTTGCTGCGTTATGGTTCGTTTTTTTTGAAAATGTAACTTTTGGCTTTGCCATCTCCTAGTTGACAGATTGCTTCTGGCGTGGATGCTCATTTCTCTCATGAAAATTTGGACCCTTACTCCCTTAATGACTGCTGCTGTAATGGTGGCGATTCCAACCTTTGCACGTTCCGAGCCTACTCCGAACGCTAAAGCTCCCGCAGCTGCCGAACCTGTTGCTGCTCAACCCGAAATGAAAATGCCAGAAACACCAGCTGATGTAGCCGCCGCTCCCGCCGATGCCGTTAAAACCCCTAGTGGTCTTTCCTCGAAAGTCCTCAAAGCTGGAACCGGCGATAAAAAGCCGACCGCTGCGGATACGGTGACAGTTCACTACTCCGGTTGGACCACGGACGGAAAAATGTTCGATAGCTCGGTGAAACGTGGCGAACCGACAAGCTTTCCTCTCGGTCAAGTGATCAAAGGTTGGACCGAAGGTTTACAGTTGATGGTGGTCGGAGAGAAACGTCGTTTCTGGATTCCGGAAGACCTTGCATATGGTCCGGTTGTCGAAGGAAGTGGCCGTCCCGGCGGTATGCTTTGTTTTGATGTGGAACTACTTGAAATCAAGGAGTTAGCCAAGGTACCCGCCGATGCCAAGAAGACTGCAGGTGGTGTCGCTTACAAAATCACGAAGGAAGGCACAGGCGACAAGCCCGCCGGTGATATGCTCCTTACGTTTCATTTCACTGCCAAGACCATGGATGGCCAAACGCTGCAAGACAGTCGCATAGAGCCTAAGGCACCAACCGTGCCACTCGATAAATTACCAAAAGAACTTGGTGAGCTATTTACCGACATGAAGGCCGGCGAACAGCGCCAGTGCTGGTTGCCTGAGCCTCAAGCTGCGGGTGGATTCGTCGTTGCAGATGTCGAGCTGATTTCCTTCAAAGCTCCGGCTCCTGCGCCTGAAGTTCCCAAAGATGTCGCTGCTGCCCCAGCTGATGCACTCAAAACTGCAAGCGGAATCGCTCACAAGGTTCTTACTGAAGGTGGTGGTAAGGAAAAACCTAAAGCTACAGATAAAGTCAAAGTGCACTACTCTGGCTGGACGACTGATGGCAAAATGTTCGACAGTTCTGTAACTCGGGGTGAACCAATTACGTTCCCGCTTGATCAAGTGATTAAAGGCTGGACTGAAGGAGTGCAACTGATGGTGGTCGGTGAAAAGCGCCGGTTCTGGATCCCAGAAGGACTTGCATATGGCCCAGCCGTTCCAGGCAGTGGACGTCCCGGCGGAATGCTGGTGTTCGATGTTGAGCTTCTTAAGATCGTCAAGTGAGTTTCTTCATTCAATAATTAAACATCAACAATCATCAATCGTCATTCAAAGCGAATGACCAAAGTGCGCCACTGAAAGATCGATTTACGATTGATGAGTGACGATTATTGATTTCTGATTTGGAAGAATTTTACAAATGTCTCTGTCCAATAAAGGTTACAAAACCATCAATCATCGTGACGTTCAATACCGTTGGATGATGAAGAATCGCAGTGGAGTGAATGAGGCATCGATCTATACCAATGAGGCGATTGGTGGGCGTGAACTCATCGCTGAGCTACCACGGATCGTGATGCTGACTCAGGTGTTGGAAGCAATTGATTTTGGTAACGCCAATAAGTGGAATCCCAATGAGGTCGGCACGCCAATGCGCTGCAAGTATACACGTAAAGGGTTCGTGCTGGCGGACTGAATTGATTCTCAAGAATTTAACCTCAGAGGATCAGAGGTCACAGAGGCGTATATTTTTTACGCTTCATCAAATTTTTGTGTTCTCTGCGTTCTTTGAGTAAATTTCATTCCGTCCATGTCCGCTGCGCTACCATTGTGGTAAATTCTCTTTCTATTGAGGGGGATTACAATAAATGAAGTCATCTATCTTACTGCCATGATCGACAAAGTGGTTGAAAACTCATTAGATAGCTCGTGCCTATGAAAAAAGCTCGTTCCTCTAATTCGGTACAATCATCCAAAGTCGAGTTTGTTCGTACTAATACGGTCAAGTCAGAGTGGCGGGATCTCTATCGTTCGATTCTCGCTCTCAGTTGGCCGCGTTTCGCGCTCGCTGCGATATCGATATATCTCGTGATCAATATTGTCTTCGCCTGCGCATATCTGCTAGGAGGGCAGTGCATCGCAGAAATGAAACCTGGGTCGTTTACCAGCGCGTTCTTTTACAGCGTTCAAACTTTGTCCACCGTCGGCTTCGGTCATCTTTATCCAACGACGCTTTACGGCGATATCGTCACCACGATCGAAATCATCGTCGGAATGTTTTTTACTGCAGTGGTAACGGGTCTTATTTTCGTGCGCTACTCACGTCCGGTCGCCCGCTTGATGTTTAGTGAGTCGATGGTGATTTCTAAATACAACGGCAAACCCACACTCCAGATTCGCGTTGCCAATCTTCATTACCAGCCGATGGTTTAAGCGGAATTCCGAATGATGATCGTCCGCAAGGAACATATCGACGACGATCCAGAAGCCCGTCGTTTCTATTCTCTGAAACTAGAATTCGATCGCTTGGTCATGTTTCCAAGCGCTGTCACGATTCGTCATGTCATTGACGAAACCAGCCCGCTTCACAACGTGACGCCTGAGCAACTTGCTGCGTCCGGCACGCGGTTCATGGCATCTATTGTCTGCATCGATACGGTGATCCAAGCTTCAGTTCAGTGCCAAGCCGGCTATTTGTGGAACGATGTCATTTTCGGGCATCGCTTTGTGGAAATCTACACCGAGCTAGAAGACGGCCGACTTGAAGTTGACTACGGAAGACTTCACGAAACTGAACCAGAGTAGGCATTTGGTTGATATTTTAGCACCATTGCTAAGGGGGGCGGACTTTGGGTTACTGTGATTCAAACGATGCGGTCTAACATCCAAAATCGATTGTTCTGGAATCATTTACTTCATTGACGCTCTGGAACTGACTTTATACGAATACGGTTCATAAAAACCCATCGATTGATACATACATGAATTATATTTTTTGTCTTGTTAGCCTTTTAGGCGCCTTCCTGCTTTTTCAGGTCCAGCCAATGATCAGTAAATTTATCCTGCCATGGTTTGGTGGTAGTCCCGGAGTATGGACGACTTGTATGTTGTTTTTCCAAATCGTGCTTTTTGCGGGATACAGTTACTCGCATGTATTGACTCGGCGCAAACCGCTTACACAGGCATGGGTGCATGTGGCGCTGCTGCTTACTGCGGCTATTCTTCTGCCCATTGTGCCGGATGCTTCCCTCAAGCCGCAAGGTTCGGATAATCCATCTTGGCAAATTCTTGGGTTGTTGCTGGTCACGGTGGGTCTGCCATATTTCGTACTCTCTGCCACGAGTCCTTTGGTGCAAGTTTGGTTTTCTCGTGTCTATCCGAATAGCATGCCGTGGCGCTTGTATGCGCTCTCTAACATTGGGTCATTGACTGCACTATTGACTTACCCAGTTCTCATCGAGCCCCGCTGGGACGTGGTTCGCCAAGCTTGGATATGGTCGGGGACTTTTGTTTTCTTCGCACTATTGATGGGGGCATGCGCCATCGGCGAGTGGAAACGCGGCACCTCAGAGGCGGCCCGCCGCCTCCATGAAGAAGAATTAAAAGACGCCAAGACACCACCGCCCGCTATCTCACACCGGATTCTATGGGTTCTTCTTCCTGCCTTCGCTTCACTGATGCTGCTGGCCACCACCAACCATGTTTGTCAGGACGTTGCGGTGATTCCTTTCCTCTGGGTGATTCCTTTGGCTCTCTATCTGATCACCTTCATCATCTGTTTTGACCACTCGCGCTGGTATGTGCGTCCAGCTTGGGCGATACCTGCGATGCTGGTCATTTTCATGACCTCAGGTCTATACAATACTCCATGGGATTGGAGCCCTAGTTTCGTGGTAGAACTGATCGTGCATTTCTCTGCCATGTTTCTAATCTGCATGGTCTGTCATGGGGAACTGGCTAAACTCAAACCCGGCACCTCCCATCTAACGGAATACTATCTTCTTATGTCGGCCGGCGGAGCTTTGGGCGGGCTTGCCGTGAGTCTGGTGGCACCTATGGTTTTCAATACCTACATGGAATGGTCTCTTGCTATTGCCTTCGGGTTCACTCTAGTTTGTTGGGTAGCATACCTCGGCTTGTCTCAACATAAGGCTAAGTCGGCAAAAATGATTAGAGGTGTCGTCATAGGAGCTTTCGCCACAGCAGCACTCGTTTTTATCGTTAAATGGGAATTCCTATCATTTGCTGGATCTCTGGAGCGGTCTAGGAGCTTCTACGGAACTCTACGAATCAACTCACGAATCGAGGAAAGCGGTAAATTTCATTCGCTATATTGCAGCGGCACCGAGCACGGACGCCAGAACATGGATCCAGCTAAACGCCGTGATCCTCTAACCTATTACGGTCGCGAATCCGGTGTTGGCATGGTGTTAGATAGTTTAAAAACCAAAGCTGATGCCAAGGTCGGTGTCATTGGTATGGGTACCGCAACGGTCGCCTGTTATGCTGAACCCGGTCAAACGTATCGTTTCTACGAGCTCAATCCAGATGTGGTGCGCATGGCCACGAAATGGTTCACCTTTGTCGACGATCTTAAAGAACGCGGAGCTCATTATGAACTCGCCATGGGCGATGCACGTCTCTCTCTCGAACACGAAAAACCTCAACATTTCGATGCGCTGCTGCTTGATGCATTCAGTGGCGATTCTGTACCTGTCCACTTACTCACCCGTGAGGCGTTCGTAATCTATGAGAAACACCTCAACCCCAATGGCATTATTGCGGTGCACATAACGAACAAATATCTCAACCTTGCCCCGGTGGTGGAACGACTCGCCAAAGAGTTCGGCTATCTCACCACCCGTCAGTGCATCGACCCAGGCGATCTTCCTGGGCATTATCAGCCAGACTACCTGCTGCTGACCAAAGATGCTGAATTTATAAAGGCTCATCCACCCGCTCCTCCGAAATATGCCAAGGATCTGGAGGTTCCCTTGTGGACGGATCACGCCCACAATCTCTTTCAGATCTTGGATAGGCGCTGAGCTTTTGATAATTTCATTCATTATTTTCTAAGGATCAGGTCCTAGGCGTGTCATGTTATATGAATAGAAGCTAAATGATTATGAACCCATCCTACCGTTATCTCGCCCCGTTCGCGACCGCAGTGCTATTGCCTGCTGCTGCGTTTGCCGCCTCACCTTCGCTCACGATCTACAACCAGAACTTCGCCGTGGTCCGCGATACGGTGCCCTTGGATCTGAAAGCCGGTGTCAATGAGGCTCGGTTTTCCGGTATGACCGCCATGGCTGAAACCGATTCGGTGATCCTACGCGATCCATCGGGTAAGGTGAAATTCCAGATTCTCGAACAAGCCTACCGCAACGATCCGGTTTCATCTGGCTTGATGCTTCAGCTCAACGAAGGTAAGACCATTGATTTCTTCGTTCGCGAACCCAACAAGCCTGACTACAAGGTGCAGGGGAAAATCATCCGCAGCGGCTACGGCCCGGGTGGTCGTGCTAGCCAACCCATCATCGAGGTCGATGGAGTCCTCCGCTTCTCGCTTCCCGGTGAACCTGTTTTTCCCGCACTCGGCGATGACACGATTCTCAATCCAACGCTGAGCTGGACTATCAATACCCCTGAAGCCGTCAAATTCGACAGTGAACTCGCTTACGTCACCGGCGGCCTGAGCTGGAAATCGGACTACAACATCGTCGCTGCCGAAACGGGTGACAACATCGATATCGTCGGTTGGGTGACGTTTAACAACATGAGCGGCAATTCATTCAAAGATGCCAAAGTCAAACTGATGGCGGGTGATGTGAATAAAGTGCAGCCACCATCTCAAATAGGTTGGGGCGGGGCGAATGAAAGAATGGTAATGAATACAGCAGCAGAAATGCCTGAAACCGTCACCGAAAAAGCCTTCGATGAATTCCATCTCTACACCATTGGACGGTCTGTCACACTGCGTGATCAAGAGACCAAACAGGTGGAGTTCATTCGCGGCACTGGCGTGAAAGCTCCGAAAATTTTTGTCTATGATGGAGGAACCATGAACTACGGCCAGTGGAACTACTACCGTGGTGAAGGCGAATACGGTGTCCAAACTAACAAAAAGGTTTGGGTTCTACGTGAATTCAAAAACAGCAAAGAGAACAACCTCGGTATGCCACTACCGAAAGGTCGCTTGCGCTTTTACTCACGCGATGATGATGGTTCGCTCCAGTTCACCGGTGAAAACAACATCGACCACACCGCCAAGGACGAAACCATCCGCGTCTACCTCGGAAATTCCTTCGACCTCGTCGGAGAACGCCGCCGCACGGAGTATAAAGCCGATGGCTCTAATCGCTGGCTCGACGAGACTTTTGAAATCAAACTTCGCAACCACAAGAAGGAAGCTGTCGAGATCCGCGTGGTTGAGCACCTCTCACGTTTCGATAACTGGGAGCTCAAGGAAAAGTCCAATGACTTCCGTAAACTCGACAGCCACACGATCGAGTTTCCCATCACTCTCAAACCGGACGAAGAAAAGATCGTGACCTACAAAGTTCACTACACTTGGTAAAATTTTATTCTCCCACCTATCCTATGAAAACTCATCTCATTTCTAATATCCGAATTCCCAACCGCTTCGCCTGTCTGGCTTTGTTAGGCATCGCCCCACTCGCGGCAGCGGAACCTTCGCTCACGATCTACAACCAGAACTTCGCCGTAGTCCGCGATACGGTGTCGTTGGATCTGAAAGCCGGTGTCAATGAGGCTCGCTTTTCCGGTATGACCGCCATGGCTGAAACTGATTCAGTGATACTGCGCGATCCATCGGGTAAGGTGAAATTTCAGATCCTCGAACAAGCCTACCGCAACGATCCAGTTTCCTCTGGCCTGATGCTTCAGCTCAACGAAGGTAAAACCATCGATTTCTTCGTTCGCGAACCCAACAAGCCCGACTACAAGGTGCAAGGGAAAATCATCCGCAGTGGCTACGGCCCGGGTGGTCGTGGTGCTGGTCAACCCATCATCGAGGTTAATGGAGTCCTCCGCTTCTCACTTCCCGGTGAACCTGTTTTTCCTGCGCTTGGTGATGATACCATCCTCAATCCAACCCTGAGCTGGACCATCAATACCGCTGAAGCCGTCAAATTCGATAGTGAACTCGCCTACGTCACTGGCGGGCTGAGCTGGAAGTCGGACTACAACATCGTTGCTGCCGAAAAGGGTGACAACATCGACATCGTCGGCTGGGTGACCTTTAACAACACGAGCGGCAATTCATTCAAAGATGCCAAAGTCAAATTGATGGCTGGCGATGTGAATAAAGTGCAGCAACAAGCTCCAATGGCATCAAGGCGTGCGAATAAAGGAATGGCCTTGGAGGGAATGGCCATGGATCAAGTCGTCACCGAAAAAGCCTTCGATGAATTTCATCTCTACACCATCGGTCGCTCGGTCACGCTGCGTAATCAAGAAACCAAGCAGGTCGAGTTCATCCGTGGCTCCGGCGTGAAAGCCCCTAAGATTTTCGTCTATGATGGCGGAACCATGAACTACGGCCAGTGGAACTACTACCGTGGCGAAGGCGAATACGGTGTCCAAACTAACAAAAAGGTTTGGGTTCTACGTGAGTTTAAAAACAGCAAAGAAAACAACCTCGGCATGGCATTGCCGAAAGGTCGCTTGCGCTTCTACTCACGTGACGATGATGGTTCACTTCAATTCACGGGTGAAAACAACATCGACCACACTGCCAAAGACGAAACCATCCGCGTCTATCTCGGAAATTCCTTCGACCTAGTCGGCGAACGCCGCCGCACGGAGTATAAAGTCGATAGCGGTAATAGCTGGCTTGACGAAACGTTTGAAGTCAAACTTCGCAACCACAAGAAAGAAGCCGTCGAGATCCGCGTGGTTGAGCATCTCGCTCGCTTTGCTAACTGGGAGATCAAGGAAAAATCCAATGACTTTCGCAAACTCGACAGCAGTATGATTGAGTTTCCCATCACGCTCAAACCTGATGAGGAGAAAATCGTGACCTACAAGGTTCATTACACTTGGTAATCCAAGTTCTAATTACTGAAATTTCTGCCTCTTTTCTGGACGTGATCGATTCCAGTCATTAACACAGTGTTGGTGTATGGCTGGAATAGGTTTTTTACAGAGTTTAGGAATTATTGCGATCTGCGCTGCGGTCATGGTGATGGCGGGGCGAATGCTGCGCATGCCGGCGATTGTGGTGTATTTGCTCTGTGGGATTTTGATTGGACCAGCGCTCGGATGGGTGGGGGTTGAGCAAGGTTTAGACTTGGTCTCTGAGACGGGGATTGCATTGCTGCTGTTTCTGGTGGGTCTCGAGCTCAGTATTGGAAAAGTGCGCGATGTGGGGAAGGTGGCGTTGATTGCGGGTTTTTTGCAGGTGGCTTTAACCGCTGGGCTTGGATTTTTGTTGGCGAAGGTGATGGGATTTGGGCTGGCGCAGAGTTTGTTTATGGCGGCAGCTCTGACATTCAGTAGTACGGTGGTGGTGGTGAAGTTGTTAGAAGAAAAGGGTGAGTTTGATAGTTTGTATGGTCGGATCGGGTTAGGGGTTTTGTTGGTCCAGGATGTGTTGGTAATTGTGTTGCTGACTTTTCTGGCGGGATTTTCAAGCGATGCTGGCGGAGTGGATATCGCGGCTGTGGGGCAGGGATTATTGAAAGCGTTCGGTGGTATGGCGGTGTTGTTGGTTGCGGCATTGATCGCGTCGAAATACCTTTTACCGAAACCGTTTAAATGGGCGGCAAGATCGCCTGACGTGATGTTAATTTGGTCACTATCATGGTGTTTTTTGATGGTTCTCGGTGCGCATTATTTTCATCTCTCAGTGGAGGTCGGGGCCTTTCTTGCAGGCATGAGCTTGGCGCAGCTTCCGTATAACGAAGACTTACGCCGCAGGGTGCATCCGTTGATGAATTTTTTCATCGCGGTTTTTTTTGTAACACTGGGTATACGAATGGATTTGACGGGAGCGACGGATCACATGGGTGCGGTAGTTGGCTTTTCTGCTTTCGTTTTACTTATTAAGCCGCTGTTGTTTCTCGGTATATTGGGATGGCTGGGATATGGAAGAAAGACGGCGTTTCTAACAGGTGCAACTCTTGCGCAAACCAGTGAGTTCTCATTTATCCTAGCTGGATTGGCGATGAGTAAGGGTTTGATAGGTGGTGAGATTCTTTTGGTTTCCGCATTGGTCGGGGTGGTGACGATTGCGGTTTCGTCCTACATGATCATCTACAACCACGGGCTGTATGCATGGGCGCTCAAAGCGGGTTTGTTGAGATGGAAATTTCTCGATGGAAAGCCAGAGATCAGGGATAGGATTGTGCATGCGGGTGAGAATTTGGAAGGTCATGTGATTGTGGTTGGGATGAATACGCTGGGTCGGGATTTGGTGCGGCGTTTGGTGAAGAAAGGCGAGGATGTGTTGGCGGTGGATACCGATCCTGCAAAGCTTGAGGGTTTGCCGGGTAAGGCATTGCTAGGGAGTGTGGGATATCTCTCAGTGCTTGAAGAAGCGGGATATTCACGGGCGAAGCTGATTGTTTCCGCACTACAAATTGAGGAGACGAACGACCTGCTCGCCTATCGTGCGAAGAGTGTGGGTGTGCCGTGTGCGATTCATGTGGTCGATCTTTCAGTGGTGGATAATTTGTTAGATTTAGATACCAATTATTTGATCGTATCCAAAGTCGATGGAGTAAAGGCGCAGTTGGCAAAACTGAAAGAAATGGAGGTGCTGAAATGATCCTGTTTGCGATCTTGCTTGGGGCAGCAGCGATTGCTTACGGCGTGGCGAAATATTTCCGATTGCCATCGGTTCCTGTGCTGATTGCGGCTGGGATGTCGCTGAGTTTATCTGGATTGGTTCCAACAGAATTACGCTTTGGTAACAGCGCAGGATCAATGAACATGCTCGAGTTGGGCTTGGTGTTCTTGGTGTTTTCCTCGGGCGTTGAGATGAACCCCAAACGTTTCCTGAAATATTCAAAAGCTGTGGTTTGGGTGGCGGGGATTCAGTTTTCTCTGGCGATGGGAATTGGTTTTCTCTGCGCCAAGTGGATGGGTGTGGAAACGCTTGAGGCGCTTTACATGGGTGGCGGATTGGCCGCGAGCTCGACTCTAGTGGTGCTGAGGCATTTGCAAATGCGTAAGGCGATGTTTGAGCCATACGGTCGGGTGGTGACTGGGGTTCTGTTGTTGCAAGATGTGGCGCTGGTGTTGTTGATCGTGTTGCTCTCACGGGTTGATGGCGGTGGTTGGAATGTCGGGAGGGGGTTGTTTGAAGTGTTGCTGATGGGTGGAGTGGCATGGATCGCACAACGTTTCGTGATTCCGAAAATGGTTTTGAAATTCAAACCGGATGAGGAGAATTTGCTGCTTTGGTTGGTCGCGGTGTTGTTAGGTTTTGTGGGTGTGGCTTCGTGGTTGAAACTGCCGTTGATCTCCGGTGCGTTTGCGGGAGGCTTTGTGTTCTCTGCGTTTCCTCTCAATGGTCTGGTGCGGGGGCAATTGTCGTCGCTGGTCGATTTTTTCCATGCGATGTTCTTTGTCGCACTCGGTGCGCTGCTGGGAATTCCGGATTGGGAACATTGGATGCAGGCGGGGATTTATTCGCTGGTGGTGATTTTCGTGACGCCGCCATTGGTTGCGTTGGTAGCTGAGTGGCGTGGACTCAATGCGCGAGCAGCGATTGAAACCGGTCTGTTGTTAGCGCAGACCAGTGAGTATTCATTGCTTTTGGGTCTGAGTGGAGTGGTGCTCGGGCACGTCAGCCAGGACTCATTTTCGGTGCTAGCTCTAACCACCGTGATGACCATGGTCATGACCCCGATCTTGGGTCGGGAAGCGGTCGCGAATTTCCTGCTGCCGTATCATCCGCTCAGAAAGAAAAGCAAATCTGTCGAGACGCCAAAAGGACACGTGTTGATCCTTGGGTTCGGATCGGCCGGGATGTGGACAGTGAAGCCGTTGTTAGCTCAGGGCGAAGAGGTAGTAGTGGTCGATGACGATGCGGCGGTTTGCCGGGTCTTGGCTGGAAAAAACATCGCTTTTATCAGGGGTGATGGAGCCGAGGTGGATGTTTTGGAAAAAGCTGGTGCGCGTGATGCAAAGCTCGTCATCGCATCGATGCGAAGAGTGGGCGATGCCCTGACCGTGTTGCGACATGTTCAGGGAGTGCCAGTTTTGGCGAGGGTGTTTGAAAATAGTGATGCGGAACGCGTTAAAGTAGCGGGCGGAATTCCGGTGATGAATTCAGCAGCAGCAGCAGATACGTTTATGGCGTGGCTGGAAGCGAATGATGGGTTGAAGACGAAGGAGTGAGGTTCCTTTCTTTGGTTGTTGATGAATTTATTTGGAGAGATAAGAATCGTTGGCGTGAAGCAAGCAGCATTGGGATTTTTTGATTCGGGCGTGGGTGGGTTGACGGTGGTGCGGGCGGTTCAGGATTTGCTGCCACATGAGGATGTGATTTATTTAGGCGACACGGCGAGGTTGCCTTATGGATCAAAGAGTCCGGAGACGATCCGGCAGTTTGCGGATGAGGATGTGAAGTTTTTGTTATCCAAAGGAGTGAAGGCGATTGTGGTGGCGTGCAATACGGCGACGGCGCATGCGTTGCCGGAGTTTTGGAAAAATTGCCCAGTTCCTATTATGGGGGTGATTGAGCCTGGCGTGGAAGCGGCTTTGGCGAATCCGGATGCGGATCGGATCGGAATCATCGCGACGCGTGGGACGATTGGTTCCCATGCCTATCAGCATGAACTGGCGACACGAAAACGTGGCTTGATGATCCATGGGGTGGCGACTCCGCTGCTGGTGCCGTTGATCGAGGAAAATTGGATTTCCGAGGAGGTTACGAAGGAGATCCTGAGAAAATATCTTGAGCCGCTGATGGCGAAGGGAATCGACACTCTGATGCTGGCCTGCACGCATTATCCGCTGCTGATTCCTTTGCTGACTGAAATCTTGCCATCGGATGTTCGATTGGTGGATTCCGCAATTACATGTGCGGAGCATTTGAAAAAGATGTTAGAAAAACTGGATCTGCTCAGTGATGACGCGGATGAAGGTCGCCTAGAAATTCATCTGACGGACCTTTCCGAGCAGTTCGAGGAATTAGCGACGCGGTTTTTGAAAAAGCCGACGGGGAAGATTCGTAGAGCAGTGGTGGGCTAGAAATTCTAAATTTTAAACTCTAAATCTCAATGAAGAGTGGCTGTATGGTTGCTCTTCCTTGGGGTTTAAAGTTTAGAGTTTAAAGTTTTCCGGTAGCCATGGATCAAAGTCTGGCGGTGGCGGGGCGGTGAAGGAGAGTTTTTTCCCGCTGACGGGGTGATTGAAGGAGAGTTTCCAAGCGTGGAGGAGGAGTCTTGGGGTGGGGAGGGAATGTTTTTTGGAGTATATTGGATCGCCGAGGATGGGAGTGCCGATGTGTTGGAGGTGGACGCGGATTTGGTGGGTGCGACCGGTGTGGAGATGGCAGAGGACGAGGGCAGTTTTGGTGGCTAGGTCAGGCGCGATGACTTCGTAATCAGTAATCGCAGTTTTGCCGGCAGGAGGAGTGATGACGGCCATTTTCTGGCGATTCACGGGATGCCGACCGATGTGGGTAAAGATCGTGTCTTTGGTTTTCAGGGGAATGCCATTGGTGACGGCGAGGTAGATTTTCTCCATCGTCGAGCGCTCGGAAAATTGGGTAGCAAGGCCTTGGTGGGCGGCGTCGGTTTTTGCGATGACGAGGCAGCCGGAGGTATCTTTATCAAGTCGGTGAACGATGCCGGGTCGTTCTACTCCGCCTATCCCGGAGAGCTTTCCTCTACAATGATGGAGCAGGGCATTGACGAGTGTGCCGTCGGGATTTCCGGGTGCGGGATGTACGACCATGCCGTGCGCTTTGTGGAGGACGATGAGGTGTTCGTCTTCGAAAAGGATATCGAGCGGAATGTCCTGTGGGCTGGCGATATCTGGAACCGCCTCAGGGATGACGATGGAAATTTCATCTCCTGGGTGGATGCTGTCGCGGGGTTTGGCGGGTTTGCCATTCAGTAAGATGAATTGCTCGCGAATGAGATCCTGAATCCGAGAACGAGAAAGCTCAGAAATTTTACCAGCAAGGAAAGCGTCCAAGCGATCGTGTTTTTCGGTGACGGAGAGATGCATTGGGGAATGAGGTCCGTAAAATTTTCAAAACGGATGGCACCGAGGACACGGAGAAAACGGAGGAGAAAATAGTTTAAGCGGAAAGGGATTGGCTTAGCGCATCGCGGATGTTGGCGATTTGCTCATTGGGAAGAGAGTTAGGGAAGAGGGCACCGAGGATCATGAGGCCTTGTGAGGTTTCACAGGGGATGAGTTCGAGATTTGCGGATGGGCCAAATTTGACGCGGACGTTATGCGGTTGACCAGCTTGGAGGATGAGATCGCGGGCGATGAAATGGAGACGACCGTGATTGCTTTCATCGAACAAGATCGATCCGACATGATCCAAGATGAAGATTTCTTTGGCGTCAAAATATTGAGTGAGCCAGTTGCGGAAGTTTTGGAATCGGCTATCCAAGAGAGTGGTTGCTGGTGCGGCAGGCGTGATTTTTACAACTGGCTGCGGAGCCTGAATTACAACCTCACTAATTGGGGCGACGACACTTGCTGCTGGAAGTGTTAATGGTTGGGTTACTGGTTGGGTTACTGGTTGGGAAATAACTGGAACCATTTCTTCTGCTGGCTCATCGGTATCGACGAAACCGATGAACGAGGTATCGTAACCTGGATCGCTGGTTACGATTGGAGTTTGCTCGACCGGACGGATGAGTTTTTCGGCGAGTTGTCGGACCAATGTTGGGTCTATCCATGGATTAATCGTATCCATTCGTTTTTATAGTGAGGGTTTGCGATGGGTTAACTTCAGTTTGGCCTGAATTTCTTCACGGATGGAGTCGAAAACGTTTTCGGTGACTTCACCGCCTTCGAGGATGGCGACGGGTAGGCCTTTTGCGCTGGCGCGGATGAAGATGTCATCGCGAGGGACAGAGGTTTTAAAGAGCATTTCCTCGGGAAGTAGTTCACGCAGTGCGGCGGCAGCTTCGTGGCTTTCTTGGAGATTGTATTGCAGCATGGTGAGGCAAATCCCGAGTACGTGCAGGCGAGGGTTGATGATGCGGATGCGATTGAGTCCTTCTAAAACTTTCGGAACGGATCTGATGCCCAAGGGCTCGGCTTGTTGAGGGATCATCACGGCGTTGGTAGAGGCGATAATGTCATTGCTAAGTCCAAACAAACCGGCAGCGGTATCGACGATGCAAATGTCGTAGCCACGGGTCGCGGCTTGGCTGAGAAAGGTGCGGACGCGGGTGAGATGCGAGCCAGAAGAGCCATTTCCGGCCTCGTAGTCACTGGCTTGTCCTGCGGCGACAAGTGAGAACGTTTTCAGTCGGGTTGGCACAATCAAGCGATCCATGGGAATGCTGGGATCGGCCAAGAAATCGTAAAAGCCCACCAGTAACCGAGATTGACGGGTGAGGGATAAACCGACCGAGCCTTGGGGGTCGGCGTCGACGAGTAGGGTGTTGAAGCCCACACGAGCAAAGGCGTGGGCGAGATTGATAGACAGGGTGGTTTTACCCACACCTCCTTTTTGGCTTGAGATGGCGATGCTGATCACGCGGATGTAAATTCGAGTTAAGGGAGGTTAGCGAAGCGACAACCCAGCGAAAGTCTTTTTATTCTGGGAAGGAAAATTCTATGAAATCTGTGTTCAGTGGGGAGTTTCAGGGTTCGGGAGGCTGTGTTCTCTTGGCTTGCACTAAGCGGGAAAAGGGTGGTTAGATGCTCACCGACGTTAGTCCTATGAGTTTTTTATGAAATTCCCATTTTACCCAGCACTAAGTTTTTGTTACCTGATGTTTCTAGCCTCAGCATCGGCTGATACCGTTTTATTGAATAATGGGCAGAGCGTCGAGGGGAAGATTTTGTATGAAGACGAGACTTCTTATATGCTTGAGATTCAGGTCTCCAAGGGCATTAAAGATGAGAAGAAAATCCTGAAGAGTGAGATCAAATCGATAGCGAAACAGGAACCGGATATTGAGGAATTTGCAAAGCTGAAAGGTTTGGTGCCAGTGCCGGATTTGGTCGGGGTGTCGGATTATGAGATCAGGATCAAAAAGCTGAATGATTTCATCAAAGAATTCCCAAAAAGCGCAAAGTTTAAAGAAGCTCGAGAAATGCAAGAAGCACTGAGAGTGGATATGGAAGTGGTGCGAGCCGGGGGGATCAAATTTTCCGGTAAAATGATCAAGGCAGATGATTATTTATCGAATGCATACGCCTACGATGAATCGATCACTGCTCAGAAGATCAACCGGGAAATTAGCAATCGCAATTTACTGGGAGCGTTACGCTTGTTTGCTGATTATGAAACGAAGTTCTCGGAAGGAAACGGGAGGGCGGAACTCATCCCGAAGATCAAGCAGGTATTACAAATTTACAAAACGAACTTGAGTGAAAGTTTGTCTGGATATGATGATCGAATTAAAGCTCGTGAAGCGGGTTTGGAGCGTATGACGGAAGATGATAGGCAGAAAACCAAAAAGGCATTGGAAGATCAGGCAGTGGATTTGAAGGCGAGGTTTGATAGGGAGAAATCTTTGTTGTTCACTTGGATTACACCGGATGAAAATCACAAGGAGTCAATGATGGATGCTCTGCGCCAAGCTGAAGTTGAGATTAAACGTTTAGATACTCCTCCAAAAACTACCCTCACAGTTGTCTTACCCAAAGAAGAAGCTTATCGTGAAGCATGGAATAAACTTCCCGGTGCCTCGCTCAATGATCAGAAGAAGATTCTAGATAATCTTAAGCGTGATCGAATGCCTGAATATTATCTGGAGAAACTAAGAGCCCGTGTGACTCCAAAGCTGTAAAAGCGAATTTATCAAAATTATGAGCCAACGAATTGCTAAGAGCAGTAGAAAAACCGCAGAGACTAAAATTGATCTTAGTATCAATCTGGATGGAGACGGCACATCGGAAATTAAAACAGGCGTTCCGTTTTTCGATCACATGCTCACGTTGTTTTCGAAGCACGGATTGTTTGATTTAAAACTCAGCGTGGATGGCGATATCGACGTTGATTTTCATCACACGATTGAAGACACCGGTATTGTTCTCGGGGAATGCATGCGCGAAGCGTTGGGAACGAAAGAAGGGATCCGTCGATATGGTTGTGCGTATTTACCGATGGATGAAACTTTAGCTCGTGTGGTGGTGGATTTGAGTAATCGCCCTCACTTGGAATTCCGTGCGCCAGCAGGAACTCCTTCCGCACCGAATATGCCGTTTTCATTGGTCGAAGAATTTTGCCGCGCGCTGGCATCGAATCTACGCGCGAACATTCACGTCGAGGTGCTTTATGGCCGCGACGGTCACCACGTTGCAGAAGCCATTTTCAAAGGTTTGGCCAGGGCACTTCGTGAAGCCTGTGAAAAAGATGCACGGGTCAAAGGAATTCCCAGCACTAAAGAAGCGTTGTGAAGGTTGGATTGTTAGATTACGGCGGTGGTAACCTCCGCAGTGTGGCGAATGCTTTGCACGCGCTTGAGGTCGAACCTGTGGTGGTGAGTCGGCCAGAGCAGCTCGAAGGCCTAACGCATCTCATTCTTCCCGGACAGGGAGAGTTCGGCGATGTCATGGCTCAGTTGGACAAGCGTGGTTTGGTCGATGCTTTGAAACAGTGGCTGGCTGCAGGGAAACCGTATTTCGGAATTTGTGTAGGCTATCAAATTTTGTTTGAAGGCAGCGTCGAGGCACCGGAAGTGGAAGGACTCGGATTGATCAGAGGAAACTGTGTTCGTTTTCGTGAAGAGACCGGAAAGAAAATCCCGCAAATGGGATGGAACGCCGCTTGTCCGGAGCAACCGGTTTCGCCATTCTGGGAAGGTCTCGGCAATGAGCCGTATTTCTATTTCGTGCACTCGTATTATCCCGTGCTCGAAGATCCGACCTGGCACGTTTCCCGCACGAATTATGCAGGAGAAGAATTCGCGGCTTCGGTCGAGAAAGGGAAAATTCTGGCCTGCCAGTTTCACCCAGAAAAAAGCCAAGACGCGGGCTTACGTTTGATCCGTAATTTTTTGGATCGAGCTTAGTTAAAAAAGAATACCGCCGGCCGGACTCGAACCGGCACGCTTTTGAAAGCAACGGATTTTAAATCCGCAGTGTCTACCATTTCACCACGGCGGCATTGCTTGTTTTCTGAAGCGGGGGAACTCAAGCGGCTTTTTTGCGATTCGTCCAGCAAAGTCAGTTGGGTTTTAATTTTTAACCGCAGAGGCGCAGAGGTCACAGAGGGTCGCGGTGAATTCAAAAAAGCAAAAATTTGGGTTAAAGTTATCAGATCTAGTCTGATAACTGTCATTAATCTCATTCTGGTTTAGATTAGATGGCTCTGCGTTCCTCTGTGACCTCTGCGTCTTTGACTTCATTGCATTACGTCCAAGCCAAGACGCTACGCTAAAAATAAAATTCGCTACCGCTCATTCCGCTTTGCGGTGAAAACCTTTACCTATGCTCTGCTAATCACTCGCTCTCAGGTTCACTCGCCTCTTTTTCCTTAGCGGTCCGTTTGGCGGGTTTGGCTAGGATTTCGATGTAGACGGCTTCCCAGTTATCTGAGGCGGCGGTATCGACGGGTTTGGTGATTTCGGAGACGTGGATAGTTTGGGCGGTTTCGGCATCTTTGCCGGCGCGGCAGTCGAAATCCCAGAAATCGGTTTCTTCAGGGAGGGGTTTGCGACGCTCACGTTTGAGGTATTTGCGGATGTCTGCCTTGATTCCTTCGACGACACGAGCGGCTTTGTGTGTGGCGGAGGTGAGTGGAAATAATTTTTTCATGCGGCGCTTGTGGGATAGCGGGCGGAGAAAGTCACGCACCGTTCATGAGAATCACCATTTCGCCTTTTGGCGTGCGGGCTTCGAACCATTCGAGGAGTTCTTTGGCGGTGCCGCGGTGGTAGGTTTCGAATTTTTTAGTAAGTTCGCGGGCGACGCAGACTTTTGCGGTGGGGGCGATTTCCTCTAAAATTTTCAGGGTAGAGACGATGCGGTGTGGGCTCTCGAAGAAAATGCCGGTTTCGCCAGAGTCGATGACTTCCTGCATGGCGCTGCGGCGTTTGCCGGATTTCACGGATAGGAAACCGCCGTAACGAAACGCATGGCAGGGAAGTCCAGAGCCGATGAGTGCGGTGAGAACAGCAGAAGGACCGGGTAGGACTTCGAAGGGGACATCGGCTTCCAAGCAGGCTTGCACGAGGCGGTATCCGGGATCGGAAACTCCGGGCATGCCGGCATCACTGATAAAGGCGATGCGTTCGCCGGATTTTGCAGCGGCGACGAGTTCGGGAGCTTTTCGGGCTTCGTTGTGTTCGTGGAGTGAGACTAAAGGTTTTCCTGAAATTCCGTGATGGGCGAGCAGGATGCCGGAGTGGCGGGTGTCCTCGCAAGCGATGCGATCAGCGCTTTTTAGGACTTCGAGCGCACGCAATGTCATGTCGCCGAGATTGCCGATTGGGGTTGGGACAAGAAAGATCCGGCCGCCGATTTCGGGTTCTTCTGGATTCATGATTTAATCGGCAGTTGGGGTTATATTTTCAACACCGAGGCATATGATGCTTCGCCGAAGCTACGAATGGTAAACCGCTCACACCCGTATCTGATAAAGCGACTTCGGATAGGTGGCGATAGGAGAGCTGTTCCAAAAGGTTTAGTCTTCGAATTTTTTGACCAATACGGAGGCGTTGTGTCCGCCGAAGCCGAAGCTGTTGCTGAGAGCAACTTTGATAGGCACTTCGCGCGCGACGTTAGGGACGACATCGAGATCGCATTCAGGATCTTGTTCTTCGATGTTGATGGTTGGAGGAACCACACCATCGACGATAGCCATGACGCTGGCGATGAGTTCGATACCGCCTGCTGCACCGAGCATGTGACCTGTCATGGATTTGGTGGAGCTAACCATTAGGCCGTTTTTCGCATAGTCGCCGAAAGCGAGTTTGATGGCTTTGGTTTCCGCGACGTCGCCGAGGCCGGTGGAGGTGGCGTGGGCGTTGAGGTATTGAACTTCTTCGGGATTGATTTTGCCGTGTTTGAGAGCCATGCCGATTGCGTAGGCTGGGCCGCTGCCATCGGGAGATGGTGCACTTAGGTGATAGGCATCTGCGCTGACGCCGTAACCGATGAGCTCGGCGTAGATTTTCGCACCGCGAGCTTTTGCTGTTTCGAGTTCTTCGATCATGACCACGCCTGCGCCTTCGCCCATCACGAAGCCGTCGCGGTTTTTATCAAACGGACGAGAAGCACCTTCTGGATCGTCGTTTCGGGTGCTGAGTGCTTTCATACTTGCGAAGCCGCAAAGTCCCATCGGGAGGACTGCTGCTTCTGCACCTCCGCAGAGGAAGCCATCGGCATCGCCGAATTTGATGATACGCCATGCTTCGCCGATGTTGTGGTTTGATGTCGCGCAGGCGGTTACGATGACCATGTTTGGGCCGTGGAGGCCGTGTTCCATGGAGATGATTCCGGAAGCGATGTTGGAGATCATCATTGGGATAGTGAAAGGGGAAACGCGGCGCGGGCCTTTTTCGATGTAAACCGAATGTTCGCGTTCGAGTGTCGAGAGTCCACCGATACCGCTGCCGACCATTACACCGTAACGACGAGTGTCGATTTTTTCCTTATCGAGACCGGAGTCTAGCATCGCCATTTTTGATGCGGCTACGGCGTATTGCACGTAGCGATCGGAACGGCGTGCGTCTTTGGGAACGTTGAAATGCTCATCGGCGTTGAAGTTGCGGATTTCTCCTGCGATCTTGCAATCGAACAGTTCTGTATTGATCGATTCGATTTTGCTGATACCGCTTCGTCCATTTTTCAATCCATCCCATGTCGTCTTGAGATCATTTCCCAAAGGCGAAATACAACCAATGCCAGTAATTACAACCCGTCGTTCACTCATATGCTGGGGACAGCCTAAACGCGTACTTTGCCTACGTGCAAGCAATAGATTGAAGAGTGAAACCAAAGCAAGTTTTACGAGCAATCAGGATTCACTCAGGCAGTTGAATTGGAGGAGCTGGCTCAGTTACTGGAGGAGCTGGAGTTGGGGCTACAGGAAGTTCATTTGATAATGAATTTGGCTGAGTCGGCGCAACGGGTGTTTCAATGATAGGCTCAGGCTTTTTCTCAACCTCTTTAGCTACGTCTTTTTTATCATCTAGTAAGGATTTTGATTTGTCCTGCTTTGACAATAAAATCGCCAGAGTGAAGGAGAGAATGAAAAATAAGGAGCCCAAAACAATCGTGCCTTTTTGTAGGACGTCGGTGGTTCTGGCTCCGAATACTTGATCAGTCATACCTCCACCAAAAGCAGCACCGAGGCCTTCTTGTTTTGGGCGTTGCATGAGGACCAGAAGTCCCATTAAAAGGCAGACGACGACGAAAACGACGAGGAGTAAAGTGATGCTGAGGCTGAGCCAGTTGAGTGCTAAGAAAGTCATGGGCGGCGGAATATGGGTAAGAGGCAGGGTCTTGTAAAGCGGGGTTTTTCCGCTTTTTCGCTTTCTGAATACAAAGATCGACTCAGCCGCGGCAGATTTTCACCCAATCGACGACTTTTTGGTCATTGTCACCAGCTGCCCATACGTGGCGAAGGAAATCGGCGGGTTCGATATTGCCGTTTTTCGCAAAGAAATTTCGATCTCCTCCACAACCGAACATGATATCGGGATCGAGCTCTCCTCGGATTTTGCCGCGGGCCTTGGCGAGAACGCGTGGAAAGTAGGGGATTCCGTCCATTTCCTCACCAAACGATGGCAGGTCGTCGCGGGTAATCATTTTGTCGCTGGGGCTGCCGTGCTGTTGGACGAGGAAATAATCGCGTCGCGCAGCGGCAATCAGCAGGGCTGTGGTGGGGAGAGGCTCGCCTTCGTCGATGTAATCCTCGATGAAATCGAAAAATTCGCGAGGTTTGTAGCCGATGCTTTTCAAGAAAGCCAGGTCCTGCGCTGAGTAGTCCTTTTCGTAATCAAAATTTCCCGCCTGATAAGCGCTGACACAACGGGCGAAGAGTTCCATGAATGTATCGTTCCAAGACATGCTTGGAAAATGGAACGGGTTTTGGAAAAGCGCGAGGAATTTTTACTCTTACATTCGAGCGGCGATCCGTTAGCGTTTGTGCGGATGATTTGGAAAGTGAATGGGCAAGTGGTCGATCTATCGCGATATGCGCAAGTGATGGGCATTCTCAATGTTACGCCGGATTCATTTTCGGATGGTGGATGCTTTAATCAGGTCGAAAAGGCGATGGATCGCGCTCGTGAAATGATCCAGCAAGGCGCGTTGATGCTTGATATTGGTGGTGAATCGACCCGACCGGGTGCGGCGGAAGTTTCAGAATCGGAAGAACTGCAGCGCACGATTCCAGTCATCGAGCGGTTGAGGAATGAATGGGATGGGTTGATTTCGATTGATACGAAAAAGGCAGGAGTCGCAGAGGCGGCGCTTCGTGCTGGTGCGGATATTGTTAATGATGTTTCCGGTTTAACGGCTGATCCAGAAATGATCTCGGTTTGCGCGAAAAGCGATTGCGGGGTCGTTGTGATGCATATGCAAGGTACCCCGGAAACCATGCAAGAGAATCCGATCTACCATGAAGTGGTCAGCGAGATTCGTTCGTTTTTTGAAGAACGTTTGGCAACATTGACTGCTGCGGGAATGGATCGAGGACGGATCTGTTTTGATCCGGGTATTGGATTTGGGAAGTCTTTAGAGCACAATCTCACGTTGCTGAAACATTTGAATCAACTTGCTCCAGACGGGCAGCCATTGTTGCTGGGAGTCTCTCGGAAATCGTTTTTAGCTAAACTGTGTGATGCACAACTGCCCGCAGAACGTGATAAAGCATCGGCTGCCATGACCGCTCTCGCAAGACAACGGGGAGTGATGCTGCATCGCGTGCATGACGTGAAAGGGAATTTGGATGCATTGAGAGTTTGTGAGGCGATGATGGGGTGAGAAGCGCCGCAGGCTTTGGACTGCTGGGATCATTCCCAGCTTTTACGGTGAGTGTCTGTGATCGGAGGGATGGGTTGATGCCGACCAACTCCGTTTTAAAACATCAACCCTGAAAGCTGCGGATAAGAACCGCAGCAGTCCAAAGCCTCCGGCGGTGGATGGAAAAACAGGTTTGGAATTCTTGCCAAGAGGGTGTTCCTAGGTAAGTTGCCTCCAAGTGATGGCTTACCAAGACCTTGAACCTGTGACTCCCGACCCGAAAAAGCTGCGTCGGACGGCTTATTTTCTCATTTTAATGATGATTGTGGGTGGGGTTGTGATCCTAAAAGCCTATGAAAAGCGGAGTAAAGAGGCTTCCCGCGATAGCAGGCCGAGTTTTGTGACGCGGATTTCCGAACAAAAAGACTTGGTTTTCTTGCGGCAGGATGGGGAACAGAAGGATTTGCTCTCTTTAAAGGGGAAAGTGGTGATTGTGCAATGTTTAGCATCGAATCAAGAGGACATCCTAACCACGCCAGCGATGAAGCGTTTGGCAGAGCAGTATCAAGCGAATGAGGGAGTTGCTTTGGTGACCTTGATGCTTGATCCGGGTCCATCAGAAGGATTGAAAAATCAGCTAGTTGAACTCTCAACAAAGTTAGGCGCGAATTTACCACAATGGACCGTAGCATCAAACGAGAGGCCGACTTTGCATAAATTCATCAAGAACGAGTTCAAGGCGAACATGTTGCCTTATGAAAAAGACGGGGCTTGGAAGTATGATAGATCGTTGTTCCTGATTGATAAGAACCGGCATGTGCGTAAGGCAGTGATTCCACAGCAGCGTGGGGGATCGCCGTATGTGGCTAGCTTTGATTTTGAACTGGCCCAGAAGTGGGATGACGAGAAACTTACGACCAAAACTCAACATTCAAATGTTGAACAGTTAGAGATATTGCTTGGGGAGACCATCGAAGTCTTGCTTAAAGAAATTCCTGAAAAGCCCAAAAAGAAAAATCCTGCGACGATACTTTACGTAGGGATGGGTTTCATTCTGTTGTTCACGCTATTGGTCATTAAATCCAGACGAGCTGCACTCCCGACAAGATTATGAATAAGAAAACGACATTAATCATTTTTTACTCCTGCGTTGCGCTTATATGCATAGCTATTTTATGCGTGGTAAATTTTTTCATCGTCCCGCGCATTCAAGCGAAAGCTCAAAGCGCAGAGGCATTCTTGAATGTGGGTAAGCAAGTGGAGCAGGAGTGGTATCCGATTGAAAAAGATTTGGTCGCGATGAATCAGGCAGGAGAAAAGGTGAAGCTATCGGATCTGAGAGGTAAAGTTTGGGTGGTGGCGGAGTTTTTCGCAGTATGTCCGCATTGTGCGATACGCAACGGAACGGAGCTGCGTGCTATTTATGATAAGTTTAAGGATCATCCGGATTTTCATATTGTATGCGTCAGCGTAGACCCCAAAGAAGACAATATCGAAAAGCTTAAAGATTATGGGACTGCCTTGGGTGCCGATGTCAAAAACTGGTGGTTCCTGAATGCCGGAGAGGAAAAGGAGACTCATGAATATTTGGAAGGCACCATGAAATTTTTCGGCATACGTCAGAATACGGATCCAGCTGTGATCGAGGCAAGTGGTCGCTTCAAACACGATATGGGTCTGATCTTGGTTGATCGGAATTTTACAGTGCTTGGCAAATGGCCGCTTGCGGATGCGAGATCGGAAGAGGGAAGGAAATTAGATCCGGGCAACTATGAAAAGTTGAAGAAGGAAATGTTCGATAAAATTTCCACGGAGTTGGCGAAAGACGCAAGCGAACCTTAATTTCTTATGACACAGAGCCCAGATAAAGATCAATGGTTGAGCAAGAAGCCGAATGAAAATCTTTCGAAAACGCTAAAGCTCGTCACATGGGTCATCACCGCATTGGTGCTTATTTTGGTTGGATTAATGCGTCGGCCAGAGTTGAGGATTCCGTTACCTGAGGGTGTGGATTTAGGGTTTCTTCCACCATTTCACGCCATCGTGAACACGATCGTTGCGATCTTGTTGGTATTGGCGGTATTGGCAGTTCGTTCGGGAAGCATCACCAGACATAGAAATCTAATGTTAGGCGCGATGGGGATGTCGGTAATTTTTTTACTCGGCTACGTGGCTTATCATTTTACGAATACTGAAATTCTTTATGGCGATGCAAACGGAGATGCGGTGGTCGATGCGGCAGAACTCGCAACCGTGGGTATTTGGCGCGCGGTTTATCTGATCCTTTTGATCACTCACATCGTTGCGGCAGGGGTGAGTTTACCTCTCATTTTATTGACCTTCACTGCAGCATTCACAAATCGCTTTCAAACACATCGCAAGCTGGCGCGTTGGGTATTTCCAATCTGGTTGTATGTAGCGGTGACTGGGCCAATTTGTTACCTGATGCTTCGGTCGTATTATCCTTAATAGAATAGATACATGAATCTTGAAACCATCAGAACAGCCCTGATTGATTTATTGGGTAAGGATAAAGTCAGCATTGCGAAAGCGGTTCTTGATACTCATTCTGGGGATAAATGGTTTGCATCACATTCGCCGGATGTCGTGGTTTTTGTGGAAACGACGGCCGATGTTTCAGTCGTTTTAACGTATGCAAATAAGCACCATATCCCAGTGACCACGCGCGGTGCGGGTGTGGGTTATGTGGGTGGATGTGTTCCTGTTTCCGGAGGAATCGTTATTACCACTGAGCGGATGAAGCGTATCATTGGTATTTTCCCAAATGATGGAGTTGCGATTGTTGAGCCTGGAGTAATCACTGGGGATTTGCAACAAGCGGTCCGAGCCATGGGTTGGGATTATCCGCCTGATCCTGCATCGCTGAAAGAATGCTCGATTGGTGGTAACATCGCGACTAATGCAGGCGGTCCACGTTGTTTGAAATACGGGGTGACACGTAGCTACGTATTAGGACTTGAAGTTGTTTTTGCTGATGGGCGAATCATGCGTTCGGGTGGTCGACTTCATAAAAATAAAACGGGTTTTGATTTGATCGGATTGTTTGTAGGATCGGAGGGGATGTTAGGAGTTGTGACGGAAATCACTCTACGCATCATTCCTAAACCAGTGAGCCGTGGGATGTTGGCGGCGGTGTTTGCGGATTTCGAAGTAGCGGCAAGGGCTGTTCAATCCATTCTTCAAGCTGGGCATTTGCCTTCCGCCCTGGAAGTAAGCGATGCTTTTACTTTGGCAGCAGCACGCAAAAAAATGGGTGCGGAGGTTTTTCCAGAAGGAAACGGACATTTGATTGTGGAAATCGACGGACGTCCATCGGCGGTGCAATCTGAGCTCAATGAGTTAGAGGTTTTACTCAAACAATGTGGAGCAGGTGAGATTCGTGTAGCGCGGGACGAAGCGGAATGCGAAGCCATCTGGCAGTTACGCCGCGAGTTTTCCTATTCGCTTCGCGATACAGGTCTGACCAAACTCAACGAAGACATTGTTGTGCCTCGTGGGAAATTGGTGGAGTTGGTGAATTTTGCGAGATCGCTTGAGACAGAAACGGGGATTTCGATTGCGTGCTTTGGACATGCTGGTGATGGGAATATCCATACCAATTTAATGATCGATGATTACACCAACCCAACCACCAAAGCCCGCGCCGACGATGCGTTGGATAAACTTTTCAACTGGGTGTTAGAAAACGGCGGCGCCATCACCGGTGAACACGGGGTTGGCTTGGCCAAAAAACGCTGGATCAAAAAAGCACTGGGTGAGACATCGTTTGATCTGCACCGATCCATCAAAAAAACTTTGGATCCGAATGGCATTTTGAATCCCGGGAAGTTTTTGGATTAGGAAAATTTATCTCTATGCGGTTTTATTCACGAGATCCTAAAGTCCTACTTCTGATTGGATTTCTCTGTTCTGGTTACGGAATTTACTTAATAAAAAGAGGATACGAGGGAGATACATTGATGCCCGGCACAACATTCTTTTATCTGCCAAAGTGGCTATTTTATGTTGTTGGTTTGATACTGCAAATCCCACTGCCAATGGCATACCTTTTTCTTAAGTCGCAATCCATTATCTAGAGCACATCAAAATTCTTTATCTCCGCTCATTCACAAAAGAATCTAGAAATCGACGTTTTAACTGCGATTTTTAGAATTAGAGTTTTTTAACAGAAGGTAACGAAGCTAACGAAGGAGCCTCGCGAACGGCCTTGGCTTTGCTTTATGATTGTTACGGCAAGAGCTTTGAGAATGAGGGGATGGAACATCCTTCGTTCTCTTCGTTGCCTTCTGTAAGAATTTTTGATCTAAAAATCCCCACTATTCGCTCTCTGCTCCAAGCTCTCCGCTTATAAGAAAGTACCGGGGACAGGACTCGAACCTGCACATCAAAGACACCTGATCCTAAGTCAGGCGCGTCTACCAATTCCGCCACCCCGGCAACGCGGGCAAGTTGGAGGATTTTCTTAAAGTCCGCAAGCGCCATATTGGTAGGGGGCTTGGGTTGATGGATTTTTAACCACGAAAAACACGAATTTCACGAAAAGGCAGTGATATGGAGGCAAGAATTTTTTGTTGGGTCGCGCTTGTTTCTACAAGGAGAGAGGAGGAAAAGGAGAATGAGGAGGGATTAAGAGACTAATCTTGCCTAAACTCCGTGGGGTGATACGAAGGTGAATCATGATTAAATACGCTCTGCTGTTATTGGTGTCCTTGTTTGGCTTAATCTGCTGCGCAAATACCAAGTATCAAGCCTACGAGGGACGGAACACCGTGTTTCAAGGCGAGGGTGGAACTAAAAGAACTGTGGATGGAATCGATCTCTGGGAAAACGGCGAACCGCCGAGAAAATTCAAAGTTTTAGGAATTGTTGATGACACAAGGGGCGCAGGTTTAATTCCAATGGCTATGCGAGATAAGGCGATTGCACAGAAAGCTAAGGCACAGGGTGCTGATGCTGTCATTCTCGTTTCAAGCAGTTCCCGCTATGCTGGCTCTATTGCAAGCGGAGCAAGTAACACTAATTTTTACGGAAATAGCGCCACAACTTACGGATCTGGAACGTCCACGGCTGTCTTCAAAAACTCCGCCAAATATGTGGCGATTAAGTATCTCTAAGAAGTAGTTTTCTATGAGTCAGACCGTTGGTCAAATACGGGAAAAAGCCCTTAAGGAGCTTGATACACTCGCTAGGAAATTTCGTCTTCAAATAAATCCCGGGGACTACAAGAACTCAAAAATCAAATTGCCGTTTCGTTGTTTAGTATGTGGTTACGAAGGCACAAAAAGCCTCGAACTTCTCAAGCAGTGTGAACACGGTTGCAAAGTATGCGCACGCAGGAGCACATCTGCGAAACAAAAGCTTAGTTCCAAGGATATTACTTCAACTGCTTCAAAACTAGGTATAGAAGTTAACCTGGACGATTACAGCAACACTTCTCAGAAGATTCCTTGTCGGTGCTTAAAGTGCGGTCATACGTGGGCAACCACGGTCGGTTGCATGCGATCAGGGCGTAGCTGTCCCAAGTGCGGTAGAAAGAGAGCCAACAAGAAAACTTCTTTGACTGAAGATGATGTTAAGCGGCGACTAAAAAAGTTAGGTATCACGTTGATTTCCAATTACATAAATAACCATGAAAAGATAGAAGTTCGGTTTGATAAATGTGGCCACTTGAAATGGGTTACTTGGAACGATATACAACAAGGAAGAAAGTGTGCTGATTGCGCTCCAAACAAGAAGCTAACTCTGGATGACTACAAAGCTGTAGCGATGCGATTTGGAGGAAAGTTAATTTCTTCTCCAACTACAGCAGATGCTAAATTGCTTTGGGAATGCATTGAGGGGCATCGGTTCAGAAGGTCTATTCGCCCGATGCTAAGGTTTAACACATTCTGCACAAAATGTAATGATGGTTGGGGAGAGTCTCTGTGCAGGGCTGTTTTGGAAAAAGCTTTCGGCAAGTCATTTGATCGTGTCCGACCCACCGACCTCAGATCGCCTAAGGGTGTTCCACTTGAATTAGACTGTTTTAATAAGGAACTAAGAATTGCCCTAGAGCACCAGGGATTACATCACATCAAGCGACAACCCAATTGGCAAACTGTCGAGCAGTTCGAATTATGCCAACAGCATGACCTAATAAAGCGAATATACTGTGAAAAAAACGGGATTTTTCTTATTGAGATACCAGAAGTTGGATCGCTAACGCCTCCCGAAATGGTGCCAAAACTAATAGATCAAATGATTACAGCTAGTGGTAGGTTGACTCCCAGAGCGCTCAAAGAAATTAACGTATTATCTTTAAATATCAAATCCAGAAGATCTCAATTTACGGATTCAGTTATAAGTGCATCAAAGCTATTAGGTCTAAAGATTCTAGATACGCCAGGACTTGCCGACCAGAAAGTTAGAGTTCTTTGCAAGAACGGTCATGAGACACAAAAAACGCTGAGATCAATCCTTCAAGGTAGAATGTGCAACAGCTGCAAACTTCACAAAAGCGTGCGATTATCGAACGGACAAGTTTTTAAAAGCGGCACTGAGGCAGCTAAAGCTCTTGGGGTTACAAAAGAGAAGGTGAATATTGCCATCCGTCTTGGAACACAAATTAAAGGGATTTCAATCGTGAGGCTGTGAATGCTATAAATTGATATCGTAGCACGTTTAGATTGAGAAGTTTTCCGAGAGCCTGCAGCCATTTATACAGTTCTTGGCTCGCAAATACTGGGCGCGAAGCTCAACTAAGAACCAAGAACTAGGAACCACGAACTCTTCAATCCAAAGCCAACCGATGCAGCACCTGGGGCGTAGGCTCTTTCGATTTCTCGAATTCAATCACGTGAAAGCTCGCGCCGAGATGGGCTGGGTGGGTGAGAGTGCGGAATTGGGCGATGGTTTTAGGATCGTTCATGTGTCCGTCCTTGATCATTTCTGTGGCTAGGTGGGTGAGGTAGCTGCCTTGAGAGGAAAAATGGGTGGGATGCCAACCGAGGGTTTCGGCCTCACGTGCGAGATCGGTGAAATCGACGTGTGCGGTGATGTCGCGTTTTCCGGGGTCGGCCAGCGGGTCTTCTGCGGCTTGGTGTTTTGAAAAGGTTCGCAGGGTGCCGCGGGTGCGATGGTTGTCGTAGTATTCCGGCGCCGCGAAGCCGTAATCGATGAAGAGCAACATTCCATCTGATATGCTGTTAGAAATCTGATCGAGAATCGCAGGGTAGTTGGTGCGGATTTCGGTTTGATAATCATCGGCAAAGCCATCGCCGAGTGCGGCGGTTTTATTTCCGAGAGCGGATGCGGGATCGATGTCTTGGGTGATGAGTTCCCAGTCCTGAGAGACAAATAGCTCACGCCATTCGTTTTCACAACGGCGGATGAGGTGGAACGGTAGGGCATCGAGGATTTCGTTTCCGAAAGCGATGCCGGGCAGGGGATTTTCTAAGAGAGTTTGGAAATCGGTGGCGAGGTGAAGTTTTGCGGCAAGGGGCGAGAGGCGATCTTGTTGGGCTTCTCTGAGCAAGGGCAGTGGCTCGACAGTTGAGTATTCGAGATGTTGCCAGGCTACTGGAGAGAGGATGGAGATGGTTTGCAAAATATCGGCGGCGAGTTTGCCGTCGTGGGCGCCGATTTCGAGGATGCGCCATGGAGTGGGGTTTCCATGATTTTTCCACCACTGAATGAAGCGGCGGGCGAGGAGTTGCCCGAAAAGTGGGCCGACGCTGACGCTGGTGTAAAAGTCTCCGTCTCGCCCGACTTGGGTGGAACTGCTGGCATAATAGCCGTGTTCGGGATCGTAGAGAGCGAGGTTAAGGTAATGGGGAAATGAGATAAAACCATGTTTTGCCAGTTCCGCATCGATTTTTTCCAGGAGGAAAGGACAGGAAGAGGTTGCGGGTGTGGCGGGATTCAGGTAATCCAAAGAACACGCGTCGGCGATATGCGGCGTTGTTGGATGGTTTTCAGACATGGCGAAATACAAAGAAAGCACTGGGAGAAAGAGCGGCAAGCGCCGTTTCTACAAGCGCAAAACATTTTGGTTTGTGCTGTTCATGTTCTGTGCGAGCGCGGGTTTGGTGGGGTATCTGTATGCTGAGCAATACACGAGGCCGTATCGTGAACGGGCGTTGATATATGATTTGGAGAAGATCAACGAGTTGGAGATTCCGAGTATTATTCTGGATAGAAATGGGAAAGAAATCGGACGGATTTTCGTGCAGAACCGTAGTGTGATGTCGATTGATGATGTTCCGGAGCTATTTCTGAATGCGTTGAAAGCGGGTGAGGATTCAAGGTTTGAAACGCACAATGGGGTGGATTACATCGGCATCGTAAGAGCATTGAAGTTAAATTTCCAGGCGGGAACGACGACTCAAGGTGCGAGTACGATCACGCAGCAGCTTGCAAGAAATGCGTATCCGTTGAAGCAGGATGCCCTAACGAAAGGAGAGAGCGGAATTCAGCGAAAAATGGTTGAGGCGTTTCTTGCGATGCGGATTGAGAAGCGATACGAGAAACCGGAAATCCTAGAGTTTTACCTGAACCGGATTTACTTCGGCAGCGGGTTTTACGGATTGAGATCGGCATCACTCGGTTACTTCGGTAAGGAGCCAAAAGATCTGAATTTGGTAGAATGTGCTACGATTGTGGGACTGATCAAAAACCCTACCAATAATTCTCCGCTCAATAATCTAGAGGCTAGTAAGAAGGCTAGAAATATGGTGCTCAAGCGGATGAGAGAAGAATCGATGCTAACTTCGTCCGATTTCAAACAAGCAGAGCTCGAATTACTCGCTCTTAATCCCAAGCCCTTGCAGCGTGGAACAACACATTTGTATGAGCGGATCGCGGATGCAGTTGGCTTAGCGCTTGGTCGAGATGCGCTATCGGCGGGTGGTTTCAAGATACATACCACCATTCTAGCAGAAGCGCAAAACGCGGCAGAGAAGTCCTTACGCGAGTCGTTGAACCAGGCTGAGAAACATCCAGACTATACGGCGCAGAAACGCAGTGAATACAGTAAGCATCAAACCGAGATTGCACCTGAGTATCTTCAAGGTGCGGTGTTCATGATAGATCATACGACTGGAGAAGTTTTGGTTCACGTAGGTGGTAGGGACTATGCGCAAGTTCCATATGATTTCATCGAACAAGGGCAGCGGCCATTGGGAACTGCATTTTATCCATTTCTTTATTCAGTAGGGCTTGCGGGCAAACACACGCCTGTATCAATTCTTGAGGATGAGCCGATGGATAATCGTGCGGTAATGGTGAGTGGTCGTGAGGGAATTTTGGGTGAGTGGGGTATGGAAGTCAGCGCACCAGTTTACGAAGGCAATATCACGTTACGAAAAGCATTTGAGAATTCCAAGATCGCAGCAACCGTTCGCTTGGGATCCGAGATCGGGATCGAGCGCATCATCAATGCTGGCAATGTATTTGGTTTTCCTATGGAGGAGACTGAAGTGTTACCGCGCGTGATGGTGGGCTGGGAAGCGGCTTCGCTAAAGCAAGCCGTTACTGCTATTTCAACATTCCCGCTGTCCGGAAGAAAGGGCCCAACCAAGTTCACTTACCTAACGCGTGTGGAAAATTCCCAAGGTCGTATAGTTTATCCGCTTGTCGCTCATCCAAAATCTAACACTCCATCGATCAGACTTCTTGATGAAAGGGTGGCATGGCAGATGCACGATATGATGGCTGCGGGCATGGAGAGAGGCAGTGCGCGGGGATTAAAAGAACAACTATCGACTCAGCCTTTCAACGGCGCAGGCAAAGGTGGAACTACTCATGACTTCTCGGATGCATGGTTTTTGGGTTACAACGGCAGGGTTAGCTGTGGAGTTTGGACAGGATTTCTTCAGGGAAATAGTAAACCGATTTATCCCGGTGCATTCAGTCGTGATTTGGCAATGCCGGTATGGGCGGCGGCGATGAATGCGGTATCGCCGGCGTTACCGAGTCCATCAATATATCGTCCGGTAGGGCTAGTTGATGTGAAGGTTTGTGCGATTTCAGGTCAGCGGATGACCGAGTATTGTCAGGAACTAAAAGAAGATTTAAAAACAGGAAAACCGAAGAGTCTAAGTACGGAGATGATTGAGTATATGTTAGAAGGCACGCAAAGTTTGCCGTTTTGCACATTACATGCTGGTGGAAATTCGTCCGGTATTGATGTATCTCATGCGCTTAGTAGGTTGCCGGCATTGAACACTATGCCGATACGTTCCATCAATTCCGTGTTAATTGGAATTGATCCCTACCACACGGAATTACCTGTTGATGTCGCTACTCATACAGAAAATAGTTTGATAAATCGATCTACAAACGTTCTAGACAGTTTGGATTTAGGTGAGATTGAGGAAACCATTCGTTTACGTAAGCCATCCCGCTTAGTGATTTCGCCGGATTAAAAAAGGATTACTTCTTTTTTGGAGGAACAGTCTGAGGTTTTACTTTAACTGCTTTACCAAGCGGGAATCGCAATACGATGCTTTGCTCGTGGATGCGGGCGCCTGCGGACGAAAGTTCTTGAGAACGATAGATAATGATTCCGAAGTCATTACTTGCATATTTTCCGATAGCGAAATTTTGTTTGGTAATTCCAAGAAGTCCACTGTCTTGGAAACGCCATTCCTTTCCAGACCAAGCACCTAGAATGTGGTTTTCATCGGTTTTGATATCTTCCAAAGGTTCCATGTTTCCGCTCGGACAACGGAAAATATTTTTAGAAGGATCGTAGCGCAGGGTCGAAATGATACCTGCTCCACCTGATGCTGTGAGAGTCCATGTATCTCCAAGTGTTTTGCTGAGGACTAGGATTACTTCTTCAGTAGCTTTGAATTCACGTTTTGCCCATAGAATGATGTAATCATCATATTCTTCTTTGGTGAGTCCGAGATTTTCGTGATACGGAAGAGGAACTCCTGGTGGAGTAGCTGCACTATGTTGCTTGAACCATTCAGGGTTTTTACGGGCTGCTGCCTCGACTTTACTAATGTATTTCTCGATTTCCTTGGGCGGCGCCACTATACCAATGTTTGCATTGACAGGAATCTCTTCCTCAAACAAACCTTTGAAAATTTCAGGCACCTCAGCAGATACACAGGCAGTAAATAGCAGCAGTAGAGAAAACAATTTCATATATTTGCGGTAGCCTGTGTTGAGTTCCAAGAGAACTCAAGCGGTAATGCTGAAGATACCTGAATGAAAATTTTTAGCCTCAATGGAAAAAGAGGTTGCGTAAATCACGACTTTAATCCTAGTTTCGCCGCCCGCAGGTCAGCCTCGGAATGCGCGGTTAGCTCAGTGGTAGAGCACCTCCCTGACACGGAGGGGGTCACTGGTTCGAACCCAGTATCGCGCACCATTTATTTTCAAGAAGTTCATTCCCATTTGACCCCAGAGATGAACGCGGTTCCCCCTGCCCCTGAGGAACTTGATGCATTGCTCCGTCTCTTAGACGACGAGACTCCAGAGGTTAGACAGCGTGTCACTGAGCGGCTTGCACTTTCCAGTGGGGATATCAGTGAATGGCTCGCTACCAGGACACGACAACTCAGCGTACACGAGCAAGCGCTGCTATCAGAATTTCTCAGACCGCCACGCCGCGAGAACCTTGCGCGAGATTGGATCGCACCCTCCGGCGGTG
>JANPEG010000068.1:0-29906 GCA_031431855.1 Akkermansiaceae bacterium | reverse complement strand
CATCTGGCCGTCCTCTCCACGGTATTCCACGGTTTTTGTCAGGATGTGAACTTCGACATCACTGACGTAAATTTTTTTGGAACCGTATTCGAACTCGTCTTCTCTGAGTCCACCGTCATCTGGATCCGGATCAGGATCGGGAGGTACCGGATCATCGCCATCTCCCGGCTCGTAAATAACCACTGGATCGCCATCGAAGTCAGGGTCCTTGAAAAGCTCGGTCGCGTTTTTGAAGTCCATCACCGTGAAGAAGAACTTGCCATACTCTTCTTCGATACGCGTGCCACGACCCACGATCTGCTTGAACATCGTCATGGACTTGATGGTCTTGTCCAAGACGATTAGTTTGCAGGTTTTGGCATCAACTCCCGTGGTGAGGAGTTCGGAGGTGGTTGCGATGACAGGGAACTTGGACTCAACGTCAGTGAAGTTATACAATTCAGCTTTTCCCTCAACGCTGTCGCCAGTGATCCGCATGACATATTTGGGATTATCGAGGGCGAGTTTGCCTGCGGCATTGGTAATCGCCACCCGCATGCGCTCGGCGTGATCGATGTCTTCACAGAAAATGATCGTCTTTGAAAATGGATCGGTGGCGTTGAGGAGCTCCATCACGCACTTGGCGACGAGCTTGGTGCGTTTGTTGAGCACCAGAATACGATCCATGTCGGCCTGATTGTAGGTGCGTTGTTCAATATCCTTGCCGAGGTCGTCGGTCATACCCAGCTCAGGAGTCCAACCGATGAGATCTTTATCGAGGTGGTAGCGAACGACTTTGTAGGGAGCGAGAAAGCCGTCTTCGATGCCTTGCTTTAATTTATAAGTGTAAACAGGTTCCCCGAAGTAGGTGATGTTAGAGTCGTATTTCGTTTCCTTGGGCGTCGCGGTCAGCCCGATCTGGATGGCTCCGGAGAAGTAATCGAGAATTTCACGCCATGCGGAGTCCTCGGATGCACTACCACGATGGCACTCATCGATGACGATAAGATCGAAAAAATCACGGGAAACGTTTTTGAAGATTTTATCTTCCTCGTCAGGTCCGGTCAGGGCTTGATACAGACCCAGATAGATTTCGTATGAAGGATCGATTTTTCGGTTTTTGATTTTCGTCATGACCGAACCGAATGGTTTGAAATCGTTGGTCAGTGTCTGATCGGCAAGTACGTTGCGATCGACGAGGAAAAGGGTGCGCTTGGCTCGCCTCGCTTTCCACAAGCGCCAGATAATCTGGAAAACTGTATAGGTCTTGCCGGTACCGGTGGCCATGACGAGAAGTAGGCGATTCTGGCCTTTGGCAACGGCCTCGAGCGTGCGATTGATCGCTTCAGCCTGATAGTAACGCGGTTCTTTACCGAAGGTGTCCAAATGGTATGGCTCTAGAACGAGCTCCTCTTCGGCATCCTTGATGTTTCGGTGTTGCTTGTAACGTTTCCAAAGATCGTCCGGACTAGGGAAAGATTCGAGCGGAAGCTCGCTTTCGATGTCTTCGCTAGGGGCTGGGACTTTGTTATGAGATGCAAAGGCGTCGCCGTTTGAGCTAAAAGCGCACGGGACATCTAGAATGCCTGCATAACCAAGTGCTTGTTGGATACCATGACTGACTGTGTGCTTGTTGTCCTTGGCTTCAACAATGGCGATGGGAACGCCCGTCTCTTTGAGCAAAACGTAATCAGCGAATTTTTTCTTCTTTTTGTTACGAGAGGACATATTCCCACGGACAATGACCGGTCCGGGAGCGAGGGTTACTTCGCGGCGAATCTGAGTGTGCTGATCCCAACCAACTCCTTTGATCGCAGGCGTGATAAAGAGATCGCAGATATCGATTTCGCTGAGTTCCTGCTTTTCCTTTTTCGTCATGCTGCAACTTACTTAAACTGAAACTGGTTAATGGCAGCGTTTATGTCAAAGGCGTAATGGTTGGACTCAGGTACGTCTCCCAACTTTCCGTCCCTCATTAAGACACTGCGCGAACTAATCGCCCCTCATTGTCTAGCTTCTTCCAGCTTCGAGAACACGACATAGTCGCTGATGATATCCATGAGGCCTTTTCTCAACGAAGTCTGCGGGCGAGACGCCCGCGCTCTCTTGGGTTCCTATTTCGTTCACGCAATCAAAGTTTCTCGTGGAGTGGAACTCTTCTCATAAAACACCATGCCCACACGGCGAATATGGTCGAGCAGGGCGGGATGGGTTAGAGACGACATCTCAGACAAATCGATTTTGTAGGGTAGTAGAAGATCATCCAACGCTGCGTCGATTCGCGCCAACTGGCTTTGTCCGATAGCGCTACCATAAAGAGTGAGATCGATATCTGAGGCAGGTCGGTGCTTCCCCTTGGCCCGAGAGCCATAGAGCACGGCTTTTTCCACATCTGGAAAATCTGACAAGACATCTCGAATACGTTCCACTGTGCTTTCGGATAATCCGTGGTTCATGCGGATTCCTCCTTTTCGAGTTCTAGGAAGCGGCGGTGAAATGCATCGAACGCTGGGACATAAAGTGTCAAAATTGCCTTCATGATTTTTCCCGCCACGTCGTCGTTGTAGGTGTGGGAGGATTCGTTGCGGTGCTTGATCATTTCCATCCACGCATCGCCGTTCTCGATCAACTCTGCGGCGAAGGCCGCGCGGGTGGCATCCCGCGATCCATATAGCCTCTCGGTGGCACCTCGGGCGGTTAGGAAATCTTTTAGCGTGTTCCAGGCCAGTTCATGAGTGAACTCGAAAGCTTGAATTAACCCCTGCCGCTCCAGATCCGAAAGTTCGCGTTGCTCCGCCAACTCGGACGCCTCACTCAGACGTGTGAAAGCCCGTTTGAAGTTGTCGAAGCGTTGGATCCAGCGGATGTCGGGGCTGCTCATAAGTAGGATTATAGCTGAGTGTACGGCTGACGGAAATCAGAAAATCTCTGATAAGTCAGTTCAGTTCGCTCAAAAAGCCTGCGGGCGAGACACGCCCGCGCTCCCTTTTACTGATTACTTCACCCCTAACAGATAAGCGAACAGGTCCTTGAGCTCATCTGCGTTCAGACGGTTGATCATCGCTGGCGGCATCGGTGACACTTTCGATGGCGCCGTGCTCTTGATGTCGCTGCGGCTGATTTCCAGTTGATTGGTGAAATCAAACGGATTGACTCCCAAGATCAGGATCTCGTCTTTCTCGTTGAGCACGCGACCCGTGATGGTTGATTTGTCGTGCTTCACAATATCCGTGAATTCGTATTGATCGGAAATCACTTGGCTTGGATCGACGATGGAATGTGCGAGGTCTTCGATTTTGAATCGACCTGAAAGGTTGGTTAGGTCGGGACCCTGGGAGCCGCCTTCTGCGCCGAATTTGTGGCAGGTCGCACAGAGTGATGCCTCAAACATGGCTTTACCATTTTCAAGATTGCGATTGGTCAGTCCTTCGGCTGTGACTTTTTTGATTTCTTCCACGGTCCAAGCTCTACCTGGGCCTTTGACTGGGGGCAGGGCTTTCGGTTTTTGCGCAGGGGCTTTGGCTTCTGCGGCAAAGAGTTTTTGTTCTTCAGGCGTGCCGTTTTCATAGATCTGTTGGCGTATCATGGCGATGAATTTGCCGTAGCTGTTGCCACCGCTGCGGCTTTCGATTTCACGGAACCAACTGAAGACACGTCTTCTCTCATCGCCTTTCCAAGGGCCTTTTACAGATCTCAAGCAATAGATGTAATGAATCTGAGCGGACGGCGGGTGATTCTTGATCACCTGATTGATATCGTTGCCATATTTCGAATTCCGCTCAACCAGCACTTTCCAATCCTCCGCATCAGCAGCAGGAGCCTCGTCCATCAATTTCAAAGTTCTCGAAACGACATTCGGTGCCTGAAGATAGCAAAGCATGCGCGCGAGTTCGAAATTCATCGAGCGATCCGTTGCCGGATAGGATGCATCGATTTTTGAGATGATGGCCGTCTTCTCCTCTGCCGTCGGCTCACCACTACGAATGAACACGAGGCCAGCGGCTCTTAGCCAGTTGATCTGTTGTTGTTGGGAAAGTGTTTTCCAATCGACTTTCAACAAGGTTTCCAAAGCTGCGGCGCGATGTTTTTTCCCATCCAATCTGGCAAGTGCCATCGGTCCCAAAATGCGCGACCATGCGTCTTTCTGAGTTGAAATTTTCGGGATCCATCCTGCATCCGGTGAACGTTCCAAAGCGGTGCGCGCCATGAAACGCAGGGTGCGCTCTTCAGAACTCAATTGCTTGAGTGCAAGATCCGCATCGAACTTTTTCGGATCGCGGATCATTTCCGCAAGTTTATCCCGGGTTGGGTTGGGTGTGGATTTTGCGAGTTTAGGCGCGGTGGCTTCCTTGCCCGTATAAACCACTCTCCAGAGATGAGATTTTCCTTTGCGACCACCCGTCGCGAAATACATCGAGCCATCTTTTGCTATGATCGCATCTGTTAGAGGCAATCCGGCACCGGAGACAAACTCCTCTTTCTCGGCTTTGAAAGAAGAACCGTCAGGAGTCAGGTGCACTGCGTAAATGGTCGCGAAGGTCCAATCGAAGGCATATAGGGCTTGTTGATATTTTGCAGGAGCTTTAAAGCCGCGACCCGCGAGCATCCCTGTCGGCGATCCCGGACCGATATTGAGAACCGGGCCCATGCTATCTTCATAGTAAGCTGGCCATTTTCCGGTACCATTCCGCCAACCAAGCTCGGTGCCCGGAACAATGTGAGAAATCCGTGTGGGACGATACCAAGGCATTCCAAAATCCCATTCCATATCTGCATCGTAGGCGAACAACTCGCCGCTATCGTGGAACGCCGCGTCATACGTATTACGTTGTCCCATGGAAACCAACTGCCAATTCGAACCATCAAGTTGGAATCGTGCGATGAATCCACCCGGAGCCCAGACGTTCGCAGCATGGCCATTGCCATCGGGATTGCGCAACACGAGTTGATCCTCGTTCCAAATCTTCGGAGCAAATGAATCCGTGACTTCAGGAACGTGGGCAAAGTTTCCGGTGATCAAATAGACCCACTTCTTGTCGGGAGAGAGCACCAAGGAATGCACGCCGTGCTCACCGCCTGCTTTGATAGCTTTGACAAGCTCCGGCTTTTCCCAACCCGTTGCAGTCTCTTTTACTTTCCAAACACCCGTCTCCACCGCGTTTTTCTGCGCCTTCTCATTAATCGAAATGTAGAGCACTCCCTCGTGCCAGAGCAATCCATGGGCTCCACCGATCGGAATATCCAAAGCCTCAACCGTGGTTTCACCGCCCGTTAGTGGTGGAAGGGTGATGCGGAAAAGTCCACCGTATTGATCAGCCGCAATCAAACGTCCCTTCCCATCTTCAGTCAAGGCCACCCAACTTCCTTGATCTGGCTTAACTTCATAAATCTGCTCTAACTTGAACCCGGAGGCTACTTTGAATTTCGACGTCTGGTCGGTCACTTGTGCCTGGATAACTCCGGGAAGTAACGCCGCCGCCAGTAGGGGGATTATGGTGAATTTTTTCATCGGTGAGGAATACTGAGCGGTGTATGCTCCAGCTTTCAAATAGAATCGTATTTATCCTTAAACAAACTCATTTTCATGAATCTCCCCTCTCCAGATAAAATCACCGCCCTCGAACAGCGGATGGTGTCGCTTGGGATTGAACCAGCTGATCTATTGGAAAAATTTGTCCGTGGCTCGGGTGCGGGAGGCCAGAAAATCAACAAAACTTCCAACTGCGTCTTCCTCAAACACCTCCCCACCGGCATTGCGATCAAGTGCCAGATGGACCGATCCCGTGAAATGAACCGTTTCCTCGCCCGCCGCGAACTCTGCGATCAATTCGACGCCATCGCCAATGGCAAAGCCTCCGCGAAAACCCAAGCGATCGAAAAAATGCGCCGTCAGAAACGCCGAAGGTCACGCCGTTCCAAACAACAATCCGTCGCTGATAAACGCATTCTTTCTCAGAAAAAATCGCTACGCAAACCACCGAGTGAGTGATCACGCTTTCTCTAAGACGATCCTGAATTCGTAAGTATCGATCTCTCCCTGAATGACCTTCGCAATTAAAGACGCGCGCTCCGCTTCAGGAACACGCTGCAAGAGCTTGTCGGTATCGTTCAGCTTTTCTCCGGGGAAATACATCTGCGTGATCAATTCCACGTAACCGAGCTTGGAAACTTTGAAATGAATGTGCGGCGGACGTGACCAGTCTTTGGATGCTGGGTAAGATCCGGGCACTATCGTTTTAAATTTGAACTCCCCTTTTTTTCCACTCGGCACAATCGCCCATCCTTGGAAATTCGGATCCAGCGGTGCCTCGTTTTTATCAGTGGGATGATTATACCGACCCGCCGCATTTGCCTGCCATAAATCCACCGTCGCATCTTCGACGGGCGTGCCATCCGTATTGAGCACCGCGCCGGAAATGAAAACCACTTTTCCCTGCGCAGTGCCTTCTTGTCCTTCGATTTTTGTTAGATCAAAATCTTTATCCTTCTGCGCCACTTTTGGATAAAACGGCCCCTCTATCTGTTTGGGTGTTTTTACCAACTCCTCTGCCGATACTCCGGTGATCCCGGCCAACGCCCCAGTCACCACGCTACCTTTGAAAAATTGCCTACGTTTCATTAAACCATTCAAGCTCATGAAATCCATTACGCAAGAATTCTTCCAGTCTTGTTGCAAACCCTGAGCCTGTCGAAGGGTGTCTCGAAAAGAAAAAGCCGGACAGGAAATCCCGTCCGGCTTTTTGAAAATCTCGGGCCGTATTGTTTACCCCGTTATGTTGGGGCTACGGCTCGGATAGAATTTATTTGTCGTCGCCTGGGCTCCACTCTTCGGAAGCGGCAGCAGCAAGGTTGAAGGCTTGCTCGAGGCCGACCATCTCGCTGGATGGGCGGAGGGACTCGAAGCTGGCGCTTTCTTTCTTGAGTTGCTCTTCGGAGTAGCTGACGGCTTTGATCGAGAGACCGATGCGGCGCTCGACTTTGTCGACCTTGATGACGCGGGCTTCGATTTCGTCGCCAACTTTGATGACGTCTTTGACCTTCTCCACGTGGTCTTCGCTGAGTTGCGAAATGTGGATGAGGCCGTCGATGTCACCTTCAAGGGAAACGAACGCACCGAAAGATGCGATCTTAGCAACCGTGCCTTTGACGATGTCGCCGACCTTGAAGCGGTCGTCAATAGCGGACCATGGGTCACCTTCGGTTTGTTTGATACCGAGTGAGACGCGTTGGTTTGCTTTGTCGATTGCAAGAACGATGGCTTCGATCTCGTCGTTCTTTTTGAGAACTTCGGAAGGATGGTTGATTTTGCGAGTCCAAGACATGTCGGAAACGTGGATCATACCGTCGATACCTTCTTCCAGTTCCACGAACGCGCCATAAGCGGTAAGGTTGCGGACAGGTCCGGTGATCGTTGCTCCCACTGGGTAACGGAGTTCGATTTCGTCCCATGGGTTGCCTTCGAGTTGGCGAACACCGAGCGAGATTTTTTGTTCCTCGATGCTGATGCCAAGAACCACAGCGGTGATTTCCTGACCGATTTCGAGAACGTCGGATGGACGGGTGATGCGTTTGACCCAGCTGAGCTCGGAAACGTGCACGAGGCCTTCGACACCGCGCTCGATTTCGATGAACGCGCCGTAAGGGAGAAGTTTGGTAACTTGTCCTTTGACTTGCTGACCGATTGGGTATTTGCGCTCGATGTCTTCCCATGGATTGTCGGACATTTGCTTGAGGCCGAGCGAAACGCGCTCTTTCTCACGATCCACGTCGAGGATGACAACATCCACAGACTGACCGATGTGAAGCAGTTCGGAAGGATGGTTGATACGGCCCCATGACATATCGGTGATATGAAGGAGTCCGTCCATGCCTGCGAGGTCGACGAATGCACCGAAGTCGGTGATGTTCTTGATCGCGCCGACGACTTTGTCGCCGATCTTGACGGTTTGAAGGAATGCTTGGCGTTGCTCGGAGCGCTCGGCTTCGATAACTTCGCGGCGGGAAAGAACGATGTTCTTGCGCTCGTCGTTGACCTTGACGATTTTGAATTCGTAGACGTTGCCCACGTATTCGGAGAGATCTTTAGGTGGAATGATGTCCACTTGTGAACCGGGAAGGAAAGCTTCGACGCCGACATTGACGGTGAGGCCGCCTTTGACAACTGCTTTGACTTTTCCGCGAACGAGGCCGCCGTCTTGATAGACTTTGACGATCTTGTCCCAGTTTTGTTTGTAGGCGGCTTTCTCTTTGGAGAGAACGACCATGCCTTCGTCGTTTTCGAGGCGCTCAAGAAGCACTTCGATTTCGTCACCGATTTCGATTTCATCATCCTCGAACTCGTTGGATGGAATCGCACCTTCTGATTTGTAGCCGATGTCCACAAGGACGATCTGCGGACGGATTTCAAGGATAGTGCCTTTGACGATGGAACCCTCGCGGAATTCCTTGAACTTGGAGTCGATCAAATCGCTCAGTTCCTGATTGGTTGGTTCTGCTAGTGCAGTACTCATATTTGGTTAATGGTTTGGTTAGTTTGTTTACGTTTTCCTTCCGACAATTGCCCCGGAAAAGATGCATCTGACGAACACCGGGGCTCCGACCGTTCGCCAGACAAAAGAAAAACGGAGGGCGAACCTAGGGGGACGCGCTCCGTTTGCAAGACTAAAGATTGAGGGGAATTGGTGAAAATCCCCAATAAAAGCCTGAAATAGAGGCAAAAAGAGGCCATTACGCCAGAATGAATGACACTGGAGATGAGTCTCGAGTGTGAATGGTACTAGCGAGGAGAATTAACGGATATAATCGAGCTGTCTAAGGAATTCGTTTGAACGACGCAGGTGGCTTTTGGTCCAACCCTTAATAGCCTCGCTTTCGCGATTACCGAAGTGTCGGTGCCTGCTGGCTTCATAAGGAAGGAATTGATCATTTATCTTTGGTTCTTCTTGAGACTTTAGAAACGGGATGACAGGCAGACTAAGTGGCGGTGGAAAATTTTCTATCAAGTCCCAATACTCATGAAGATTCGTCTGGTTATTGAAATAGTCCGGTTTGGATGCGTAGGGCGCTATCAGATAGATCCTCTTCCGTAGAGCTTCAACCTCTCCGTACTTATACGGATCTTTTTCCAGGATTTCTAACCACGCTATGGCCGCGTTGTAATAATTGTCATCGATCTCGAAGGCTCGTTGAAATGCAATAGCGGCTTGGTCTTCTTCCTTGCTCTGCTTCAGCACCAAGCCAAGCAAATAGGGTGCACGTGGGTTCTTAGGGTTGTTTTTTTCAAACTCCATCAACAATGGCTTCGCTATTTCAATTACCCGTGGATCACTGAAGAGTCCCTCACAACCGAAGCAATGACTCTCACGAGGGCCAAAGCTGACAGGCATGAGTTCGAAGGCTTTTTTAAAGTGCTTCACCGATTCATCAAATTGGCCGTTGCGGGCGAGAGTCATTGCCAGTCGAGATTGCAAACAATACGCATCTTCAAATTTCCCAAGGGCTTTTTGATAACGCTCAGCTGCTTCTTTAATCAGACCAGCATGAAGAAAATCATCCGCCGCTTCCCCTTGGCGAATCGAATCAACCACAGATCGAAAAAAATCAGCTTTGTCTTTACGGCCCGCATCGGCGTGAACACGTGCCAAAACTTCATAACAGAACATCCGACTGTCTTTGCCGTGATCGCCATCGGATGGATCAAGTGCTATGGCTTGCTCAATGGTCTTGAGAGCAAGATCCAGATCACCATTCCTACGCGCAAGTTCCGCTTGCCAGATCAAAGGTCTCTCCTCGTAAGGGTCATACACTCTAAGCGATTGGATAAATGATCGGGCAAGCGTCTGATCAAGATTGATCAGATTTTCATAATACACATCCATCCCCTGATTTCTGGCTAACAGATGCAAAGCATAAACTTTGGCATTTTCTGGATCTGCCGCTTTATTTAGATGCTCTAAATACAAAACGCCCAATGGGGGTTGCCCAGTTGCCGCATAGGTGAGCATTCTGAAAAATTCCTCAGGATCATTTTGAGTAACTTCCTGAGCCGCCTCAATTCCATCCATAAACTCATCGGTTTTCCCCAAACGATAGAGCGCGGTAAGATGTAATGCATTCGCTTCGTCAAGATAACCATAACTGCCACTCGATGATGGATTCTTCTTTTTGCTCTGCTCCACGTATACCTGATCGAGCGTATCCAAAATCGTCTGCCACTCCTGATTTTTCAGATTCAAATCAAACAGCGAATTATAGTAATAAGGCGTGAAATATTGATCAATCTGCACATGTGAAATCAAATTCTTCCTGAGATTCTCCGTTGCCTCGATCGCAAGAGGGATGCGGTCGGTGAGTAAGCCGATACGAATGAGTCTCTCCCAGTGGCTCGCTATGTCAGGCCGCTCGGATGTCATCGAAATCTCTTTTTTCAGCAAACTGATCCCTTCATCAACCTTGTTCTCCGCAAACGCGATCTCCCAATCAGACTTATCCGAATCCGAACTACCAACGTAAGAGGAAGATGAGTGGGTGGATTTCGACTTGGACTGATTTTTCATGATCCATTCCTGTGTTGCTTGCTTGTCCTTGCTCGCCATAAGCAGCGCGGTGAACTCATTACCACCATCTCTGTTTGCATATAGAATGAGTTTACGAAGTTCAGGCTCAACATCGGCATCTCCATTTTTAAGCAGTTTGCTAAAAATCGAAAATTTCTGTGCCATTATTTCCGGCTGATTTCCGTAGCTATTATTGCCCATCATTTTCTTAATCTGCCCGACATCTCCAGCCAATTCATCCAGACTTTTGATTACATTCGTCCATTCATTTTTAGGCGGAAGCTCAGCATAGAGATTTGGCATGACATCATAATAATTATTCTCCACGTCCAATTTCAGGCGCCGCATCCATTCTTCCGCTGTCTCTACCGGTTCCAGCTCCTGGCGTACATAGTGGCTTGAACCATAGCCACTTCCGTGACTACTAGAAAGTTTTGAATAAAAAACGTTTACCAGAATAACTGCGAAGAGGACGAATCCGAAGATAACGAATTTTTTGAATTTTGGCATAAAGTGATAAATATTTATACAGTCTCAGAAATTCAATTCGGGAAATCCAGCAAAAGAATTCAATAACAACTAGCGGCCAGATTGGGAATTTTAAAACCACGAAAAACACCAATCCCATGAAAAAAGATGAATGGACGATTTTTCAGATAGATTGATTGCTAAAATTTGTGCCTTACCAAACCAAATCCTGCTTTAGGAATACTTTAGTGTCCTTCGTGCTTTTCGTGGTTATGCTTCCGCATCCGCGATCTTCTGCAACTCTTCCCATCGCGCATAGAGCACCAAAGTAGCTGCGCGGGCATCTTCGAGTTTTTCCATCTCGGAGGGGATTTTTTCGTAGTGATCGATCTGAAATTCAGGGTCGTTGACGCGTTTTTCGATGGATAAGACCTCATCCTCAGTAGCGAAAATCCGGTCCTCGATCGTTTCCAACTCCGCGCGCTCCTTCTGTGAAAGTTTTCTGGGTTTGTCGGACCGACTCGTCGACTTCTGTGGTTGGAGGGCTTTGAATGCCTGCGCTTGGGCTTTTTGTGCCGCCTCGCGTTGTTGGCGTTTTTCCAAGTAATACGAATAGTTTCCGGGAGTGACCTGGATTCCATCATCTTCAAATGCGATGATCTGATCGCAAATTCTATCGAGGAAATAGCGATCGTGAGAAACGCAGAGAATGCTGCCACCAAAACTACATAGCGCTTCTTCCAACATTCGTAGCGATGGAAGATCCAGGTCGTTGGTCGGCTCGTCGAGAATGATGAGATTTCCGCCGGTTTTCAAAACTTTGGCGAGCATCAGCCTAGCACGTTCGCCACCAGAAAGGAGATCGACACGTTCGTTGATGCGTTCGTTGTTGAAAAGGAAACGCCTGAGGTAAGCTCGCGCACCGAGGGTTTCGTTGCCGAACTGAACTTTCTCATTACCATCGGAAATTTCATCTAACAGCGAACCTGTGCCATCGAGCTGCATCCGTGATTGGTCGATGTAATTGATTTTAACCCGCTTCCCAAGAACCGCCGTGCCTTCGGTCGGATCGAGCTGACTGAGGCAGAGTTTGAGCAAGGTGGTTTTACCGACCCCGTTTTTCCCCACGATCCCCGTGCAGGTTCCCGGACGAATCGAGAGATTGAGATGACGAAACAACCAACGCGGAAGTTTCTCTGTGCCGACGTTGACTCCAGCTTGCTCGAGTTCGATCACCACATTTCCCAGATCTGCAGCGGGCGGCAAAAGCAAATCCATCTCGCGCTCTTCTGGCGGTGCTTCCATGCCCTCGACCTCGTAGAACGCATCGAGCCTAGTGCGTTGTTTGGTGCCGCGGGCTTTCACCCCAGCGCGCACCCATTCTAGTTCCGTGCGCAGAAATCTCTGGCGCCTGCGCTCGGATTGTTCGGCAATCTGCTGGCGGATCGCTTTGCTTTCGAGATACGCCGTATAGTTTCCCGCATGCGAATACGCACGACCGTTATCGATCTCAATGATGCGGGTGGCGATGACATCGAGGAAATAGCGATCGTGAGTCACAAAGATGACCGCACCGACGAAGCTTTTCAAAACATCCTCCAACCAACGGATCGATTCCGCATCGAGATGGTTGGTCGGCTCGTCTAACAGAAGCAAATCCGGCTGACAGGCCAGCGCACGACAGAGCGCGACCCGGCGTTTTTCTCCACCGGAAAGCGGACCGGTTGGCGCGTCTAGCGCAGGCGTACCGAGTGCGTTGGAGAGAGAAACAATGCGTGAATCGAGATTCCAACCATCGGTGTGATCTAGCAGTTCGAGAAATCCCTGGAGTTCCGTTTCCGTGCCATCGCCGTTTTCATAACGACGCATAGCCTCGACGATATCGGCGGCACCCGCCGCGATGTTTTCGTGAACCGAGAGTTCGGGATCGAGCTCGAACTCCTGTGGCAAATACCCAGTGCGTATCCCCCGACGCAGCGAGAGATCGCCCGAATCGGCTTGTTGCTCACCAGTCAAAATTTTCAGCAAAGAAGTTTTTCCGCAGCCATTTCGCCCGACTAAACCGACCTTTTCACCAGACGCGACCGCCAACGTCACCCCATCGAGAAGATTCTGATAGGAGTAAGATAAGCGGATTTCGTTCGCGGAGAGAAGAGTGGACACAGGTGGAAACTTTAAATTTTAAATTCTAAACCTCAAAAGGAGGTGGCTATTTGGGTGAGCGGGAATGGAAAGGGTTATCGAGGAAATGTAAACCGTGAAGGCAGAAAAGAATTTCAACTACCATAAATCGGATTTCGCGTTAGCCTGCGGCCGTGCCTGCCATCCTGATTTTCGAGACCTCCACTGATACCGCGTCGATCGCGCTGGCAGTTGATGGACAAATCGTGATCGAAAGGAGCTTTACCAGCGATCGACGGCACAATGCCTTGTTGTTTGGGCCGCTTGCGGAAATCGTTGAGGAATATGGCTCCCGGCATTTCGATGCGGTCCTGGTCGGCAGCGGCCCGGGAAGTTACAGCGGCACCCGTGTTGGGATCGCCGCTGCGCAAGGAACCGCTTTAATTTCCGGCTGCAAAACCATCTCCATCCCTTCCCTGCTCGCCACCAAATCCGCACTTTCGGGAAATCCCTGCATCGCCGTCGGAGACGCTCGCCGAGGCTCTTATTGGATCGCGAAAATTAAAGAATGCGAACTCATCGATGGCCCTAGTCTGACCGACTCAATCGGTTTTCAAGCCGCTCTTGATCTCAATCCATCGTGCTTTTCCATGGAGTCGATTCGTTCTTTCGACATCCCACTCGAACGACCTTCCGCTCGTGGAATTTGGCAGGTCTGGGAAAACGCCTCCCCGCAAACGCGCGCCACATGGTCTGAGAAACCACCGCAGCCTATCTACCTCGCCCCACCGCACATCACCCCTTCTAAAAAACAGGTGTTTGGCTGAAGACTAAAGCCGCCGCGCATTCCGCCCCTCGTCGATCAGCTTCCAGAAATGCTTCGAGTTCGCCAACGCCTCGTCTTCGGAAAGCGGCATGTTGGAACGGAATAAAAAGTCAGACAAGGTGCCTTTGTGTAACACGCGGTGAACGATGATGGATCCATCTTTCACCTCGAAATAGAATCGATATTCCTTCGCACGGAAACGATACATCACATGCCCGTCGCGCTCGATTTTCCCAAACCGATCACTCCCCGATCCATTCAGATCCTGCTCGGTCACATGGAATTCCTCCAACAACTCAAGCTGCTCCAAAGTCCCCAAAGCGGAAATCTCCGCCGCACTAATTTCATTAAAAACGATCTGAAACACGCCGTCACTCTAGACACCCAGCGTGCCGCGTCAACTTTTGGAATTTGAGATGGGAGCGGGTGCTGCGCCAAAAGCCGATACAGACAGAAAAGCAGATGTGAGAATTAAAAAGATAGATGAGAGTTGAAAATTCATAGGAGTGATTTGTTGGGTGTAAATTAAGGTGCCTTGGTTGGGATGGTCACGGGCACGTCGGCAAAGGTGAGTGCGGCGATGCCGTTTGTTCCGAGGAGGAGGTTGTCCTGATGCCATGGAACATCCGGTGCTTTTACGACACCTTTCACATAGGTGATGGTGGCTGCAGCGGATGCATCGGACACTTTAAGCAAAATCTCATTTTTTCGACCGCTGCCGTTGGTCACACTGCCAGCCTTCTGGCCGTTCCCATCCGTGAGGAAAAGTGTAGTGACAGCACCGGGGTTCCATGTGACGTCCTGATCAAAGATGAGCGCGATTTCATCTTTCGCGGAGGAGGTGAAATAGGCGGATTTGAGGTTGGGTGCGGTCTTTTTGCTTTGGACATCGATCTTGAAAACATCCTGCGCAATAAGCGGAGCTATGAGATCCGAGAACACTTGATAGCCTGCGGGTTCGTAATGGCAGCCCGAACCCGGCTTGATGCCGAGCGTACTCATGACTTTCATGTTAGAGTAGAGATTGGGGAGTGTGCGCTGGACTTCGCGCAGTTGGTCGTTGCGCGAAGTATCGCCGCAGGCTGCGGGCCAGATTTGGAAGAGGTAGTATTTGTTCAGATTGGGGAAATCCTGTTTCCATGCGGCGGAGATATCCACGAAGTATTGCTGATAGAATTTGTAATCGTAATCGGGATCGATCCCCCCCGAGCCTTGGCTTTGCTCGCCTTGGTGCCACATGAGACCGCGTATGCCATGGCTAAGTTTAGCACCGTTCACTCGGTTGTAGAGGTTGGCGTAACTGCTTTCGCCATAGCCTGCGCCAAGCGGCTCAGAGTGGTTGGCGAGATTCGGGCGGTGCACATCGATCCGCGTGCCGCCTACAGCTCCGTTGATGATGCAGACGGGCATCTTGTGTTTGGAAACGATGTGATTGGCCAGATACCATCCCCAGAGACCGAGTTGCAGGTCGTTGCCTTTGCTGACGCCATAACCCCAGCCGGATTTGCTGCCATAGGTGCGAACCCACGGGTTGGTTTTAGTCGTGTCAGTGGGAGCGGAGTTGTCGGTGGCGAGGGCGTTCGATTGTCCTTCGATGATGAAGGCATCGCCACAAACGAGGTCGCTAACAGTTGCGACATCGGTATCCACCTTGTTAGTTGTGATACCATAGACAACACGATAGGCGATGAGCCCGGGTGAGATGGGAGCAGAGAATTTGTAAACGCCGTCCTTGAGACGCTGGCGGTGTGTAGCGTGGAGTGTTTCGGCTCCGCCTTCCGGTGTTTTGTAAACTTTAAGATAAACGGTCTCGGGTGAGCCGTCCTGGGTTCCGTTGTAATGGATGGCGCCAAGTCCGGTATCCGGATTGCGTGCGAAAAATTGTTTATCGATGGGCTTCTCGTCCGCGGCCGGAATGCGTTCCACCCATGCGTCCTTGGTGGGTTCCTTGACGGTGATGCCGATGGTTTTGGTGATAGGCGTGCCGCCGTTGTCGATGGTGAGTTGGACCAGCATCGGTCCGCTTCCTTGGGAGCGTTTCAAGGTAAGGGTGTTATTGCTTACCTCCTTGATGACGGCGACGCCGCTGACGGACCACTTGTAGTTGAGGTTTGCTTGTCCGGCCGCCTGCATGGCGGAAAGGTTGCTTGCTTTCGCGGTGACGGTGATGGTCTCGCGGCCGTTCCACTGCGCTTTGGAAGGAGTAAGCGTGAAGACAGGATCCGGGACGGTATCAACGTTGGTGAGTGGGACATCGATGGTTTTTGCGCCGTCGGAAAAAACGGCCTTGAACTGGATGACGGAGGATTCGTTTCCGGTGACGCGTTTGGCGGTGTAGTCGAGCGTGAGTTGGTCGGTGGCGATGATGGTTTCCTTGCCGTTGCTCTTGGATATCCAGTAAACTTTTTTAGCACCCCCGGCCACAGCCTTGAGGGTGGCGGTTTTGGTTTCATCAATTTTCAATGAGGTGGGTGAAACCGCGAAATCCGATCCGGACGACATGACCGAACCAACTAGAGTTTGCAGGGGCTTCTGATTTTCGTATTCGAGTTTGATCCAATCAGCCGAGCGCACGACCTTGGAGATGCATACGGCGTCCATGTCACCGACGAAGTTGAAGCGATCCGTGGGTACGAAGCCACCGATGTCAAAGCGGGTGGAATCCGGGATTTTCATCGTGCCGCTGGTGTTGGTGCCATCCGGTGCGCCATTAATATAGACCTTTGCGGAACCAGCTTCATAGGTGTGCACAACATACGTCCACTCGGATTTGGGAATCGCAGTGGCGCCCATCACATCGCCGCCACCGAAGTAACATTCCATCTTGATGCGCGGCGGACTAACTAGATTCATGATCACCTTGCCCTGTGCCTGCTGGGCACCCCAGCCGAGCACGACTTTTCCGAAAGCGGAGGGGCGTATCCAGACGCCGGTGGAAAATGGACCTGCGCCGGTGGGCAGACCGGTGATGGCGGTGCCGCACTGGATGCCTTGGCCTGCGGAGAAACTGCGTGCCCTGCCGATGAGACCGTTGGTGGCGGTGGTGCCGGAATTAGTGGGCGTGGTCGTGCCGATCTCATCTACAAGCATGTCGCCCATGTGATGGACACTGGAGTAGCCGTTCAACGCGCTGAACACAGCCTTACCGCTCGACTCACTTGCCGCGTCGCTCTTACCCCAATACATTTTGATTTCTTGGATTGAGTTGCCAGTGATGGTGGGAATTTTCACCCACACCGCGGCGTTTCCGGAGGCGGCGTCCCATTGTTCGATCTGATAGGGAAGCTCGACCCCAGCGGCGGTGGCGAAGCGGATGTCGCGGCCATCGGGCTGAGCTTGGGAAAAGTCGAAGTTGTTAGAGTTGATGCGGACGAGGATGGGAAAATCGTTGACCGAAGCGGAGGCCGGCAGGTTCGCGCCTTCCGGCGTGGTTAGAATAGATAATGTCCCCGTCTGTTTCCAACCCTCATATTGAGCCTGAGCCCCGCTGACGATGCTCATGATCATCAAACAAATTCCGTATTTTATTTTCATATTTTCCCTTTTTTAGTTTTGCGCGTTCAAACTCCTGAGTGGCGAAGATAGCTCATGCGAGTGCTGCCTACGGTTTCTTGATCAACTTGAGATTTGCATCGGCGAAATTTTTGCCCATCAGTGCGAAGGTTTTGGCGCAACCGAGGTAATGGTAGCCGGCATTCGAAGCACCGCGTTTCCACAAAGCAAGTTCCTCAGGGCTGATGAGCTCGGCTTCAAACTTTTTAAGATGTTCCTTCTTTTGTTCATCGGTCATCAGGCCATCAGCGTTGGCATGATCTTTGTGTTTTGAATTCAGGAAGTGGTTCATCTGGCTGACTTGTGCGCGCTTCGCATCAATGGCACCCAGTTCGTCTGACCAGAATGGTGCCGTTTGCACGGCAATCACATTGCCTTTGAACTCAGGCATATCGGCAGGTGCCGCCATTGCCTGGCGAAACGTCACCATGCTGTGGGATTGATCTTTAAGCCCACCCACGCCCATCACGCCGATCACGAACGGCATTTTCGGTGCGTTGAAGTCCTTGCGCACATCGCGGATGAAGTGAGCGAGATTTTCGGTGTAGGTGGCAAAACGATCCGGTTGGTTTTGCTTTGGATAAATCTGACCATCGACCATGTCATTGAAGCCTTGGAGCCAGACGAAGCCAGCAATTTCATAGCCTTGCTTCGCATCGTATTCAGGGATGACTTGTTTCGGATCAGCCAGGACTTTTTTCACGTGCTCAGTCATGAGTCGGTAATAAGCTCCTGTGGCCGCCACTTTATCGGCATTCCATTTCGCCCTTTCCTCTGCTTTGGGAATTCCGTGCGCCCCCTGCGGATGTTTGTCCCAGAGTTCCTGCGTCTCCTTCGGCATCACGAAAGGACCTGCGCTTGGCGGGCGGAAATCCGTATGCAGGCTCTTGCCGCCCCACGCGGCCTTGATGATAAGAATAGGTTCCTCAAACGCCGCGTCCATCACCAGTCCGAAAGTGAACTCCGGACCGATTTTTGTTCCGGGCTTGGTCGGGTCCGCGCCCCACATCGAACCGTAGCCAGCTGTTAGTTTGCCGTTGAGGGTGAAGTTCTTCTCCCCTACCCCCGTGTGATAGGAAATCCATGCTCCATCCGCTGTCGTGGGTTTTCCATCCGAACCACGCATCATTTTCAATAACGGCGCGGTCGCCGGATCATCGCCAACGTAATCAAAGGTGCTGATGTCTGCTGGCCCCTCCATGTTGGATTGTCCAGCAAGGATGAAGACTTTGAGAGGTTTGGCTTCCGCACCGGTGAAGGTGAGTAGCATAGTTGTTAGAATTAAGGGGATGTATTTCATGATGTTTTTTTATAAAATAGACTAAAATCAAATGACTCAAATTGAATCTCCTAAGACATTTGAGAAATATAAACTCTACCTATACGGAGAGGATCAGGGTGAACTTACCCCTACGCGGAAGAATTTAGGGGCGGCGGATCCACCGGCTTGCAGTGATACGCTGGTGGGGAATGGCACGCTAACGGCTTCCATGTTGCCCGCACTACCTACTCCGGTCTGGATGGTTGGAGATGTGGCACTCGCTGTCCACAAACTCAGATCTGCGCTAAACTGAACGGTATAAGTAAGTCCAGCTGTGCTGTAATCCTTGCGACGTGCGAAGACGGCCCGGAAATCGACTGGCTGCCCTGTCGCTGCGAAGTTCTGCGCAAGCGGAGCGCCGGCTTTTGTGACGTCACCGCCGATTTGATACGCTAGCGAACCTGTAGCCGAAGATGTCGGATCCATACCAAATGCGAACTCCTGCAAGTTTGTTAGATTATCGCCATCAGGGTTGCTAGTGAGAGCGGTGTCGGTGAAAGTATTCACAAAAGTTCCGCCCGTCCATGAGGAGTAGGGAGTCGGATTACTGACCGTGATCACCACATCATTCGCAACCGACCCATAGCCGTCGTTTGCTGTAAGTCGCAGGGTGTAGACACCTACGACGGTGAAGGTTGCGGTGGTGTCGATAGCGTTGGCATTTCCAAAGCTGACGCTAACAGGTCCACTGACGACGGACCAAGTGGTAGTTAAAGAGTCGGTGTCGGTGACTGTTCCGTCAAGGGTCGCTGTGGCGGCAGGTCCTCCCGGTGCCGCATTCTTGTAGGGATGACCCGCAGATAGATTGCCTGCAAGTCCCCATTTGTGGGCGAGATATCCTTCGACCTTTTGTCGATCGGTTGTGTTTAAATTAGCATTGCAGATAATAGCTTCGCCAAAGTTGCCATTCCACCAGTTATTGAAAGCGGATGTCTGCCAGCGAGCTCCCAAGACGACTTTGCCTGCATTGAAACTACCCGAAGAAGCAACGCCCGTCGCAGCAGTTCCGTTTAGATAGGCCGTGTTCGTTGTGCCATCAAAAACAGTCCCCGCCAAGAATCCGGCTGTGAGCGTTCCCGTTGTTGATGAAAGCGCAGCGTTACGATAGGTTTGGACACTATTGGCAGTTGAATTGTTCTGGTTGAACAAAACCGAACTGCCGACATTATTCCAGTCACTCGCTTGACCATTTGTCCAAACAGACATCATGCCGGCATATGCGGGTTGGGTCGCATTTAATGATTTACCAACAAAGAAGGCACTCAAGGTGGTGCCTGTGTTTGTGTAATCGCCGGTTAGATATTTGCTGGCGGCGTTGAATTGCACGGCTTGGAGAGTGCCAATCCCGCCGGCCGCGAGCGACGCTGGACCGCTGATCGTCCCGCCACCACTTCCGGCATTCGTAATACTAACAGTTCCTGCATTGTTGGTTGCGGTAGAACCGTCGAGCCAGAGTTGTGGAGCTAACTCTGAAGGGCTCCAAGGAGTCGATTGAGTCAGATAGACGGTTCTATCTGCCCCTGCATCGACCACTGGAAGCGCATTCCATTGAGCATAGAGTATAGCGGCGGCGTCCACCGTATAGTTAGCACCCGCGGCATAGGCCGTGCCACCGCCATTCGTTGCAGTGTTCCAGCCGGAGAAGCTGAATCCGGTTTTTGTTAGATTTCCCGAGTTGGTAGCAAGCGCTAGAGTAACTCCCTGGGATTTCGTTTGGTTCGATGGTGCTGAACCGCCGGTGTTGCCGTTGCCATTGTAGGAGATGGCGTAGGTGGCCGCGCCAGCCCATTGGGCGTAGAGTATGACTGCCGCGTTGGCGGTGTAGGAGGCACTCGTGGCATAGGGAGTCCCGGTGCCATTGGCGGCCGTGTTCCAACCTGCGAAGGTATAACCCGTGCGAGCCAAGGCGCCAGAGTTGGTTGCTAAGGTCAATGTCACATCCTGCTGTTTAGTTTGGTCTGCTGGGACTGTTCCTGAGGTCGCACCATTCGCATTGTAGGAAACGGTGTAGCTGGTGACAGCTGTCCACTTGGCGAAAAGGGCGAGGGCGGCGTTGGTAGTATAGGTGGCACCGGGTGCATAGTCAGTGCCGAGGCCGGTGGCCAGAGTGTTCCAGCCTGCGAAGGTATATCCGGTGCGCGCCAGATTGCCGCTGTTGGTTTGGAGGGTTAGGTTGACGCCGAACGTCTTGGTTTGGTTGGCTGGAGCTGTGCCTGAAGTGGAGGAGTTGGTGTTGTAGGTGACCGCATAGGTGACAGGCGTCCATTTTACATACAATGTTAGATTCGCATTTCCAATATATGTCGCCCCTGCGGCATAATCCGTCCCTGTTCCATCGGCCAAAGTATTCCAACCCGCAAAGTTATAATTTGTCCTGGCGAGAGTTCCGATGTTGGTTGCTAGTGTCAGATTGATTCCATCAGTCTTGGTTTGATTAAATGGAACTGTACCGCTTGTGCTGGAATTGGCATTGTATGTAATCGTGTAGGTCGGCACCGCTGTCCATTTGGCATAGAGAATTGTGCCACTGGCTCCCATGCTAAAGGTTGCGGCGGAGGCGTAATTCGTGCCCGATCCGTTCGCGGCGGTGTTCCATCCGGCGAAGTTGTATCCGAACCTTGTTAGATTTCCCGTATTGCCGAGGACGGTGACCGTTGCGTTTTGCGCATAAGTGTTAGAATCCATGGGAACCGTCCCGGTTTCGCTGCCATTGCCCCGGTAGGAAACCCTGCCATTCACCGCGGCGGTTGTCACCGTGATCTCAACATATCCGACGGATAAGGTTGTACCGTCATTGGTCGCAAAAGAAAATCCATCCTTACCGACAAAATCACTGCTGGGAGTGTATATAATATCGGAACCTGACCAAACTGCTGTGCCACGGCTGGGGCCTGCTAACACCGTGTTGGTTGATGTTGCTCCTGAGGTATTCAAATTGATGGTCACCGGTAGGTTTTGATAGGCGGTTACCAAGTTGGTTGCTTTATTAACCCTAGTCAAAGTGACTGGGGCACTGCGGGTGATTGTGTAATCCCATGTGTCGCTAAGACCATTGCATACCTCATCGGTTGATGTGGTGGAAAACACCACGTTGAAAGTGTCGTTCGCAAGGGATCCTGTGAGTCCGGCGACGGTCACATTCTGCGGGATATTGTAATTCTGCGGAGTGAAGACCAATTGCTGTGAACCGACCACCGCCGCGTTGGCATTGGAGATGGAAACATTCACGGTCACATCTTGTTTCGGAGGAAAAATGAACTGCACCGTCATGGTTTCCTTTTCGCCCGGGATGATGGATTTTTTTGATGCTGCCGAAGGAGTAACTTTGAATCCTGGGGCGCGGGATTGGCATCGACCTAGTCTCCATGCTGTCTCATAGCCGATCTTGCGGCAAGTCCATGTGATGTCGTCGAATGCAGGTTTTGGATCAAGTGGGCAGCGGCCCGAGAAGAGCGTGTAGATGTAGGTTCCAACCGCTTCGTCAAAGAAGTAATTGAGATGCGGCCCTGACCCATCCCGCAGAGGGTTCAAGGTAGGATACTCTTTGTGAATCTGCGCCCAGAGGGTGCGCGTCGGAATATTTCTCGCGACCGGTGCTTCGTTGATCATCCGGTTGGCAAGATCGTTGTCCTGCTCCTGCATCAACCCGATAAAGATGTCGTTAGCCGTTTCTACAGGCAGAGAGAACGTATTGTTCTGATAGTAATAGCCAAAGCCGGCCTGCCAGTAGGTGGGGTCCGCGAGATAGCTCTTGGCTGGCTCGGAATAGAATCCGTCGCGTCCGTAATTGAAATCGATCGGCAGCGGACTGGTGGCCCATGCAGGTGGTATGTTGTTGGTATAAATACCATCGTTATACTCCGCATAGGTCACCTTGGCTCGGTCCATCGCCGATTTGATTTTTCCCTTGAATCCTTCTTCCGTGCTCGTTCCTCGCTCGCTCATTCGAATACCGCGCTTTTTATCATCTAGAATCTTGTATGGATTCTGGAAGCTGAAAGTTCCGGTATATTGCGAAGCACTGTTGTTGTTTGTGTAAGTGGTGAAGGTGGTATTCGCGTGGGTATCGTTGTAGACATAACTGGATGCGGCGGCGCTTTGGTTGTAGATAGAGCTGTAGATGGAGGCCGCTGCGATATAGGCTCCATCGTTATCCGGGTTGGGGTCGGTGCGCGCGTTTGATTTGATTGCCTGCCATGCAAGTCCACCGGGGGCGACCTTGTGTCCGCCGGAGCGTCCTGTGCGGTAGACGACTTCCTTGTAATGGTTGATCGTGGAGGAGGAACCGGTTGCCGGCCATGGCATGAGCAAAATAACCTGAGCTGGAGTCGCGCCCTTCGCCACCTCTTCTGCGATTTTCGCTACACCGTGAGCATACATTCCGGGTGTGTATTCCATCGTGTAGGGGTCGCCGATCAATACCACATAATCCCACACCGTGCCTGCTTCGCCGCGCAGGTTAGCCCAGCGTGCCGTTTCCGCACCAGCAGGATAGGGGTAGTGAAACCAACTTGCCAGAGTGTATGAATGCGCGGTCCAACCGATTTCCGTGATGGCATCCGACCGGTAGCGGTCCAGAACGGTGACGTTGACCGTGCCGCGGCCATCTTGCGCCAGAATGCTTTGTAGTTGGGTGCCGACCGCAGTGGGTGAAAAAGGTTTCGAGTTTGGAACATAGGGAGCCTTCTTATCAAACGCCCATACGTTCGCGGGATGCATTTCTCCCGAATCCTTGCTCGAACCAATGATCAACACGTTCACATCCGCAAAAAGCTGATTCGAAAAAATCAAAAAAGTGATAGAAATGGCGAGAGCCATTAATCGTATTTTCATGGGTTGTTGGGTTTTTGTTAGAGAGATGTCTTCACAAGGCATGAATACACGTCCGTAGAATAATCAGGATTTAGCAGCTCAACGTGCCATTTCTGTCATATATTAGGTATGAACACATCGTTTTGATGAGGCATTCACAAGCCCATTTCTCCAAAGCATCTTGTCCCCTTAGGGGTCATATTCTAGTAAGTAGGTTTACTTAGATGCAGGCCCTATCGTGCCGCCCTCAATGAACTTGGAATGGATAAGCGTTTTGCGTCTATCCTCCTTGCCCTTCGCAATATGATCCACCCATTGCAACATCCGAGGAACCCAGCGTTGAGTGCTTGTGCTAAAAAGGGAGACCTCGGGATCAAACCACTCGAAGGCGGGATGATCTTCCATGACAATCAGTGAAACATCACGCGGTGCTGCAAGACCCTTGCTCGAGAGATGCTGAAGCGTTACGAAGAAGAATACCGGATCGTTGATGAAAAGCGCCGTCGGCGGCGTGTGCTGGAACAGTGAGTCTAGGCAGCGATGCAAACTGCGCCGGTCATTTTCCCAATCCGGTAAATTGTAAGCGCCTGTTTTAATACCCAAGCTTTCTAGTTCTTTAAGAAACCATTGTGCAAATAATCCAGGCGTAGGCTTCCTGTTTTCCACGCCTGTCAGCATCACAATGCGGCGATGACCAAAATCCACCAATCGCTGCAATGCTTTGGACGTGGCTGGGTATTTAATGGTGCTTAGGCTCGCCAACGACAGATTCGAATTCTGTCCGAACATGGCGAACGTGGGTATGGATCTTGCGGCGAACCATTCAAGCACGGAGTGTGGTGCTGCGATAACCACCCAGGCATCCGCATCGTCTTTCTCCACCATCTGAGCAACACGTTTCACATCAAATTGCAGGCTGGTGAGGGATTTCTCGGCATAGCTGACGTGATGACCTCGCTCCTTGAGTCGAAAGCTGAGCTGCACGATTGGCTCGCTGTGTGCATCGCTTTTGTCATACACCAGAATTTTGATGCGCAGGGATGATGGGGTGAATGAGTTCTTATCGAGTATGATCTCCCGTTCGCGTCCCGCTCCACGCGAAACGAGAAGTCCTTCATTTTCTAACAGCTTAAGTGCGGCATTCGCCGTCTTGTGGTTTACCCCAAGTTCAGCCGCAAGTCGAACCCGTCCGGGAATAGAGCCGCGCCAGCGTCCATCCCGCAGCCCGTCCCGCAAAACCTGCGCGACTTGCTCTGTTACAGAGGAAAATCCTTTGTTCGCCATCGAGAACAAATGACCATTTCAGGGTCAAGTGGTCAAGATTCATCTTTTTGATTTACGCGATGAATCGAGAGATCGCTCCAAGCTGATCGTATTTCAATCGGGACATGTCGAGATCAAGGTCGCCGTAATGTTTGATGGGGTTTCCGTGGGCATTGAGGAGAGTGGTATACCAGTTACCGATGGTCTTGTGGCCTTCGGTGGCGTGGTAAGGCAGACGAATGTAGCGACCCGCCATGTCGAGTTTGCAGTTGTTGCCCGCCAAAATGATGAAGGGTGCTTCGAGCCCGAGACCGTGATGCCCTTCACCGCCTTCAGGGAAATACATGATCATGGTGTTGTCGAACATGGTCCCCTTGCCCTCAGGCACGGCCTTGAGACCCTCGACAATGCGTGCCACTTCCTTGATGTGACCAGTGCGGATATTGTCGCGGATCTTGGTGGCAGAGACACCGCTGTAGCTTGCGTTGTGGCCGATGGTATGAATGGAAATGCGGTCGGCTTCGTTGCCGGGCAAGCCCCTGACAGGAGTGGAAAGCTCGTCAATGGTGTAAGTCACCACATTTGTTAGACCAGTAACGAGTGCGGCGGCGAGAATATCAGTCATCGCTGCCTGCTTCTCTGGTGTAGACGCGGTGGGTCCTCCATCCGCGTGGATTTTCCCAAGTTTAGGAAGGTATTTCGCGATCGAACCAGCCATCTTAGATAACTTCAGGTTACGCGCTTGGATGGACTCGATGGAGTGGATGTGGTTGCTGAGCTTTTGTTTTTCGTAGCCCTGCAGAATTTTCTCTTTGAAAGACTCATCGCTTTCCAAAAAAGTTAGCATGGCATTGTCGGAATCCACCGCACCTGGATTTGTCACACATCGAAACAACTCGTTGTAAGCCGTCTGGGGATCCGCGTAGCAATAATTTCTCTGATGAGGACCTGATGCTGAATATCCCGATACGATTCCCGTCCGGAATTTGGTGTAGTCCCCTAAAAGCGACAACTCGACATGACCGAATGGTGAGGGAAAAAGTTTCGCCAATTCAAAATCGATGGTCGCCCGCTTGATGCCGCTGAGAGAATTCGCATTCGATTTGTAAGCCCCCATCACCGAAGAATAGGAAAAATGCCCGTTCTCACTCATCCTGGAGGAAAGGCCTTGAAGGATGCAGAGGTTTTCCTTGTGCTTTTCTAAGGATTGCAACCACCCAGGTAGTTCATGTTTGTCTAGATCCACTTCCAATGCCTGCTTTTTATCATCCAGTGCCTTATCGGATGCTGAAAAAGTAGGCAGTGCCAGATCCGGCGGAATTTCCCCGTTTGATTTGCGGATGAACACGAAACGCTTTGGAAAGCCGTTGGCTGGGGCCGTTGCACCAAATGCATTTAGATAGGGTGTGAGCGATAGGGCACCAGCGCCAAGAGCGGTTGATTTCAGGAAGTTTCTTCTAGTTTTCATGTTCTTAATTGGTGATAGGTTTGCGGTAGATGAATGAATCGGAAGTGAGGAGCGAAACGATGACTGCATCAAAGCTGCCACCGCTTTGGACATAGGCTTGATCCGCATCGATGATTGTTTTGGAGTCGGAGAGCGTTTCATTGCGCCCCATGAAATAACGGAAGGCATGGCGAATGATCGACTGGCGCACCCTGGTAGACTTAGCTAGGCGGCCTGTTAGATCGATGGCATCTTTGATATCCCCGTCCAGATTCGGATCACCCGTCCCGACGAGTTTGCCTTTCGCATCGACCGGCAGGGTTTTGTAAATATCCCGCAAGTCGTCCTGTGGTGGGCCTTTGTCCGGCATTTTTTTGATAAGATTGTCGGGATGTTCCAGAAATTCTTCCGTCCGATACCGTCCGAAATCGTCGTACATTTCAAAGCTCAGCCCCAAAGGGTTCATCCTCTCATGGCAACCCCAGCAATATTCTTCTTTGGTTTTTATATCGAGACGGGTGCGCAGGGTGTTGTGATGATCCTCGGGGATCACGGCATCGACGGTAATTGGCACGTCGGGGATCGATCCAGCTAACAGTTTTTCACGCACCCATTTGCCGCGCCGGACCGGGTCGGTCTCGGTGTTGGCGGCGAAGGCGATCAGCCACGCAGGGTGGGTAAGGATGCCTTTGCGATGCTCCATTTTGGTGGGCTGGGTGATGGGATAGTTCCAGTTTTTTAAATCAATATTGAAGCACTTGGCGATTTCCGGCCCGCGCAATTGCGTTCCTGTCCGCGTTTGACCCTCGGTTTTGCCGTGGCCTGGTGTGGACGAGAATGGAACGGCGTTAGCCTGCCCTTTACCCAATAGATCTTCATAACTGCTCATCGTGGATATAAAGCCCCCTAGTGCCTCTTTGCCACCGGTGCTCTTCGCAACAGCGTCGGTATTCACCCCTCTGACTTCGTTGGCCTTCAAGAAATCGAGATGCTCCTTCAGTTTCAACCCGTCAAAATTCCTCCAGTCCTTATCCTTGAAATAGTCGTAGATCTTGCGGACCTGAGCCGATGACTTTGCCATTTGTTCGTTATTGCCGGAGTGGAAGACGTAAAAATCTTCGGTACTGAGGAGCGTCTCGAATACGTCCGTGTCTTTTTCGAGGATGTGTGCCACCAGCATATCTGCCTCGCTGACGGCTCGCCCGGACACCGCAATGTAGTCACCGCCAAAGCGCTTGTTATCCTTGAAAATGGGTAGAGCTCTCTGATAACCGAAGAACTCACGGAAGAAGCGGAGTTTTCGAATCGGCATGTTGGTGAAGCTGTCGGCACCGATTCTTTCCACAGCCTCATCCACAATGTAATACTGACTCCGGTTCTTGAGTATGCGCAGCACTTCGCGGCCGTAATCTTCTCGGGTGTTGAGCCTGCCGCTGCTCGCGGCCGCGACGAGTTCTTTGTCAGGGCCGCTGTCGGTGAGCGCGTAGGCGAGCGCATAACTGGCATCGCGCGGGGATAGCATCTTGCGGCCATGTTCGTCCGCATTGCCTTCGCCGAACTCCTGGCGATAAACGAAATCCGTGCGGAGAATGAGTGTCTGAATCAGCTTATGAATGGTCTCTTCGCTGCCGATTTTCTGATAGTAAGACTTTGTCAGCGTGGCGTATTCAGTGCGCTCTTCTGATGTCGGAGTGCGCTCAGTAATCTTTGTAAAAAGCTGATCCACGAGGTTGCCTATCTGCTCGTCGGTGATGCTCGCCTTTTCACGCTCGCACCGGAATCCGTCGGTCCACTCGGTCATGCACTTGGCAATGACTGTGCTGTAAGTGTCCCCAGCCTTGCGGTTTTTCAGAAGAGCGGCACGCATGACGGCAAGCTCCGCTTCAGCGGGAGGCTTGGGCACGTTCGTGTTCTGCTTGGGCATACGTTTGAAAAATTCATCCATATAAAGGCGCATATAATTGACGCGCACGATGAGCTCTCTCTCATTGAGCCCAAAATTAAACCAATCTCTCTCGGATTTCACGATCATTGACTCGTCCATTTTCCCGTCCTGCGAATACCGACGAATGGCTGCCCAAATTTGATCTCTATCCTCGGCCGACATCCCTGCATAGTCGAAACCTGGAAGGTTCAGCGGCTTGCCATCGGGGCCGTTCATCATGGGTGGCGCAGGCTTGGTCGCGACGAACTTCGGCAGCATCGAATCGTGCTTGTCCTTGAAGACTTCGAGCAATAGCGGTTCGATATTCGCGTTGAGATAAGTCGCGCGATCCACAAGAATTTTTTCCTGCTCCCATTTCGCGCCCATGATCGAATAGATCGCAGGAAGGTAGCTTTTGATTTTCGCCCGCGAGATCATGAAAGCCGACAACTCTTTCGCATTCGTCAGCATCGTGAGCAAATGCCCACCATCGAGCGTCGTCGTGTCGTAGTAGCGGACACCGCTTTGCGTGGGTAGAAGAAACGGATTGGTAAGATTCACCTTCACCCCGTTCCGGCCGTTGTCGCCGATGACTTTGTAACGCTTGCCGTCAATGTCGCGCTGGCCAGTATATTCTAACAGATTGTTCATCTTCGCATCGAAAATGAATTCGCTGATCAACCAGCGGCGGTCGGGTGTGTAGCCGAGCAGATCCTTGTATTTTCCGGAAAACAATTTGTCGTGATCCACCTTGTTACCATAATTCGGCATGCGGAGTTTGTCCTCGAGTTTGGATGCATTATTGGCGTGAAGTATCCCCGCCAGCCAATCCTCCAACTGCTTGCGCTCCGCTTCGGTGGGTTGATCTTTTTTCTTCTTTGGCGGCATCTCCTCGAAATGCACTTTTTCGAGCATGTGATTCATCACATCCAGGCGGGCGTCCAAAGTCAGCTCCGCGAGATTATCCAGACGGAATTTTCCCTTTTCCGTGCCCTCTTCGTGGCAGTCGATGCAATAATTCTCCAAAATTTTCCCTACGGCGGGATCGACGTGAAACTTTGCGGGCTCTGCAGCCAGCGCGAAAGACGCAAAATAGATCGATGTAATAAAGGACAATCCTGCGGACGTGCACTTGATTTTAACTAAGAAGTCACTTTTGAACTGAAGGCTAGTGGAAAAGGTCATGTGAGAATCAGAGAACGCTTAAAAAACGGTGTTTTAGAGGAAATATTGGAATTACGGTAACGAATCAACTTTAGCATTGAATTTGCTTCGCGTAGCAGGAAAAAAATCTCCAACGTTTTGACCCATTTAGGGTCATTTAACAACTAGATTAGGCAGGCGATTTCCCGCAGCAAAAATGACCGGTCTAAAACCGTCTTAAACGCAGGTTTAGTCCTCGGCAGCAAAATAGGTCCCGCTCCAAAATAAAATGCGAAAGACTTGAACACTTTCACTCGTCAATAGCTTGCTTCTTAAGCTTTAAAACCTAAGTTCGCCGCGATGCGTTGCTTTTACTCACAGGCACTTGAGCTCGAACTTCCGGACGGACATCCGTTTCCGATGGATAAGTTCCGGGTTTCAAAAGAGATGCTGTTGAACGAAAAGATCCTCCGACCCGAGGAAATCATTGAGGT
>JANPEG010000067.1:0-99925 GCA_031431855.1 Akkermansiaceae bacterium | reverse complement strand
GCGTAGTTGGGTTGCTGAGGACCGCGAGCTGAGAAGCCTTTGGCGATTCCGTTCAGCCCGCCGCGTGCGTTGCCTCCACCTGTTGGAAAGCATGCGAGCTCGATATGCTCGAGGGGTGATGGGAAAAGTTTTGCGAGTTCGAAATCGACGGTTGCCCATTTGATGGAACTGTTACGCTCATTCGCTTTGTAAACACCAAGAGACGAGCACCAGCTGTGATGACCGACCGTGCACATTTTCCCAGATAGACCTTGAAGGATCGTGAGGTTTTCTTTGTGCGCCGCCAGCGGGCTCATCCATTCTGGAAGGGTGTGGGAATCGAGATCTACTTCGTAAGGGAGTTTTTTGTCTTCCATCGCCTTTTGCTCAGGAGTGAAAGATGGTGGCACCATGACTTTCGGGAAAAGTCCGTTTCCACGATGCATAAAGATGAATCGCATCGGTGGCGCACCGGTAAGACTGGAGCCAATTGGAGCCGCCGAGAGCCTTGGCATCATTCCAGGCATGGACATTCCGCCCATTGCAAGGAAAGCATTTCGGATGAATTCGCGTCTTTTGTTCATGGTGGTTTTAAATGTGTGAGATTGTGGCGATTTTCAACAGATGAAGTGAGGCGGCAAAAACTCTCCATCACAATTGATTCATACCCCATACGCTCCTAAATCGGTCAAGGCTATCGCCAAAGTTCAGAATATCAGATAATATTTCAAATCCACCTGAGTCATTTGTGGACAAGTTGGCCATTTCTAGCCAATTACTCCCCGGCCTTCTCAATCATCCGCTTGGCAATTACCTGCAATTCCTCAACCGGGATCGCAAAAGTCTCCGCTCGGTTGGCCCTTGCGATGTTCATTCCTACGACACTACCTTTCATGTTCAGCACCGGACCACCCATCGTCGCACTGTTTGCTAAAATGTCGTGTTGGATCACACGTGGAAATCCGCTTCTGCGCTTGGAGAAATCACCGCTCATCTGATCATTCCGATCTGGCTGATGAGCCATCTCACCACGCGCCGATAACTTGATCTCGAAATCCATATTTTTTCCCGCGCGTTTCACGGTTAATTTTACTTCATCACCAACTTTTTTATCCTTCAAGATCTCCATAATCTCCTCGATCTTCTCGATTTTTTTCCCATTCAGCGACACGACCCTATCACCTGCAAGCACTCCCGCCGCTTTCGCTCCGCTTTCTTCAGTCACAGCTTTGACCTCGACCTTATCTTTGACTATCTCTAACACAATCCCCAGCCCAGCTCCACCAGCCGTGGGAATTTCGCGTGCTTTGGCACTGATGATCCCAGCAAGCGCCCTGCGTTTCGTGCGACTCGTCGCGCCGTTCACGATCACCCAACTCCCCTGCTCCAATTTACTATCAGCAGCAAACTCAGCCGGAGTTAAATCCTGTGCATCCACTTTGATGAGAGCCACATCCCAAAGTGGATCCACCGAAATCACTTTCACCTCTTCGAACAATTGTTTATCGACCCGTACAGACAGTTTAATTGGCCCTGCTGGTATGTCAGCTGGCGCAGGCACCTCCAATTCTTCGACTCCCGGAACGCTCAATTCTTTACTAGCTTCGACTTCTTTTTTATCTTCTATCTCACTGGCCTTGGTTAAAATATACCCATCCATGGAAATAACGACTCCGTATGCGATTTCAGCATTTTTGTTATAGATCACAGCGCTGCATTTCTGAATCACTTGCCGTTGTGGCTCGAATAAATCCGTGATGATTGATCCTGTTAGACGATAAGGTGTCTCCAGTGATTGCTGAGCAACGAGAATTTCTGAACTGGTCAATCCTGCTAACAGGAAAATCCACTTAACGTTCAGCAAGTTCCGCAGTGATTTTTTGTTCTTTTCCATCTCTTAAAATTTCCAGCTCCAACTCTTCTCCAGCTGACTTGTCTTTGATCACGGCTTGCAATTCCTCACGTGTCTTCACTTCCTTGCCATCCATTTTGCGGATCACATCGCCAACTTTCAGTTCGGCTTTTTCTGCCGCGGTTTTTCTGCCAACTTTGGTGATTTCCAAGCCACCTTCACCGGGCTTCGTCGCCACTCCGAGCATGCCGTTGCCTTTGACAGGTTTCTCCGCAAAAGGTCCTTCGCCCATGAATTCGGATTTCATCATCGGCTCCCAGTTATCGATAAACACTTGAACCGGTACGTGCATATTGACCGGAAGCTGCGGGCCAACCCGTGAGTGGATCCCGATCAAACGACCTTTCATATCAAACAACGGTCCTCCTGAATCGCCTCCAATGAGTGTGCCGTCAGTCTGATAGGTGGTGTCTTTTATCCCAACCAAACGCGCCAGACGCGCCACCGCACCGCGGTCTTTATTAAACCCACCGGAATGTCCAAGTGAGAAAACCCAGTCGCCCAGCTTGATGTCGCCCGTGCGATTCAGCTCCACAAACGGATACTCGCCTGGCTCGCTGATTTGCACCAAAGCCGCATCCGTTTCCGACATCAGGCCTAAAGTCTTCGCCTTATGCCGAGTGCCGTCCGGCATGATGATCGTCACCTTTTTACCAACGCCACCGGAAACGTGTGCCGCGGTCATAACTAAACCCTCTTTTGAAACAATCACTCCGCTACCAAATCCATTTCCGAGATCGATCGAAACCGTCGCCTCTCTCGCCTTCGGCAATGCAGCAAGCAGAGTTTCCTGAATCAGCATCAGGTCTTGCTGCGTCTCCGGAGCTTTCTTTTCATTTAAGGGAAACGCATGGCTTTCCGTCTGCACGAAACCGAACACCGCGATCACCCAAATGAACGTTAAATATGAAGCAGCGCGTTTCATCTTAGTTTTCTAGTATCTCAACTTCATACCCATCAGGGTCCGTCACAAACGCCATCTTGCGTTCGCCATTCGAAAATTTATCCCTCCAACCACTCGGCCAGATTTCGATCCCGCTTTTTTCCACTCCGTCACAATAAGCAATAATGTCCTCCACCCCCAGCGCCGTATGCATCAAATCCTCAGGACAGCGATGCGTGTAATCCGCCGACCACGTCAGTTCCAAAAAAACATCATTCCCCTCAAGCGCCATAAATGCCAAACGATTCCCCTGCGGCGAATCTTTCTGCTGAGCGAGCCGATAACCCAATTTCTCATAAAACGAAATCGACTCCTCCAAGCTCTTGACCCTGATGCGAGTATGTAAAAAAGAAATCTTCACTCGCCAAACCTAGCCAACTCCTCTCATCCCGCAAGTCCTGTCTTCCTCAACATCCTATTTGAAACTTGAATTTTGAAATTTGAAATTTCCCAAATCGACCGTGAGGACTTCCGCAACCTCTTGATGGAAATCCACCGCACCTTCATGCCATTTGGGATGTTCGGGAAGGAGAAATACCCGCCGCATGGCGTTCCTATCTTCGATTTGCCTGAGGAATACCTTCTCTGGTTCAAACAACGCTCATTCCCAAAAGGCCGACTCGGCGAACTCATGGCCCATGTTTGCGAAATCAAAGAATCCGGCATGGACTCCGTCTTCGAACCCCTGCGGAAAGCCAATGGCGGGAGAACGAAGCTTTCGTAGGCAGGCAATGAAAATCATTCTTCCGATTTAGGAATCAGACCTTTCGCATCCACACGCAAATAAATGCCGTCAAAATAGGCGCGTGCTCCATGATAAGTTTGCGCATTTGTTGCCTCTAACTCGATCCTCTGTCCGTCGATCAGCTTCAAATCCAACCATGCTTCTCCTGTATCCTTATCATTTGCTCCAGCATCACTGAACCTTGCGCGCTTATCGTTCACTTGCAGAACACCAGAAATATCACCCATGTGATACGTCGGACCGCGAACCACTGAGACTTTAAAATGCAGCTTGTCACCTTTCTTCTCGATATAGAGAGCCCCTCCACGCCCATCTTCATAAACTCCTGGCCATGCAAAATCTTCACCTACTCCCTTCCATGCCTTGAGATAGGGAATTCTGGCTTCTGTTAAAGAAGCCGCCATCTCCCACCAATCTGGCGATGTTTGACCCTTCTCACCTCCTACCCAGTCACTCATGTAGGTTTTGTAGTCCACCCATGCTCTTTGATCTTTCTTCATCTCCTCGAAACGCTCCGCAGGCATCACTTTTTTAAGTTCCGAAAAAACCTCATTCAGCGTTTTGTCAGCCGCTTCATATCGGGCTTTCTCCTCCTTCAATTCAGCTGCGGAGAGCGTCAAAGAAAAAGTGCACAACCACGCCAATATCAAACACGAGAATCGACTAAACATGAATAAAACATGCCGCTTTGATTTCTTTGTAACAAGTTCAAATAAACGGATCCGTATGTAACCAACTATTTATCTGAACCTATTTTAAGCAGCTCGGAGGCCTGGTAGAACGTTGGCTGATCTTTGGTCGCTGCGCGGATTTTCTGAACGGTTTGCGGGCTGACCGGATCGGCTTTGTTGCCGAAGGAGTTGCGCACGAAAGTGAGAACATCGGCGACCTCGGAGTCATTCAAAAACTTGAACGGCGTCATGGGCACAGCTCCCGGATACTTAACTCCTTTGACTTCGATCGGTCCGATGATGCCGTGCAAAGTAAGACGGATCAGGCGATCTTCGCTGCCTTGCACCCATTCGCTTCCGGCCAGCGGTGGGAACTGCGCTTCAGGTAGACCATTGCCGTCTTTTTGATGACAGGTCGTGCAATGACCATCGCGCATATACACTTCTGCGCCGCGGAGAAATTGTTCTTTCGCAGCTCCGGTGAGTTGCGTTTTAAAAACCGTCGCCGCTTCGCCTTTGATTTGCTGACCATTCAGGAATGCGGATGCGGTTTTGAAAACAGGATCGATCCATTTGTCCATAGGTTCGCCAGTCGCTGGCTTGTAAGCTGCAGCCGCCTCAATCACGCTGCGACCTGCTGCATTTTCCAACCAAGATGCAGCCACAATCGCTTCCAATCGAACGCGTCCATGCTCATCAGCAGCGGCAGTTTTGAGAAGTTCGGCGTGTTGGGGAATCTGATGTGAGTTGTAGCGCAATGCTCTAACAGCTGTGGCACGTGCCTTGGGATCTTTAGCTTGCAAGAGAGTGCGCACGATGGGCTCACTCACTTGGTTAATTCCCCAAGTGACCCACATCGCCTCCACGAGGTTGTGCTCATAGTTTTTATCGGACTTATCGAGCCCTTGCACCCACTTGTTCACTCCTGCCAACACATCGGCATCCTTTCTTCCCCGCAACTCACGGCGCGTGCGATAACGCGTGCGGTATTCTGAAACTTTGAGATTTTCTAACAACTCAGGAATCGAAGCTCCCGCCACTTTCGACGGTTTCACCAACGGACGCGCCGGGTAAGTGATGCGGAAAATACGACCATGTGTGTGATCGCGGTTTGGGTCGCGCGCGCTATGCTGCATGTGACCGATGCGGGCATTGTGCCAATCGACGAGATACAACGAACCATCGGGAGCGAACTCCATGTCCACCGGACGGAAATTTGTATCGGATCCTTTAACCAAATCCTGACGGAACTTACTCACGTATCCCGTACCCTCATCCACCATCGTGTGTTGCTTCATGCCTTGAAAACCAATGGTGTTATTGATTAACAGGTCGCCTTGCACTTCATCGGGAAAATGACGGCTGGAGACAAATTCCATACCCGCCGTGGGTCGCACCAAGACCGAAAGCAGATTCGGCGGAGTTGGATTAAAACTTCCAAGCGGCACTTGCACCGAGCCTTGCAACATCCAGCGCACTGGAGGATCCGAGGTATCGGAAAAGAAATCCTGACCCCAATCATCATAGGCAATTCCCCAAGGATTCGGAATGGAGAGGCGCACGGTTCTTTCCAAATGCCGCCGCTCGGGATTGTAGCGGAAAAAGCCACCGTTGGAACTCCGCACCGGACCATAAGCAGTCTCGACGTGACTGCGCAGAAACGTGCCTTCACCCATGAAAAATGCACCCGATGGATCGGCGCAAAACGCCGAGATTGCATGATGCGTGTCGTGATCGTCGAACCCACTCATCACGATATCTCTAACATCCGCGACATCGTCTCCATTGGTGTCTTGCAAAAAGATCAGAGAAGTTCCCTGTCCGACATAAACTCCATCGTGGGCAAATTCAAAACCCATCGGCAAGTGCAGGTGATCCGCAAAGGTTTTCTGTTTGTCGGCTTTGCCATCGCCATCGATGTCTTCGAGAATGATCAACTTGTCATTAGGAAGCGGATCGCCTGGTTTGTAATGCGGGTAAGAAGGCATCGTAGCGACCCACAGCCGCCCCTTGTTATCAAAAGATAATTGCACTGGGTTTGCTAAATCCGGAAACTTTGCTTCATCCGCAAACAGCTCAATTTTGTAGCCTTCGGGAACCGCCAAAGTTTTCAAAGATTCCTCGCCCGAAAGATATTTGATATTCGGATCCACCTTGCCGATCACCGGCAGCACCTCGGTCTTCGCATCCGCTGCTGCCACATCGAACTTCTTGCCCTCCACCAATGCCCAGATCGCTTGTTCGCGAATGCTCACCATCTGCTCCAGTTTGCGGAGTTCCGACGGATAATTTTCCGGACCGTAGGGTTTGTGACGTCGACCATACACGTGAACGCCATTGGGAATTTTGTAATAGTTTAGCCACATCCAAGCGAAGTCATCCACCGCCATTTTAACATCTGCGATGTTGGCTTTGGAAACCGGTTTACGTGCACCGAAGAGTTGATCGATTAGCACTGGAGCCAGCTTTGCGTAACCTTCATCGGTCAGCAACGCGCCATCACGGGTCAGTGGTTTATTACCCGGCGCAAACCATTTACTGGTCGGCGTGAATACATTTACAAACGTCAACTGATGCGCCGCAGCCACGTCCTCCATTGCCTTGGCATACAACGCGAGGTTCGCATTCTGCGTCGTGCCTTTCGGCGTTCCGTAAAGCGCTGATAAATCTTGAAACGCAGTAGGCGATACCAGTGCGAGTTTCGGTGCATTTTGATCGTTATATTTTTGTTTCAACGTGTGCTGAACAAAAGCTTCCAGCTCCGCCTTGAAATTTGCCAATCCCACTGGGCCATCGAACGATTCGTTAAAACCAAAAAATGCGACGATAATATCCGGCTTCAATTGTTTCAGCCAGGCATCCGGTTCCGGAAAATGTCCATCACCGGAATTGCCACCCCACATGTCCTTCGACTCCACCAATGGGAAAAATTTTTCGCCACCGGGAAAAGCCCAAGGACTCTTGCGTCCCGCATTGGGTCGGAACGCCGGAGTATCGCCCTCGTCACAAAGATTACGGATCACTAGATGATGCTCGGGATAGCGCCGATGGAGTTCCGTCTCGAAATGTCCGTATCGAAGCATCCGCGAACCGAGCCCGTTGCCCAGCAACACCACGCGAGAATCTTTGGGTAAATCCAATTCCGCTGCATGGGTCATCGCTGACCCGATCACTAGCCCCAACAAGGTAGAAAATATCATTCGCTTCACCATGCTTAAAAGCTGCCGCTTGGCCCGATTTCTCGCAAGAGCAAAGCCCAATCAGGTGTTTGTTTTCTTTTTGAGCAACGGATGCGCAGACGCCACCACGAGCTCTCCGCTTTGGTCATCTTTGAGTAAAAGTTCACCGTTTTTACTATTATAAGTCCCTGTGGCAACAATGACAGAGCTAGGTTTCAGAGCCATCCGGTCTATATAATTGATCTGAAATGCAATCATGCCCTCCGCGTTTTCACTGACGTTACTACCCGCATAATATTGCGCTGGCATGGGTCGCTTCACTCGTGAAAACCGATCTAGCCGCGATACCTCAGGATTGATGTGCTGTAGAATCTGACTCTCGATCGCAACATAGCAGGCTTGTTGCCTTTCTTGCGCTAGTTGAGCTTCGGTTTTTACGACAGACCTTGCCGCGTCTTCGCATAAGCCAGGCAAAATAGATACGGCACTAGCTGATAACAGCAGGCAGAGAAATGACAGTTTTGGTTTCATAGTTTTTTGTTAGGTTAGGTGTTTTGTTTTTCTTCCTTCGGATTCTCCAAAGCAGCCATTCAGCAACAAGGGCGTTGCCAATAATACTTAGGTAGAGCGCGACGAGAAATCCTGTTTCGGCAGCGAGGCCGATCTCTTGAAACACGATGTGTTCAATGCGAAATGTTAGAGCCGTGGTGACCATCGCGAAGGAGCGAATCATCCATGTGATGTGCTGCTGAAGTTGATGGCGCCGCATCGCCAACCAACCTTTCCAAGTCGTCAGCGTGGTCGCTACACCCAAGATCAGAAATCCCATCGTTCCCAGCCATCCGCCATGGGCGAAAAACGCCAAGTAAAAACCCGTCGGAGATAGAAAGATCAGAATACTACCCACATAGACCCGCCCCAACCAACGATGCAGCCACGGTGCACGACGCAACAGCGGACGGAAAAATTGTAGGAAGGAAGCAACCAGACAGACCGCTCCCGCGATGACATGAATGACTAGGCTGATCAACCAGACAGGTCGCTCCGCAAGCGCGCCTTTTTCCCAAACAAACGCATGCGTTCGCGGCGCATTGAAATACGGAAGACTGTTATAAATCAGCCAACCGGAGAAAAACACCAGCGCCAACCAAGCGACAATCCGAAAGCAGAGTTGAATCTTTTTCACTCATCCAGATTGCCAGACATCTCGATTGTGTCTGTAAACAGAGTGTAAATTTCACTTTCGGTGTCGTGAGTATTTGCGAAGGAGTTCCTTAGGTATTCTTGTTCTTTCCGCATCTGGAGAAGAAATACATGACCAACCCGAAGACGAGCAGGACAATTCCCCAGATGATGTTGATGTTAATCCCTAGGGATTTGCTATACATTTCACCCCCTTTGGTGAAGAAGCCATACCCGATTAGGATTAGGCCATAGAGAGTGAAGATAATGCCGATGGGAAGACGAAGGTCCATAGAAGTAGTGGGTTGAATGAGTTACCAGAAGATATAATTGAGAATAATCGCAGCGATCATGACGATGGTCCCAAGCACTGCAGGCCGCATGATCCATGCTTCTTGGCCTGATAGTTGTTTGGGTGTGAGAGAATAAACGAGGCCGGCAAGTTCCTCATCCGTTTTATTCCGTTTGCAAGCGAGTGATAGCCCAGCATTGACTACGAAAGTAACGCTGAATGCGACGATGGCTACCATGAAACTTTGCGAGAGGTCTTTTGGATACTCAAAAACTTGAGCGATCCAAGCACCTTTGACACCGGGGCCATTGCCAGTAACCCAAGACAGACCATGGAAAGCCACTGCGGTGCCAGTGCCGATCAGCAAACCCCAAAACGCACCCGCGTTGTTAGAACGCTTGCTGAACATTCCGAGCAGGAAGGTCGCGAACAAGGGCGCGTTCACGAAACCAAAGATCAACTGAAGAATCGCCATGATGTTGTTATACTTCGCCGCGATCAGCGCGCAACCCATGGCCAGAATGATGCCGGCGATAGTGGCGAGTTTGCCCATATTTAAAAGCTGGCGGTCGGTCTTCTTGCCGCCCGTCATCTGCGAGTAAAGGTCATAGGTCCATACCGTGTTGAAGGCGGTCACGTTTGCCGCCATACCGGACATGAATGATGCCATCAGCGCGGTGAGTGCGAGCCCTAGCAGCCCGTTAGGAAAATAGTGGAGAATCATCGAGGGTAGAACCTGATTGTAATTCATCACCACATTCCCCGCACTATCGAGCATAGCAACACCATTTGCATCAAGCTTTGCGGGAATCGCGTAGCCACTTGAGGCACCATCCAAGGTGAGCGCGTAAGCGATCATACCGGGAAGAATGATGATAGCTGGGAACAACATTTTTGGAATCGCTCCGACGATAGGCGTGCGACGTGCGGCACCCATTGAGTTTGCAGCAAGTGCGCGCTGCACTTCCGCGAAGTTTGTGGTCCAGTAACCAAAGGAAAGCACAAAGCCGAGGCCGAAGAGGATACCATACCATGGCACGCCCATCGGGTTATCGCCGGTGGCGGTCTGCGCCCATGAATGAATGGAGCCATCACCGAGCGGGGAGGCCTGAAGCTTCGTGACAAGCCCGTCCCAGCCGCCAACATTTTTCAAGGCGAGATAGGCCAACGGCGCGATACCGAAGACGATCATGAAAAATTGCAAAACCTCGTTATAGATCGCCGAGCTCAAGCCACCTTTGAGGACGTATGCGAGAACAATAACTGAAGTCACGATGAGCCAGCCATAGTAGTTCCAACCAACCAGTGCGGTGAGTAGATCGGCCAGCGCATGCATCGAGATGCCAGACGAAAATATCGTCATGAAGGCGAACGAAATCGAGTTAAAAACACGCGTGCGCTCGTCGTAGCGCATTTTCAAATACTCAGGCACCGACTTGGCCTTGGACCCGTAATACATCGGCATCATAAAAATACCGAGGAACACCATCGCCGGGATCGCCCCCACCCAATAAAAGTGGGAAGTCATAATACCGTACTCGGCACCGGATGCCGCCATGCCGATGAGTTCCTGTGCCCCGAGGTTTGCGGAAATGAAGGCGAGACCCGTGATCCAACCAGGGATCGAACGGCCTGATAAAAGGAAATCCTCCGCCGTTTTGGTTTGGCGTTTCAACGCGAAACCAATGCCAATGACAAACACCAGGTAGATGAAGAGGATCGACCAATCGATCAGATCGAGATCAAACTTGAGGCCACTTCCTAGGGCGCCTCCAGCGCTGCTACTGACGCTGGCGAGGATAGGAACAACGAATGAATTTAACATATTGATATGAGTTTTCTATTTTGGGTTTTGATGGATATGGAATGCGGGGCGAGCGAGGAATCTAGACTGTGATAACCCAGCAGGTTTCGGTAAGAAAAAACTTCGGCTCACCTCGATTTGAGGCTGAATCTGGAGATTTCGCGGCACTTTCCATTTCACACGAGCCTATCTATCCGCAGCGCTTTGCCAAGATTTCATTTGGCAGAGACTTTCTAGCGAATGCATGCCATAGAGTATTCACCCCATAGACAAGGGATAGGAGGAGTCACATCCTATCCGTACATGTCCAACCCGAACGACGACTCGCATTCTGCAGTCAACAAATCCTCCCGTCGGGAAGTTTTAGGCACAACTTTGCGGCAATTTTGGATCATATCGAAAGCCTTCTTCGCTTCGGAACGCCGACATAAAGCGCGGGGTTATCTCATCGGGTTAGTGGGCATGTCGCTGGCAGTCGGAGCTGTCCAGGTGCTGATGAGCTATGCGGGACGGGATTTCATGAATGCCATCGCGAAAAAAGACCCGGCAGCCTACTGGATGATGTTGTGGCTCTATCTCGGTACCTTCGCCCTCGCGGTGGTCATCGGAGTTTACTACCGTTGGGTGGAAGAACGTCTCGCCTTGCTCTGGCGAGAGTGGATGGCTCAACACCTCGTGAAACGCTACTTCAACAACCGCGCATACTATCGGTTGCGAGGATCGGAAAGCATCGACAACCCCGACCAACGGATCAGTGAAGATGTGCGGAACTTCACCGCCAGCTCGCTCTCATTTCTCCTCATCGGCCTGAACTCTCTCGTGACCTTGATCGCTTTCATTGGCGTGCTCTGGGCGATTTCTGGCACGCTCGTGGCACTTCTGCTAGTTTACGCAGTGGTAGGAACGGCAGTGAGTATCCTCATTGGTCGACGCCTCGTCGGGCTTCACTACCATCAGTATGAGAAAGAGGCCGACTTCCGATATAGCCTCGTCCGCGTGCGAGACAATGCAGAGTCCATCGCCTTTTACCGTGGAGAAAAACGCGAGCATCTCGATCTCTTTAACCGCCTCACGCTAGCAGTGGGCAACATGCGGAAGATCATCACATGGAACCGCAATCTCGGCTTCTTTACTAACAGCTACAATTACATCGCGCTCGTTCTGCCGGTTATGGTTGTCGCACCGATGTTCATGCGCGGTGAAGTCGAACTCGGAGTTGTTACCCAGTCAGCCGGCGCCTTTGCCCAAGTACTCGCAGCCGTATCGCTCATCATCACCCAGTTCGGTATCATCAGTGCCTATCTCGCAGGTGTGCAGCGTCTCGGAAATTTGTGGGATAACCTCGACGAACACGATGCCGAAGAAGAACGCATCATCAACGAAGCGAATCTGGAGTTGGACGATGAAAGCCGCTTCATCAGACTGGATAAAATGACGGTGCGGACACCTGATGGCTCCAAAACGCTGGTGACCGATTTATCTTTCGAGCTTCGGAAACGGCAGAGCATGCTCATCATGGGCGCGAGCGGAACGGGGAAAAGTTCGGTATTGCGCACCGTCGCCGGCCTTTGGTCGAGTGGCTCCGGATCACTCGAAAGACCGGCTTTAAGCGATCTCATGTTTCTTCCGCAGCGACCCTATATGGTTCAGGGCAGCTTACGTGATCAGTTACTCTATCCCTTTCCAGGTCGCGCAGTGAGTGATGATGAAATACACCGGATCGTGGAAGAAGTGAATCTCGCCGATGTGTTCGCACGTGTTGATGGCGATCTCGATCGCGTCGTGGACTGGACCAACATCCTTTCTCTCGGCGAGCAGCAGCGGGTTGCCTTTGCTCGCCTTTTCCTGCACCCGCCCAAGTTCGCATTTCTCGACGAGGCGACCAGTGCCCTCGACGAAGCCAATCAAGATCGCCTATATGCCTTACTGAAAGGATCTGGAGTGGGTTATATCAGCGTGGGCCACCGCACGACCTTGATAGAACATCACGAGCGACTTCTAGAACTCGATCGCTCGGGGAGCTGGGAGATCCGGAACAATCATCTTTCTCTTCCTTCATGAAAACCACTTCTCCCTTTTTGCTCATACTTCACTTCATGGCGCGCTATCCATGGCGCGTTGCTGCAGGCTTGAGTCTGTCTATTGCGGGAACTCTGTTAGGTTTCGTGTTTCCCGGACTCACTCAGTGGTTTCTCGACGATATCATTCCCAACGGAGACACCTCGCGCATCCTCCCTGCCGCAGCGATGGCTCTCGGCGCGATGCTACTGCGGCAGATTTTTTTCAGCCTACGAACACTCACTAACAATGCCTTCGAGCTACGCATGACCTACGATCTCCGAAGTCGATTGCATGATAAGATTCAGCACCTTCCGCTGAAATGGTTCGATCGCCAGTCCACGGGCGACATCCTCATGCGCATGTCGACCGATGTGCCTGCGACACAGCGCATCGTTCTAGATGGCATCGATCAGACCCTGCCATCCATCCTTCAAATCATCCTAACCGCAGGCTTCATGTTTTGGGTGCATCCAAAACTGGCGCTCGTCACCCTGCTGCCCGTGCCATTCATCGCAGCGGGAGGTTGGATCAACGCCCGATGGGTGAGTCCGAGAGCGGAGAATGCCCGCGAGTCCGCAGGCGGACTCAACTCCCTGCTCCATGACAACATTGCCGGCATCCGCCAGATCAAAACCTACACGCTCGAGCCTGAAAAGCAGCGCGATTTTGACCGATCCAGCACCGAGTATCGCCGCCATCAAACTCGGCTCCAGCGCGCTTGGGCTCTCTATGGACCGAGCATGGGTTTCCTCGGTGATATTGGCCTCATCCTATTAGTTGGATGCGGAGCTTACTGGTGCATCATGAAGGAAATCACGATCGGCCAGCTCACTCAGTTTCTAATGCTCATCGGTATGTTGTATGAGCCAATCAGCCGACTGCACGGTTTGAGCACATCGTTTCTCGGTGGACTCATCTCAGGCAGACGGGTTTTCGAGATCATCAACATGTCAGGGGCGGAAGACCTAGTCAGTGGCGATCATCCGGATTCGGTGAAGGGCGAGATCCGTTTTGAAAACGTGAGTTTTTGCTACGACGAGAGCCGCCCCATTCTCACCAACATCAACCTGATCGTCCCGCCTTATCAAACCGTCGCCATCGTCGGCGCGACTGGCGCGGGCAAGAGCACTCTATTCCAACTTCTAACAAGACTCTACGATCCGAGCACCGGTGAGATTTATCTGGATGGAAAACCCATCAGCCATTTGAACAAGGCGAGCCTCCGCGATGCCATCGGCTATGTCACCCAGGAAAGCTATCTATTCAATCAAACCATCCGAGAGAACCTCCTGATCGGCAAACCCGATGCGACGGAAGAAGAACTTTGGGAAAGCCTACGACGCGCGTGCGCTGCAGACTTTGTCGAACGTCTCGATGGTCAGCTCGATGCAACCGTCGGCGAACGAGGCGGTCGCCTCAGCGGTGGCGAGAAACAACGCATTTCCATCGCCCGCGCCTTCCTGAAAAACGCGCCCATTCTCCTCCTCGACGAGGCCACCAGCGCCGTCGATACGAAGAGCGAAAAACTCATCCAACAAGCTGTCGACGAGCTCCGACAAAACCGCACCTGCCTCGTCATCGCGCACCGTCTCAGCACGATCAAAAACGCGCACCGAATCTACGTCATGCGCCTCGGCGAAGTCGTCGCCCACGGAACCCATTATGAACTCTTAGAAAGCTGCGAATACTACGCGGAACTCGCAAGACTCAGCTTTACAGCAGATAAGCCGCCATCATGATAAAAGCGAAGCATGGGTAGGTAGCTCTCGACGCAGATCGCCGCTCAAAGCAAAACGCAATCAATTCTATTCCCACCTGCACTGATTTGATCACTTATTCACTCTATTACTTCCAATCTTCCTGACCGCTTATGAAATTTTTTCCTCTGTCTCCACCGTTGCTCCGCGGCCTTCTTCTATCGAGTGCCGTGTTATTTGTTATTTCCTGCGCAACTCAAACCGAAGTTGAAATCCAGGATAACGACAATGCTGCCGCCTTCGCCAAGGTCAAGCCGGTGCTTGAGCGCAACTGTGTTCACTGCCATGCGGCGATCCGACTACCGGGGATGCCCTCTCTAACCGATACCAAAGCCCTCGCCGGCCTGATTGGGCCTAACAATTTGATTGTGCCGAGAAATCCCGAGAAAAGCCGCTTTTACGTAGTCGTCACCCTAGCCGACAATCAGGCAGGTGCGATGCCGCCGACGGGTCACGCGATGAGCACACGCGAAGTAGCTACCCTGAGAGAATGGATTCAGCGAGGGGCTGCGCTTCCCTCCGAAACCATCATACTAAAAGGCGAAGGAAGATCACCACGTTCCCGCTAGCATCGTTTCGATAAACTCCTCCTCGCTGGTCAGTCCTTCACCGGCACGATCCAGATATTGCGGAAAAAGACTGGGTTGCCATGATCTTGGATATTAACTGGGCCCTCGGGATTTACGAGCGGAGTCGACATCGGCGCAGCGGTGGTGAAATCCTTGTTGAGTTCCAGGTCGTCATGCACGAGCACGCCATTGAGCCTCACGGTGATCCGAGGCCATACGGTTCGTTTGCCTTCGGCATCAAATTTAGCGGCCGTGAAATCGACATCATAGGTCTGCCATGCGAGTGGCGGCAGGCACATGTTGAGAATGGGTTTTGAGACCGAATAAATCCCTCCGCACTCGTTGTCCTTTCCATCGAGCCCGAAGGAATCAAGCACCTGGGTTTCCCAACGGCCGCTGTGATAAATGCCGCTGTTGCCGCGACCCTGTCCACGAGCAGTGGGCTTGTAGGGCGTGCGGAATTCGAGGTGAAGACGATAACTTGCGAAGCGTTGCTTGGAGGTGCAGCCAGAAGCGAGAAAGCCGTTTTCAACTTTTCCATTTTCCCACTGCTCTGCCGAACTTCCATCAAACAAAACCACAGCGTCCTTCGGCGCAGCCATCCCCAAAGACGGACTCTTACGCTCGATGCGTGGAAGCTCCGATTTCTTACCATCCTTATCTGTTAGAATCCACTTGCTGTTTTGAATCGTTGCCGTGATCGATTTGTCAGAACTTTCGAAAACGATTTTATCTTCCTGACGTGTGCCTTTAAGAATGGTGCGCGTCTTATCAGGAGTCCATCCCAAGCCCGGGAGTCCGTCTTGCAATAGATAGGCATCAAACGCGCCGCCTCCGAGCGCGACGACCTGAACCCCCTCAGTGGCACCTTCTGGTTTTGCACTTCCGTATTCTCCCTGAATCGAAAAATCAGTATCTTCACTTAGCGCGACTTCAGGATCGGTCCAAATCTTTTCTTTGGTCTGCTCTGCACGTGCATGGCAAATACCCAAGACGAACAACACGGACAAACATCGGATGACGGAACTTGATTTCATATCTATTTGCTTAACTTCAAAGTGAGACGCACGAAAGCTAAAACATTTCAGCGGCATCCAAATCAATCGGATATCCCATGGCGTTTCCTCCAGCGTTCGGAGGCTTCATAACAGGTCGGGCAACGCCATACCGTATGCCTGATTCCGGAACCACATAGAAGGTAGACCTTTCCATCATTCTTGAATAGCTTGGGTTCACCATCCTCAAAGAGCGAATCCGGATACTCACCGCCATCAACCCCCTGCTCTTCCCTGCGGAGCATCGGAACGTGATGCAGATCGCAGATAGACGCATCATACAGGGTCTTGCCATTCGAAATCACCCGAAGAATCAACCGTTTTCCTCCCTCCCATTTTTCATCAAGAATCTCAACATCCGCCTGTTCCAGATGCGCAACCCCATCAGGCCAGTAAACCGACATTGTCGGTTGACGCGGACACTGGACGATCGCGATATCGGAGCCTTTGAGCTGTTGATAGGTCAATTTTCCGCTAGTTTTAATCAACACCGGAACTCGTTTCTCCTCGGGTAGATAAGTTCGCCGTAAGTCCTCGTCGCTTTTAAAAACACAACTACTCAGAAACAGAGCAACCCAAACGCAACTGGCGAGGACAATATGATGGCGATGTAATGGCATGGATAATGGTAATGATGAAATGATCGCCGAGATCAATCAGATTGAATCATGCTAGAAATTTGTTTTATGAGAGAAGCAAAAAGAACCGCTCCTAAATCTGGAAATCCGAAGTGGTGGATTCGAGATGCAAACCGCACTCAAATTTCTCGCCATTGAAGCGGGTGCCGTTGGCGGTGCCGTCTTCGGAAGGCTTGGTGCTATGCCAATCACCCATGGTGACGTAGCCTTGTTCTGCTAGGGGATGACGGGGAAGTTGGTGTTGGTGGAAAAACAGATCCACCTGTGCGTCGGCCCAATCGAGAATGGGATAGACTTTGAGAGTTCTTTTCTGCTGTTCGGCGAAATTACGTTCTTGGCGCGTATCGGAGTGAGAGCGACGCAGGCCGCTGATCCAAACATCGCCACCGATTTCACGCAACGCGCGATTCATCGGCTCGACTTTTGTTAGAAGCGCGTAGCGATCCGCACCTTCTTTTCCGTTTTCCCAGAGATTCCCCCAAAGTGCTTGGATGCGAGAAGCGGAAATCGTTGGATGATAAATCCGATAATCGAGCGGGAATTTTTCCATCAACTCTTCCGCGTAGCGGTAGGTCTCAGGAAACAGGAATCCGGTATCGATGAAGACGACGGGGATTTTCGGTGCGTGATCGTGGATGAGTTTGAGCATCACCGCAGCTTGCAGGCCGAAGCTGGTGCTCGCAACCAGACGATCGCCAAGTTGCTTATAAAGCAATTCAAGCCGCTGACCTGCGCGCAGATTCACGAGCTCACCGGAAAGCTGTGCGGGATCGGCGACATCTTGGTCTTGGTCGTTTACTTTCAAAGCTTCCATTGTGGATCTGTGATTTAGACGCGGGCTTCTTCTTTGATATTCTTGTGGAAATCTTTGCCTTGCTCGGTTGCGGCGACGTAGCCTGCACGGATGCAGAAATCGCCAAAACGTTCACCTTCACTACGCTCTTTCGCGTAGTGTTTGATGATTGGGCCAAGTAAAGTTTTGACTTCGTTACCTGGGAAATTCTCACGATACATTTTCGAGAGTCTCTGCCCCGCAAAGCCACCGCCTAGGTAGACGTTGTAACAGCCGGGTGAGCGACCCACAAAACCAATCTCGGAAATGTAAGGACGCGCGCAACCGTTCGGGCAGCCGGTCATACGGATGGTGATCGCGTCGTGGCGGAGGCCGGCTTCTTCGATGACTTCTTCGAGTTCAGTTAGAAGTTCAGGCAAGTAACGTTCCGCCTCAGCGAGGGAGAGCGCACAAGTCGGTAACGCAACACAGGCGAGCGAGTTCAAACGCAGGGCACTTTTCAAGTGGCTGTCTTTGATCCCGTATTGTTCGAGAAGCTTTTCGATCTCCGGACGCTTCTCTGGAGAAACGTTGGCGATCATCAGGTTTTGGTTCGCAGTGAGGCGGAAGTCACCGTCATGAATTTTCGCGATTTCACGCAGACCGGTACGCATTGGGTAACTAGGAGTATCGAGCACGCGACCACCTTGGATGAAAAGGGTGAGGTTGAATTTTCCATTCACGCCTTCGACCCAACCGTAGCGATCGCCGTTGTCCTCGAATTTGAATTCGCGGACCGGACCGAGTTTGTAACCGAGGTATTCGTTGAGTTTTTCAAGGAACCAATCGGGGCCGTGATCGTCCACGGTGTATTTCAAACGCGCATGTTTGCGCTCCGTGCGGCAACCGAAATCGCGCTGCACGAGAACCACTTTTTCAGCGACGTCGTTGACTTGCTCGACCGTGCAGAAACCGATGACATCCGCGAGGCGAGGATAGGTTTCCTCGGAACCGTGGGTCATGCCCATACCGCCGCCGACAGCGACGTTGAAACCAACAAGTTTTTCATTCTCTACGATAGCAATGAAAGACAGGCAGTTCGCGTAGATATCGACATCGTTGGATGGCGGCACCGCGATCGTGATCTTGAATTTGCGTGGAAGATAAGTTTTGCCGTAGATCGGCTCGATCTCTTCTTCGCTGGATTCGACCTTTTCACCATCTAACCAGATCTCGTGATAGGCACGCGTTTGTGGAGTGAGGTGGTCGGAAATCTGTTGGGAAACTTTCAGCACTTCTGCGTGAACCGAGGTAAGATAAGGATTCGGATTGCACATCACGTTGCGGTTCACATCGCCGCAAGCCGCGATCGTATCCATCGCAGTTTGGTTGATTTCAGCGATGGTTCTTTTCAAGTTCGACTTGATAATGCCGTGGAATTGGAACGCTTGGCGGGTGGTGAGCTTGATGGTGCCGTTGGCAAACTGAGTGGCCATGCGGTCGGTTTCGAGCCATTGATGCGGAGTCGCGACACCACCCGGAACGCGGATGCGGATCATGAACGAGTAAGCCTTATCCAATTTATGCTTACGACGGTTCGGGCGCAGATCGCGATCGTCTTGCTGGTAAGTGCCGTGGAATTTCAGCAACTGCTGATCATCCTCGCTCATCGAGCCAGTAGACAAGTCAGCAAGACCTTCCTGGATCGTTCCGCGTAGATAATTACTACGGATTTTGATGTATTCGTTCGCTGCTAATTTTTCTTCAGCCATGATAAAAGTCCTTTGTTAGATTTTTTAAGTTCAATAAACGTCGCGCTGGTAACGCTTTGCTTTCTTTAAATTTTCAACGTATTCCTCCGCTTGTTCGCGGGATTTTGCGCCTTGGTTTACTACGATGGAAATGAGTGCTTCGTGAACATCAGCGGCCATGCGGCTGGCGTCACCGCAGACATAGAAATGCGCGCCTTGCTCAAGCCATGCGTAGATCTCAGCGCCTTGCTCGACCATTTTGTCTTGGACGTAAACTTTCTCGGGTTGATCACGCGAGAAGGCGAGGTCGAGCTTGGTGAGCTGTTTGTTTTTCAGGAAATCCTGCCATTCGAGTTGGTAGAGAAAATCGTAGGTGTAGCGTTGGTCGCCGAAGAATAACCAGCTCTTACCCGGCGCTCCAGTGGCGGCGCGATGCTCGACGAAGGAACGGAAAGGAGCCACTCCAGTGCCGGGACCGACCATGATGATGGGCGTGTTGTCATCAGCAGGAAGGCGGAAGTTTTTGTTAGGCTGAACGAACACCGAAACGTTTTCACCGATCTTCGCGGTGTCGGAAAGATAGGTGGAGCAAACGCCCTTGCGGGTTCTACCATGAGTTTCGTATCTCACAGCCGCGACGGTGAGGTGAACTTCATCGGGATGCGCAAGCGGGCTGGAAGCGATCGAATAGAGACGGATCGGAAGCTTGCGGAAAATTCCGCAAAGGGCCTCGGCAGATAAGCCGTTGGGCGCGAAGTCGATGATCGCATCGATGATTTCGCGACCGTCGATGTATTCGCGGAGTTGGTCTTTGGCTTCTTCTTCGAGTAGCGCGATGAGCATTGCAGAGCTCGTTGCTTCGGCGAGTTTTTTGAGCACGGCTTTGGACAGCGCGGTGATATCGAAATCTTCTCGTAACGCATCCGCCAAAAGTTTTTTGCCCACGCCTTTAACTTCGATTTCCTCGGTGCCGATGAGTTGCGCGGCGTTGATGATGTCTTTCACCATGCTCGGGCAATTTGTCGGCTGCACGGCGAGCGCATCGCCGGGTTCGTATTGCAAGCCGCTGCCTGTTAGAGATAGTTCAACGTGAATGGTTTCCTTTGCGGAACCTTCGCCGTTCAGCAGGACGTTATCGATCACTTCAGATGGAAACGGATTTTTCTTTCCGAACTCCGTGCTGGTCGGAGCTGTATATTCATAAGCAGCTGGGGCAGCGGCGACAGTGGCAGGAGTGATCGCTTTGAGCGCTGTTGCAAACCACTCAGAATAAGTGTCTTCGAAATCGACATCACAATCCGCGCGAGGTGCAACGCGGGTCGCGCCTAACACTTCCAAACGAGCATCGAACTGCTTACCGATCTCACAGAATTTTTCGTAAGAAGTATCGCCAAGTCCGCAGACAGAGAATTTCACGCCGGCGAGTTTCACATCCTCGGACATGAACGCTTTGTGGAAACTCACTGCGGTTTCGGGTGCTTCGCCATCGCCCCATGTGGAGACAATCACGAGAAGGTTATCGACTTTCGCGAGATCAGCAGGAGAAATGTCCGACATGTTTTTCATCACTGCCTTGAAACCTTTTTTCTTGGCTTCTTTGACGGCGCGATCGGCGAGTTGCTCGGCGTTTCCGCTTTCGGTGCCGTAAAGCACGGTCAATTTACCAGCAGCTGCGGGAGCGGCGACAGGAGCAACAGCAGATGACTGCGCAGCAAGGAATCCACTGAGCCATCCGCGCTGAAGCGCATCAAAGCCAGCAAGTAGCGAATCCAACGACTTGCGCTGGTCTGGGGAAAACGGGGAACTCTCGGGAAGCATAATCCTTAGTAATTTACCTTTCTTTGTCAGGTTTCAAGGAAAACCTGCATTCTCGGGGACGAATAAGCAAACATTATTTCGGAATAATCGGGAAAAGTTTGGTGAGCGTGGAGGGTGTTGCAGGCATATTTTACATGGAGGGAAGAGAGGAAACGGAGGAGAGGAGGGCTGGGTTGAGAAATTTCTGGGTTAGTTTTGTTGTGAGCTAATCAACGCGTCCTTATCCCGAAGAGATGACAGGAATCGATTTTGCGAACTCTCCAATTCGGAGTTTCCTAATTGATGATTTATACTTAAACCTCCCACATGCCCACCGTCCAAGTCGCACTCGGCGATCGTTCTTATCCAGTCATTGTTGAAAATGGCTTGTTGTCTTCTGTTGCTGAAATGCTGAAGCAGCAGGGGCTTTCGCATCTGCGGCCGGCGATCATTTCCGACGAAACGGTTGCCGCACACCACGCGCAGACGGTGATCTCAAGTTTCACCGAAAACCCACCAACCTTACACACGGTTCCGGCGGGCGAGGGTTCAAAATCGCTTTCCCATGCGGAGGCGCTTTGCCGTGAGATGATTCGTGCGGGTCACGATCGACGCTCCATCATCATCGCACTAGGCGGCGGAGTGGTCGGCGATCTAGCGGGATTCGTCGCATCGATTTTCTACCGCGGAATTCCTTTCGTCCAGATTCCCACCACGATTGTTTCCCAGGTCGATTCATCAGTCGGTGGAAAAACCGGAGTGAATGTAGCGGAAGGTAAAAACCTATTGGGAGCGTTTCACCAACCGAAACTGGTCATCGTCGATCCCGAGACCTTGAAGACATTGCCGGCGCGTGAGTTTCACGAAGGATTTGCCGAAGCGATCAAACATGCGGCGATCCGCGACGCGGCGATGTTGGAAGATCTTTTGGCCATTGATCCTGAGAAACGCGAAGTTCCGGCGGAGTTATTGGCGCGCAACATCGCGATCAAAGCACGCATCGTTGAGGCGGATGAGTATGAAACCAAAGACATCCGCGCTCTGTTAAACTTCGGCCACACGATAGGGCACGGCATTGAGGCTTCGTTGCCTTATGGCCAAATGCTGCATGGCGAGGCCATCGCGCTGGGGATACGGGCTGCGTTAGTAATTTCCGAAAAGCATTCCGAGCTGAGTCAGGAAGCTTCCGCCAAAATCCTCGAACTACTCGGGCATTTCCGCCTGCCGTTGAAACTCTCACCAAGCATCGCAACAGAAACCGTGATGGAAAAATTGACCCGCGATAAGAAATTCAAATCGGGAAAAATCCGTTTCGTCACGCTTTCCGCAATCGGAGAAGCACAGGTCATTGAGACCGTAACGAGCGATGATTTGGTGGCAGCGATTGAGCATTTGCGCGGGTAAACATGATCGAGCTTCACCATGGCGATTGTTTAAAGATCCTCCCCACGCTGAAGGAGAAGTCCTTCGATCTCGTGATGACCTCACCGCCTTACAATCTCGGGATCAACTATGCTTCATTCAAAGACACCGCGCCGCGCGATGAATTTCTCGCTTGGTGCAAAGCTTGGGCAGCCGAAGTGAAGCGCGTGATGAAAGACGACGCGTCGTTTTTTCTCAACATCGGTGCCGCACCATCGAATCCTCTTCTCCCCCATCAACTCGTCCTCGCTCTGACCTATGGACCGGAGCCATTGTTTGTTCTGCAAAATACGTTTCATTGGGTAAAATCGATCACCATCACTCCAGCTAGCGGCGAGCCAATTTCCGCAGGGCATTTCAAACCGATCAATTCCAAGCGCTACGTCAACGACTGCCATGAATACGTTTTTCATCTCACGAAATCCGGTGACGTCCCACTAGACCGACGCGCAGCTGGCGTACCCTACGTTTATAAATCCAACATCGCCCGTTGGGGTCACACGGAAGGTCAGGATCTGCGCTGCCGGGGAAATACTTGGTTCATCCCCTACGAAACCATCCAATCCCGTAAAGGCGAACGCCCCCACCCCGCGACTTTTCCCGTCGCCTTGGCCGAACAATGCATCAAAATCCACGGAAAAGCAGAGGCCACCAACCTGTTGGACCCATTTTTAGGGATCGGTTCGTCGGCTTTAGCCGCAATATCTCAAAATATCTCCCATTTCACAGGAATCGAGCTGGATGAGGAGTATCTGAAAGTGGCCAAATGGCGACTTGATCCGCCGATGGACTCGGATTCGCTTGGGTAAACCTCTTTATTTTTAAAGGATTTTCCTTACGGATGAGTAATTTATTAACTTTTGTCGAATTTCAGGCTTCCCATTCAAGAAATTTTAAATAATTTAGCGAAGTCCTAAGGATTTCTGAGTTTTTTTTGAAATAGTCCCACCAAGCTTCGCTGATGAAAGTCAGATGAGCTTGGAATTTCCATAAAACGAGGAGGTTCTTCCATGTCCCAACATGAACCATACAACCAGCCAACATGAAAAATACCTCACCTGGTGCAAGCAGCACCGTGGCGAAAGCTGACGCTGATCGCCTCGCAGACTTCGTGCTCTTCACCCAGCGCAGCTGCATTCTCAACCTATCTGGAGAACTGAACAAAGGAAACGTTTCCTTCTCTCAGTTCTTCTTACTCACCTATTTATCTAGCGAAGAATACCTGACAATGTCCGATATCGCGAAAAAAATGGGCCACTCGACCGCAGCCGCCACCGGTTTGGTCGATCGCTTGGAAAAACTCGGTTATGTCGAGCGCGTGAATGCGGCGGAAGATCGTCGTAAAATCATGGTTCGCATCACCACCAAAGGAGTCGAGCTCGTATCCAGAATGCGCAAGGAAATTGCGATCGATCTCGCAGGAATCCTTGCCGGTATGGATGAAGATGAGGCGGAAACCGTGGAACACACGCATCGCGCTCTGAAAAATCGCACTCTCATTTAATTTTACCTGTGCCGAGCGAAACCCGCTTGGCGAATTCGATGTGCCTCCGTTACGATCTCGGTCGTGACGGAGGTGTTTTCTTTTATAGACCCGCTACTTGAGTTGTCAGGATTTCAAGCATCTTGGATTCCAAGGCAGGTAGGCGTGGACGTTTTGGGCGATCGTGAGTTCGCATTGAGCAATCTCGCGCCGCATCACGACCGCTGGATTGCCGAGGCGTTTCCGGAAATTTTCACCCGCCACCACGCTGAGCAGATCCATGGCAATCAAATCGCCGCGATCACGGAAATTTCAGAACTGTCCATCATCCAACATGCCGGAGTGGATGGCTTGATCACGAATTTGCCCGGCCAACTGCTGGCCATTTACGTCGCAGACTGCGCCGCGATCTATTTAGCCGATCCCGTGACGCGTTCGATCGGGTTGTTACATTCCGGGAAAAAAGGCACCGAAGGAAATATCCTGCGTGAAGCGGTTATGCAGATGACTGAGCTTTATGGCACGCGTCCAAGCGATCTCGTCTGCGTGGTTTCGCCATGTATCCGCCCGCCGGATTACGATATCGATTTCGCAGCGACGATTCGCCTGCAGGCGAGCGAGTTAGGAATTGTGCAGTTTCACGATAGCTGCCAGAACACCGCCTCGGACCTGACAGTGCATTACTCGTATCGGATCGAAAAAGGCCAAACAGGTCGGATGCTCGCGCTGCTTGCGCTTCGCTAAAATTTCATCTACCACAACCCAACGTGCTCTCACCTGCTAAACTCAATCTCTCCCTCCGCGTTCTTTCAAAACGTTCCGATGGTTTTCATGACATCGAAACCTTGATGGTCAAACTTCCTGGCTTGGCGGATGAAATCACCATTCTTCCCTCAGATACCTTTTCCTTCACTTGCTCGGATCCAAGTTTACCAACCGATTCACGAAACCTCGTGGTGAAAGCGGTCGAAGCTCTGGCTGAAAAATCCGGACAACCCCAGCCTTACCATATCCATCTAGAAAAACGCATACCGCACGGTGCGGGACTCGGTGGCGGATCAAGCAATGCTGCGACGGTCCTGTTAGCCCTGAACGGTCAGCTGGAAAATCCCCTGCCCATGGACGAACTCCATCAGTTGGCGGCAGGGATAGGATCGGACGTTCCGTTTTTTCTCTACGCCGGTGCAGCTTGGTGCAGAGGCCGTGGTGAAATCATCGAAGCCGCCCCCACCCCGCCGGATCTTCCCATCGTTTTGTTCAAACCCGGCTTCAGCGTCTCCACCGCGGATGCTTATAAGAATTGTTTGAATGCCGAACCCCTTCCAGGCATCCGCTACGACAGCTATCGCTACGCCGGCCTGGAGTTAGTTAACGATCTGGAAAAAACCGTTTTCGCCAAACATCGCTACCTCGCCGAACTCAAAGACTGGTTGCAAAACCGCCGCGATACCAAAGCCGTGTTGATGTCCGGGTCCGGCTCAACCATCATCGCCATCCTCCGCCCCAAAGGTCGCGCGGAAGGCTTGATCCACACCGCGCATAAATATTTCGATGCTAATCTTTGGACGTGGAGCGGGACGCTATAAGTTTTCCACCGCATCCAGAAACGACGGATATTTCGGCTGCCAACCAGTTGCTCTGAGCTTGGCGTTGGAAACTTGTTTGTGGGTCCAACCGCGTTTGCGATTCAAATCCCGGGGTCCACTGGGCGGCATATCTTTTCCAAATGTTTCGGCAAGCCCTTGGTAAACCTCCAACTGAGTTAAGCTTTCCGAATCGCAGACATTGAAAACCTGACTCGCCGGAAATTCTGATAGGGAAAACAAGTGCAGCAACGCGCTGGCTGCATCATCGCGGTGGATTTGATTGATGAAACGTCGGCCGTCTTCCTCTATCACCGCCTCGCCACTTTTAAATTTACTCAACAACACACTGCGGTACGGCCCGTAAATTCCTGCCAGCCTTGCGACCACGCCGCCGGCATCGGTCACACATTTTTCCGCAGCCAGCAACAACCTACCCGTCTCACGATCAGGAATGGTTTCGGATTCCTCTGACACCATCTCGCCATTCTGTTGCGCGTAAACCGAACTACTGGAGGTAAAAGCGATCTTGGAATGAGGAAATCGGCGGACAAGATTTTCGCAGCCGTTGAGATAAACGTTCCGGTAGGCATCCTCACCACCGCGACCCGATGCCGCACAATGAATAATCGCATCCGCATCGGGAAGCGCGCCAACCGATTCCGGATCGCTCACATCACAGGCGATCAAATCTTCTCCACCACTCAGCGATGCACCGATTGTTTGCCATCCTGCAGCTTTGAATTGCCGCAAAATTTCATCGCCTAAATAACCGGCGCCTATCACCAAAAGTTTCTTCATATCTAACAACTTAATCATTGTTCCGCGCCACAAACCACAACAGCAATCCCCCCACAACCAAACCGCCCACAAAGATCAGCCAAAATAATTCATGAACAAAATCCGGCAAATTAACATTCATGCCGAACAAGCTTCCTAATGCGACGACAGGCAAGAAGAAGCCGGTGACGAGGTTCAGCTTGAAAAGGATTCTCCCCAATCGATCCGAGGCTTTCGCGTGTTGCTCTGAAGCCTCCGCCTGCCAGAAAATCAGGGTTTCCCGGGCATCACTTTGCAGGAGTTCAGCCGCCCGTTCGAGCTCCCTAGCTCGGTCGCGGAAGGAAATAATTTCACGATCCTCGGGCTCTTCAGCGAGGGCGCCCTCGAGCGCATGGACCAAGTTTCGTGTGCTTCGCGTGAGCGGTCCAGCATGCCTAAGGATTTTGAAAACGAGTTCGGTAGATTCGGTTTTTTCTAACTGCTCTTCGTTACCATCGATCGCTTTCGCATAGCGATCCAGTAATCCACTGAGATCACTCAACCCTGGCCCACTGGGCTGCTGCCATTTTCCATTTCGCTGACGCCAGAAAAATATTGCCTTACGCTCTGGGATGCCCGCCTCCGGAACTTCGTGCACCACGAGCAACAATTCTTCCTCCCCCACCACACAGCGCTGGTGGCCGGGCCGACCGCTGAGCTGCTCCCGCAACGTGCGTTCGATTTCAAAATTTGGTGGCAATACCAGTAGTTCTTCCTGCATGAACATATGGTTTATGGAATTTTTTCCGTTTCCGCAACTCTTGCTACGCGCTTACCCGACCGACGGGCTTGCAAATCCGCACAATTCAGTCTAATTACTACGCATTCATGAAATACTTTTATCTACTCGCCTGCACGATCCTCCTCGTTTCCTGCGTGGATACCAAACCTCCAGGCTCCGATTACCTCGCCGGCATCGGTGGCCCAATCCATCGACCCACCTCCGGTGGCCCCGGCACTCCAGCGCCTGCTATTCCCGATGATGTCTCTTACTGGGAAGGCGATGACACGCAAGGCCCATCGGTCATCAAGATCAATCGCACTCATCAAAAAGCCTATTTTTACAAGGGCAACAAACTCGTTGGGGTTTCAAAAATCTCCTCCGGAAAAGAAGATTCCGGCACGCCTCCGGGCAATTACAAAATCATCCAGAAAAACAAAGACCACAAATCAACTCTCTACGGCGTCATCAAAGACAAGACCACCGGAGCTGTCATTAATGACAGCGCGGATATCCGCGTAGATAAAGTCGGCCCCGGCCAAGCCTTCTACAATGCCCCCATGCCATATTTCATGCGCTTCAATAACGCCATCGGAATGCACACCGGCTACCTCCCAGGCTACGCCGCATCGCACGGTTGCGTTAGAATGCCCCACCACATGGCAGAAAAGTTCTTCGAAAACGTGACCGTCGGGACACCCGTGATTGTGGAGTGATTTCGTGGCGGCGATCTTTCGTTTACCCCGATCTGTCGGGGGTCGCCGATCTGTCGGGGCGCCGATGCTTTAAGGCCGTAAATTATTTCACCTTGATCTCAAATGCACCTTCATCCTTCGGATTACCTCCCAGTGGCTGGCTTGTGTCAACTGATGTTAAAAATATCACGCCTTCGTCGGTAATGCCTTTTATCCGGTAGTATCGTAAAATCGGAAGTTTATAAGAATAAGAAGGTTCATATTCATCAGTTAGAATTTTGTATTGAACAAGCTCAGAGCTCAAAAGATCTTCAAGCTTAAGTTCACCATAAGTTTTATTCTTCAAATCATAGGCGTATAATATACTCCCCTTTATCCATCCCTCATTGCCATGTCCTTTGGGAACAGGATCGAAATCATCAATGTATTCACTTATTAAGATATCGTTACCTACCCAATAACGACCATCCTCGCGAGTGGCCTTGTCTCGTCCAGGCAGTTCGATAGTCAACTCTTCGTATTTTTCATCAAGTTGTCCTAAAATGACGTATTTATCAGAGATTTGCTTATAAAATAGTAGCATACTGCCATCAGGACTCTCTTGCACAAAGTTTATATGCTCTTTTTCACTGTTCCAAATTAACCTATCACCTTTAAATATAGAATCTCCAGAAACTCGGAATGATTGAAGATGATCCGAATCAATCTCACGTAAGTTTCCATTTTGATCCGATATATCAGTTTTAATCAAAAAAATATTATTAGTTAGTTTCAGTTTCTCTTTATTATTCTTTGTTTCAGATTTTAAAGTATTTTCAAAATGCTGATTAATTTTGATTTTCATCCAACATCCAAACGAAATAACCAAAATTCCGACGATTATTAATATAATTTGATTTTTTTTCATATAAATATTTATTTGTAATTTTGAATTCTATCTCTCCCCTTTCCTTGCATGGATATCATTACTTATCGCTATAGCAAAACCTTTACACAAAGAGCGGCTAACATCATCTGCCGTTAGGCCTGAAACTACCGATTTTTCGACAGCAGGTGAAGTCATAAACTCAATTTCAGCAAGGCAAGCATGACTACAAGGACCTATTTCAGAATTACCTAATGAACTATCTTTATCAACTCCTGTAGGGTTGGTTGGATATTGCTTGATACCACGATAATCAGGCAACTCATCTTTGTAGTTTGTATTTTCAACTTTGATGGGTGCTTCTGGAACCCGTGAGTCCAATGTATTCAAAATTCTCTCTGCAAAGGCCATGTCTTCAGCATGGTTCAAGTTACTATTAACTTTGCTTCTTAATATTACTTCTGGACCTCTTACCCAATCTTTCACATCCGAATTATAATGAATACTGAAAAAAATATCAGCTCCATTCAACTTTGCTATCTTGGCTCGTGAACTGATTTCAAGATTTTTATCAATTGATCTAGTCATTAATATGCGTGCTTTATTAGAATCCGAAGCAAATCGCTCATGTAGCGAACTCTTTAAACCAATTCCATATTTAAGAGATATGTCTTTTTCGAGGCTTACACTAAGCCTAGCCCAATGCTGTTCATGAGTTTCGTCAGCCTTTCTCGGGTCTAATATAGCTCTATAATCAGCCATAGTTTCATTAATCTTCCTTTTTCTCTTAGGATCAGATGGTGGTGGCGCTGACCCGTAACTATATGCATTATTCGGACTCGATCCGCCAATTTTTTTACTAGCTAACAATCCTCCATGACCCGGATCAATCACCACAACAGCAGGAACGACCAGATCAATCAGATCTATTTCAAAATCAAGGCCTTCGATGGCAATTTTAATTTTTGCTTTGTTAAATCCAATTGGAGGAAGATTCACACGAATTGCAGTGTAGCCCTCCTCCTTGACAATAGTGGTCGCAGTCCCTGGTGTGCTTCCGGATGTAGGTAACAAACGAACCCAGTCATGCTTTCCGTAGGCGATTGATGGTGAAAATGCATCTTTAGAAGCCGTTTCTTCTGCATGATCCCATGATCCTCGGAATCTTGGCCCCTTTGGATCAGGAGCTAAAACTTCGGCAGGGCCGGTGGATTTCACGACAGATGGTGTGTATAGCGGGTTCATCGACCAGGTAATCTTTTTACCTACCAAAAGCTTGTCGAACTTCACTTTTATGTCTCTCCATGCAATGCGTATATTTGAAGCGTCGGTCAAAGCTTTAGGGCTAGCCAATGGATCAATTTCTACCATTTCATTAGCTTCTGGAGCCGCAGCGGGCTTTTCAGAATTGGGTATAGATTTGCCATTCTCATCTATCAGTTTTGGCGCCAATTCCACCACTTCAACGGGCAAATACATCATAAAAACATTCACACCATCATAGTCGACAAAACCATTGTATTTATCTGTTAGATTAGCAGTATTACGATATATGAGCGTGAGATCATATTTTCGACCAGCTGGAATATACCTTGAAAACTCTCTGTAGGATCGGTCCTTATTCCAAAGTGCCGTTCCTTCTACTACAAAAGTTTCTTCAACGGGACTATAATTTGCCGGCTCGTTACCCGTGAGTTTTTCATCAATCAATAAAGCAGCTAAATCATCGACTTGAATAGCTATGAAAACCACCCCTTTTTCTTCCGTTAAATCTAATTCCGTTTCGAAAACTTTTTCCTCAACTATGGGGCTAGAATATGCGAGGTATGAAGAATCTGCAGCGTTGTCTTTTTCGGCATTGGATTTCAGTCCGTCTAGTTTTCCGATAGCCGTATCACGATGTGCGCGCACTCTTTCAAGTGACCACTGGGCGAGTTTTCCAGAATCATTAAAAGTTCCTCTAGCGAACGGAAAATCCTGAGCACTTGTGACTTGAGTAAATATAGCTGAGGCCAATATTAATATTAGGGAATAGCGGGGGGGTATCATATTTAGGGGGTATTATTTTATTATAGGGTAAGCTGCATCAAGAAGAGCTAGATATTGTCTGTATTTTTTGTCGTGATCTTTGGGATAGAGCCGTTTGAAGAGAATTTTGATAACAATCAGACCAGATCCGTCGCTCGGTCTGACCACCTCGTTCAAATGCATGGTGTAAATGGAATAACTGAGTAGCCCTACACGCACTTGCTCATTGTGAATGAGTCCTCGGTATAATTCCTGCCTATTGGGGTTCTGCATTTCTCTAATACCATCCGTCTTCAGCATCCATTTGTTGAAATTGACTTTTCCCGCACTGCCATAATAAAAAAAACCACGCCAAATTCGGTTCGGAGTCAGAGCCCACAGTCGTTCGGGGTAATCTGCGATGATTGGCCATCCGATATCCATACTTGCCGGTGTCAGCAGTTTCCTTTCAAGAGTTTTGTGAAACGGATGAATGACACCATTGGCATGGAAAACCCCATCTATCACTTTCAATCCGTGATCTTTGTCATCTGTGGTGCCACGAGCATAGAGATAATCCACCACAAGAAGACCTTCTAGGAAGTTAGTGACAAAGATTTTTTCGTTCGTAGCGTTTGCTCCGAGCTTGGCACTGGTATTCATAAATTCCTCATATTTTTTGCCGATCTCTTCGGCAGTTCCTGAAAAGCGTTCCGTGGAAATGGGAATATCGATCGAATATTCATCCAGAATAGAACCCACCCATGGATAACGTTTCACGAACAGCTCACGATGGTCGGTTAGGCCTTTTATATCGCCTAAGACGGATGTTTTTGACTCTTTCAAATACCTGAACTCAGGGGCGATGCCTTTGGTGTTATAAACGGCGATAGCTTCGTCAGTGGGATTTTCAGGCAGACGATTGAATGGTTCAAGGTATTCCCAGAATTCAACCTGTGCAGGTGTTAGTTTTGGGGCCTCAGGGATTTCCTGTTGATTAGCCTGTGAGAAATTTTCGACTTCTTTCGCTTTAGCAGGAGCATTCTCAAACAGCCAAAGCAATAATATGACAATTGCACTAAGTGTGGTTAGTGACAAAACAAGCCAAGAAAGGCCGAAGAATTTCGAACGTGGGGGGGACACGCAGCGCAGATTCTATCGATTCTAAATTTGGTCAAGAATAAATTCTAACTTTTTTAACAAGCCCCACCTCATGGCTGAAAAGTTTTTCGAAAATGTAACTGTCGGAACACCCATAATTGTGGAGTGATACCCACCAAAGAGCGGCTGCATTCTGCTGCCGAATACCTAACAGAACCGCAGATGCGTCCACTACAAAGGGCAAAGTAGGGATACGCCCCATAGTTAAATCTCATGAAACGGCTATCGGTTAGCGACGCGATAAGCGACAACCGTTCCAATGAAACCCAAGCACCACATCCCGTTCATTCTTCTAAATATTCTCCTCCTCTTGCTGAATCCTGCGGCTCACGCTCAAGATCAAGACAAGAACGAGATTGAGACTGAAGCAGTCGAGGCCGCAAAATCCGAGAAAGACAAAGCTGAAGCCATTCTCGCCAAAAAAATTGCCGAGAATGAAAGGGAGGCCGCAAAGCTCGCCAAGGAAACTGCCAAACTCGCCGAAGAAACCGCGAAAAAAGCTGCGCGAGAAACAGCAAAACTCGCCAAAGAAACTGCAAGACAGGCTGAAAAAGCCCTCAAAGAAACTTCCGATCGCGCTGAAGCATCTGCGAAGTTAGCCAAAGAGGCGGCCATGCGTGAAAAGGAAGCAACCGAGCGTGCCGAAGCAACTGCTAAGCTAGCCACAGAAGCGGCATTACGCAAAAAAAAAGCAGCCGATAAAACTAAGCAAATCGCTAAAGAAACCGCCGAGAAAAAGGAATTACCCAAACCCTCTCCCGAGAAACGCGAAAGACCCACGAAACCCGAAATCGTCGAAGTCCCGGTAACAGAACCTGAGCGCCTCGCAGAAAGCAAAGTCAGCGATGTAACACGTGAAGTGCATCGCGATCTCGACCAACGCAAAACCCGCATCGAAGGTCGCAAGGATGCACAATCCGTGATCAATGAAATTCTCGGAGCTGAAAGCCGGATTTCCCGCGCCGAAGTGGATCGCGAAGAGCGATTTCGTCCGCGCATCGAACGCCAGTATGAAGGAGAAAAGCGCGCACCCCAGCCTTCACCCGACCAACGTCGCGCAGCAACGACCTATTACCAAGAGCGCTTACGTGGCCGCGAAGTTGAGGGACCACTTCCGGAGTTTTTCCGTCATTCCTCTTATCACGAAGACAGAAGAGATCCGCGCAATGAACAACGTGTCGTCGAGCGCATCGAATATGTCCGCCCGCGCTATCTGAACGATGGACGTCGCTACGTGCATTACGATTCACGTTCATCCATCCCCGCTATCCTCATGGCCGCACTTGCCATGAACCAAGTTCGCTTCCAACCCACTCGGGAAATGGCCCCCACATTTTACGATCGTCGGGATGACTCTGCCCAATACGCCATGCCCCTGCCACCCGAAAACTACCGTGGTGAAAACTCATGGGTCGTCTCCTATCCGGTCGACGAAAAATCGATGATCTCCAGCGAAGACATTTTGTTTCTTCAAGGCTCCACCCAGTTCTCCGATCCATATTCCTATAATGTCGTCAGTGTCATGGCCGACGCGATGAAAGCCATGCCCGAAGAAGAACGCTTCGTCATAGAGGGTCACGCATCCGCCGAAGGCAGTTATGAAAGCAACATGATCCTTTCCCAGCAGCGCGCCGAATACATTGTTAGAGAAATCATCCGCCAAGGCGTCTCCCCGTATCGCCTGCTTCCTGTCGGCTATGGCGAAAGCGAAGCACGTCGCCCCGAAAACACCACTGAGAGCCTTCGCAGCCAAGATCGCCGGGTCGTCGTCTTCCGCATGAAACCGGAAACCAATGCGCAGAGATAGTAGAGTTGAGTTTACGGCTATCACCTACTTGGGCGTTACTATGAATTCACCAGCCGCTGAACCGCCACCCTCATCCAACAAAACGGAAAATGGCTCGTCGCTGGCTACCACGTATCACTCAACGCTCTCGATAACCCCATTCTTAACACCGCGAAATCCGCACTGTGGATCGCAGGATTGCTCGGGTTGTTAGTCGGCGCGGTTCTCGTCGTGTTGATCCTTAAAAGACGCTGCAAGACCTCTTGCTGTAAATAAGTGTCGGGCGAGTCATTTTTACTAATGATTTCATCGACTCCAGCTTATCTGGCTTTTCAGCTCGCAAAGCTTGTTTACGTCACTGTTGCTCAGTCGCGAAAGTTAAGATTTGAGGCGAAAAATTTACACTTTTAGGCTTTGTGACAAACTTGCCTTCTGATAGTTCAGCATATAGATTTCTACTAACAGAAACATTTCAAATGAGCGACACACCTTTTCAGGCGCCAAATCCGGAGCACCTCGCTGAGCTCATGCCGCAGTATGATATAGAGGATTTCATCGCCCAGGGAGGGATGGGAGCCGTATATAAAGGTCGTCAGCGCTCACTAGATCGCGATGTTGCCATCAAAATTCTCCCGAAGGAATTGGGAGATTCCGAATTTCGCACAGCGTTTGCCAGTGAAGCTAAAGCGATGGCTCGCCTCAACCACCCGAATCTTATTAGTGTATTCGAGTTCGGTGAGATTGATGGGATGCCATATATCGTCATGGAATATGTGCATGGTGAGTCACTTTACGGAGCCTCCCACAACCAAGCAATCGATTCGCTACAATCTGTCGAAATTGTCAAAGGCATTTGCGATGGACTTGCCCACGCCCACGAAAACGACATCGTTCACCGCGACATCAAGCCATCTAACATTTTACTCACGCTGAGTGCTAAACCTAAAATCGGTGACTTCGGATTAGCTCACGCAGCTGACTCCGACCAACCTGGCCTAATGATGGGTACCCCCGGTTACACCGCGCCTGAGGTCTTTGAAGATCCCGATCAAGCCGGACCACTGGCCGATATCTACTCGGTAGGCGTTATTCTCCACCAGCTTCTCACTGGTATCGATCCCTCTGGGTGCATGGAACCGCCAACCCACCTGACGGGCAATAATCGTCTGGATGCGATCTGGAGCAAGGCAGTTAACGCTGATCCCACTAAACGCTATCAGACTGTCGCAAGTATGGCAGACGATCTGGAAAAGTGGACCACGACCAAGACGACCAGTTCCCCGGTCAGCGAAACTCCCAAACCCGTCAGTGGAGCCCCCAAACCCGTCATTCCTACAGCTCGTCCTGTCCCTGTAACCGCTGGTAGTAAGGGTAGCGGCTTTGGTATCGTCAAATGGTTTATCGTCGCCATTCTAGCCGCCGTCACCGTTTTCACCTATCAGCTTCTTCAGGAAAACAAAGAAGACATCAAGAAAGGTATCGCGATTGCAAATGGAGCTAAATCGGACGATGGAGCAACCCTTGCGCTCGTCCCTGAAACTCCGCCGGTCACGAAACCCGAACCAGCACCCCAAAAAATTACCAGCAACGAACCTAGCAAACCACCAGTCATCGAACCCGAGACCCAACCCAAAGAGATCACCAGCAACGAAATTAGCGAGCCGCCTTTCAAGGAGCCAGAGACGCCACCAGTCGTGGCTCTGAATCCAAAACCTGAGACGAAAGAAAATCTCACCCCCGGCGACCCCGAACTACTCAAACGCGCCGTCGGCCTCATCGGCGATGCACGTAAAAAGCGCGATAAAAAACTCGCTGATAATGCCAGTTCTTTGATTAGCAAACTCGGAAGTCTTATTAGAGACAATAAAAAGGGCGAGGGTCCGACCATAGATGACTTTAAAAAGAACATTGTAGATAACCGAATCCCAGAAGTAGCGAACTCCTCCGAGAGTCCTGATAAATTTATTACTCAGTTCAAGCAAGCTCTCGTCTCAGAGGCCACAATAGACACCACCTACAATGCCGATCTGGCTAAAATCCGTGATGCTTACCTATCCCGTCTCACAACCGCTGCCAAAGATACATCTGACGCTGAGCTTAAGCAGCGCCTCACAAGTCAGGCGGCGCTTGCAAAAGATCTAGAGCCTTGGATCAATCAGCTTTCACCTGAGCCCCAGTGGACTCGCATTAAAATGAAGGGCATAGTGAACTCTGACAGCTTCGTTGGCAAATGGATCGAACATTCAGGAGGTGGACAAGGCAAATGGATCGCTCATTCGGATGGCAGATTAGAAATTTTCGATAGAGATTGGATAGCCACTTGGAAAATTATTGAGGACGGCACTCTAGTCGTCCAATTTGCAGGTAAAAAACCATACGAATACACCCGCAAAGATGACACTTGGGTCGGTACCAGCGCCAGTAAACCAGGAGCCATTATAACTCCTGGAGATTGGTGACCACAATCATTTGATAGACGCTGCTAAACTTATCGTTTATCGATCACGCATGGGAACACCTGCGTTGAAGCGTATCGATTGTCATGTGCATTTAGTTGGAGATGGAAGCTCTGGCAGTGGTTGCTGGCTGCAAATGCGAACGCCGCTGCACCAATTGATGGCGCGTATCATTGTAAAATCCGCTGGCTTACCATCAGGTTCCTTGCAAACCGGACTCGACGAAGCGTTGTTAGACCGACTGGTTCACATGGTGCGCACTTCATCACTGGATTCCGTGGTGTTATTAGCCCAAGACCTACCCCACACAGACGACGGCATCGCCATGCCAGAAAAAGGTGCGTTTTACGTTCCGAACGAATACCTACTGAAAGTCTGCGCCGAGTATCCGGATTTATTCATCCCAGCCGTTTCCATCCATCCATCCCGCCCTGACGCCATGGAAGAACTGGATCGCTGTATCGCTGCCGGTGCGCGAGTTCTGAAATTACTGCCCAACTGCCTCAACGTCGATTACTCCAATCCAAAGCATAAACCTTTTTTTGAAAAAATGGCAACGGGAGGGATGATCCTACTCTCCCACACCGGCGGCGAACTTTCATTACCTGTCATCAATCCACTGCTTGCCGATCCTCGTTTACTGAAATATCCCCTCGAATGCGGCGTCACCGTAATCGCCGCCCACTGCGCAGGACGATCAGGATTTTGGGACGCTGACTACACCGATCATCTCATCGAGATGTTCGAGAAGTATCCTCGACTTTTTGGCGACAACTCCGCCTTGTGCAGCCCGATCCGTAGTCGGACCTTGCCAAAGGTTCTCCCCGCATCCGTGCGCGATCGCATCATCCACGGCAGTGATTTCCCCATCGCAGTAAACGGCTTCGGTCCGTGGCGAATGGGTTTGATCAGCTTCAAAACCTGGCGCGCCGCAGACCGCGACCCCAACGTCCTCGAACGCGATGTCTTCCTGAAACGGGAAGTGGGTTTCGATGATTCACACTTCACCCGAATGGCGGAGATTTTAGAATCCGCGAAAAAGACAATCACGGTCGACTGAGGCCAGTTGATCCTACCTTTTATTGGTAGGTTCAACTCGCCGAGTTGACCGAAATTAAAAACGGCGAGCCCTCTTATTCTAGCGAAAGTAATTGCCTGATAAACAGGCCGCTAATCACTTGGCTCTTATCCCATCTAGTAGGACAGGTGAATTCTCTAAAGTTGAGCGTCTGCTGTTCGAGTCCTGGCAGCATTTTCGGCGTTTAGATTTCTAATCGAATCTCTACATTTAATGAGCGCATCTCTATCGTTTCCGAATCCAACAGCATCAACTTCAGGATCTATAAACTCATTACGACAGATACAGCCAGATAAAACAAAAAAGACGAGTATCAAGCACATCCTGATCATATTAAGTCCTATCACATTTTTATAATTATTCATTACATCGTCGATCTAAAACCCACTTCAAATATCCCTCCGAAACCTGATCCGGCCCAATTGCTATGATCTCCGGTGTATCGTAAGGATGTTTTTCTAACAATACCGTTTCCAGATTCTTAAACCCAGCAGCCGCGACTTTGAAAATCGCCAACACTTCGGATGCCTGCTCAATTTTCCCCTCCCAACGATAGATCGATTCCACCCCGGGGATGAGATTCACGCAGACAGCGAGGTTTTCGGAGATGATTTCAGTGGAAATGCGTCTCGCGGCTTCTGCATCAGGAAAGGTGCAAAGCACGACAAGCATATCCGCAGCAACGGGCGGACTGGAAAGATCCTGCCCGCCCGTTGATTGGAGATTTTCCTGCATGGAAATCGGTTCTTAGTAGCTCACGGGTTTGCCGGTATTGGCGGACTCGTAGAGCGCGTCGATGATCCACATCAGTTTGTGGGCTTGATCGGGAGTGTTGAAAGGCTCCGCGGTGCCGTTAATTGTGTGGATGAAGTTGGAGGCGGAGTGGATTCGACCCATGTCTTCACAGGCCTCGGTGATGATAGTACGATTCACGCTGTTGCCATTTTCTTGAACGTAGAGTTCGCAGGTATCGATGGCTGTGTTGTCCAATCCATCGCGACCGAACAGGCGCTCGACTTTTCCTCCGGCTTTGGTGCCTTGGAAAACGACGGAGACCTCCTCGCGTTTCACCATTTCCGCCCAAGAAACTTGGAGACTGAGAACCTGGCCGGTTTTGAATCTAACAAATCCGTGCGCCGCACATTCCACATCCGTGGTGCCGCCTTCGCGGTCAGGGATTCCCCATGGGCCTTTGAAGCCGGGATCGGTGATGTGGGTGTCAAAGGTATTAGCCAAAACGTGCGAAGGTTCCGGGTAGCCCATGAGGTAGAGCGCCAGATCGATCATGTGCAACAGATCGATCGTTGCGCCACCACCGGACATGGCTTTGGTGGTGAACCAACCGCCGAAGCCAGGAATCCCCGTGCGGCGTATCCATTTCGCTTGCGCGGAATTGATGGTTCCAACCGTTCCGTCATCGACGTATTTCTTCATCGCTTGTGACTCAGGACGAGCGCGGTTGTTGAAATTGAACATCAACTTCTTGCCGGCCTTGTTCGCGACTTCGATCATCTCCGCCACTTCCGCAGCGTTCAAGCCGGGAGGTTTTTCGCAAAACACGTGTTTGCCCGCTTTGAGACATTGGATCGCAAGGGGTGCGTGAAACTTGTTCGGCACAATGATACTAACAGCATCAAGCTCCGGCGCTTCCGCCAACATGCGATCCACAGAATCGAAGGTTTTGGCGATGTTCCATTGCTTGGCTGCGTTCTCCGCTGCGCCTGGCAACGGATCTGCAACCGCTACGATTTCTGCACCCGCTGCGCGAAAGCCTTCAGCATGGTATTTCACCATCCATCCGGCACCGATGACTCCTACTTTGATTGACATAAATATTATTGATTGGATTTGTCGAATGCGGCGTCGAAAGCGACATTGGAACCTGGGAAGTCAACATTTCTAACAAAAGCTGCTGCTTCGGTTGCGCCGTGGACGCGATCCATGCGGATGTCCTCCCACTCAACGGAGAGCGGACCCGCGTATTTGAGATCGTTGAGCGCTACGATGATGTCTTCGAACTCAATATCGCCGTGACCGAGCGAACGGAAATCCCAGAAGCGGCGTGAATCGCCGAAGTCGGTGCTACCACCGAACACGCCGACAGAACCATCACCGTGGCCCCACCAAACATCTTTCATGTGGACATGGAAAATGCGGTGACCGAGATCGCGGATGAATTTGATGTAATCGACACCTTGGTAACCGAGGTGGGATGGATCGTAGTTGAAGCCGAAACGTTTGTGATTTTTCACCGCTTTGAGCGCGCGCTGTGCGGTGGCGATGTCGAAGGCGATTTCGGTCGGGTGAACTTCGAGGGCGAAGTTGACGTTTTCTTTATCAAACGCATCGAGAATAGGCGTGAAACGTTTGGCGAAATCTTCGAAACCTTTGTCATAGAAAGCTTGGTTCGTTGGAGGGAAGGCGTAGAGACCGTGCCAGATAGACGATCCGGTGAAGCCGTTGACGACTGCTGGGAATTCGTCTTTGTCTTTGCTCTTGCGGCCGGGTTGGGCGTTGAAAAATTTGCGAGCAGCCTTACCGGTATCGATCATTTCTTTCGCGGCGCGTTTGCGGACACCTTCTGGATCACCTTTGCCCCAAACGTGTGGTGGCAAGATGGCTTTATGGCGCTCATCGATGTTGTCGCAAATCGCTTGTCCGACAAGGTGGCTGGAAATTGCGTAGGAAGTCAGGCCGTGATCGGACAGGAGCTCCCATTTTTCTTTGATGTAGTTCTTTTTCGAATTCGCTTTATCGACATCGAAGTGATCTCCCCAGCAGGCGAGTTCAAGGCCGTCATAGCCCATTTCTGCAGCAAGCGGCGCGAGTTTTTCAAGTGGAAGATCGGCCCATTGGCCGGTGAAAAGTGTGACTGGACGTGACATAATTTTGGTTAGGTTTGGGGTTACAGAGAGGATATTGGACGATCTACCCCGCGTTCGGGAAGGAAAAATCCTTAGTTGGGTTTATTAGTGGTTCCGCATGCTTTCCACCCACAGGTTCCGGATCTCCCGAAAGAGAGGATGCACGGGGTAGATTTCGCCTTGAAACGTAGAAACCCAGAGTGGGCCTTTGATCGAAGATGTCAGGAAAATCCCATCCGCTTTATTCAGATCTTTTTTACTGAGAGGTTTCACGCTGCATGGGATTTTTTGAGCGGTCGCGAGTTTGAGGACGAGTTCGCGAGTCACGCCAGGCAGGCAGCCGCTATCGAGACTCGGAGTGAAAAGTTCCTTCCCGCGAATCAGAAACACGTTTGCCATCGCCGCTTCACAGAGTTCATCAGATGTATTGAAAAACAACATTTCATCACATCCCTCATGCCGAGCTATATCGAGCGCGATGAGATGTTCCGCGTAGCTACCGACTTTCAAGCCACGCAACATGCTTTCATTATCCTTTCGCCATGGCGCGAGAGTTAATCGCAGATCTACCTCCGATGGATCGACCTTGGAAACGGTCATCCATGCCCATGCTCGGCCACTATCTGTTAGATTCATCGGACCCTCGCCCATGCTGATTGCAAAACGAATTCTGGCCATGCCGCGGTCGAGATAATTACGCTCCAGAAGCTCAACCATTGCATGGTGCAGACCTGGCACATCGATCTCAACCCGATGGACGTTCAATCGCACCAATCCACTTTTCAAACGTCTCAAATGTTCCGCTAGGAGTCGTGGTTGGCCATCGACCGCCAAGATTGTCTCAAACAAACTCAGTCCATGACACAGGCCGCGATCTATGGGAGAAACCAAAAAATCAGTTTCCTCTAAAAATTTTCCGTCGCGCCAAACGATTGCCATGTCGCCATTAGAGAAGCTACGCGGCACATATCAAGGACGGAGGCAGGGATTCGATCCGGGCAAAAAAAAGAGCGGCTCGACCGATTATCCCCGGGAAAAACCCAAAAACCCAAAGGGACGTTCAGTCGAGCCGCCTTGTCTTGCGACGCGGGAAAAAAAACACGGGATGGGGGTTGGGTCAACGAATTTTTTGTAACAAATGTGATTTTTTACAAAGTCTTTGAATCTCGGGGGAAATTCCATGATTTAATTGAGGGTAAAAGTTTGACGAAGTAGAATTTCAACCGCGAATGAACGCGAATGAACGCCAATTTTGAGAATCTTGACCATTTTCACACGTGAAAACCTTACCAACGATTTGGAAAACCTAATTGAGTAAGAATGATTTGATTCGCGTCCATTCGCGTTCATTCGCGGTTAGTTTCACCTAGCTTAAGCAGCGTGGGAAAAATTCCCTTTCTGGGAGGTCGATTTTTCATCGCCAGAGGCGGCAGATGAGGGCTTATTTGCAGAAATGGAATGGAACGAAGGCAAGCGCAGAGGAAAATCCTTTCCCCACAAAGGAACCAACAAGGGGCCAATTCCGGCTAAGAAATTCGCCGGCAAACCGGCTGTTGGAGCGGCGAAGCCAGGAAACGACAAAGGTTGGGATGGCGTCGCTGGCTGGTATGACAAACTCGTGGGCGCAGATGGCTCAGATTATCATCAAAACGTCATATTGCCAGGAGTCATGGAGTTGCTGGATATTCAAAAAGGCGATGCTGTTATCGATGTCTGCTGCGGGCAGGGAGTCTTGGTGAAACATCTGCTCGCTGCGGGAGCGGGAAAAATTCATGGGGTCGATGCCAGTGACAAACTCATTTCCGCAGCACGGCAGCGAAATGGTGGCGAACCAAAAGTGAGTTTCGAGGTCGCCGATGCGTGCGGGAAAGCACCGTGGGCGGATGGCAGTTTTGATAAAGCCGCCTGCGTGATGGCCGTGCACGATGTGCCGGATGCTGCGGCGTTGATGCGAAATGTTTACGCCGCGCTCAAGCCAGGTGGAAGCTTTGCGATCGTGATGATGCATCCGTGTTTCCGAATCCCCAAAGAAAGTCATTGGGGCTGGGACAACGATCAGAAAGTTCAATTCCGTCGGTTAGATAAATATGGTTCCGCACTTGAGATCGCCATCCAAACCCGCCCCGGCCTCAACACCGGTGAAGGCACGGTGTTTTATCATAGACCTCTGGCAGATCTTCTAACAGTCATCGGCGCAGCGGGCATGGGCGTCACGAAATGCACGGAACTTTTCTCCCACCGCAGATCACAATCAGGACCATTCAGCAAAGCCGAGCACAAAGCAGCGGAGGAGTTTCCGTTGTTCCTGGGATTGAGTGCGGTGAAGATATAGATGCCAGGTTCAAACCTCGTTCACGAAAGGTAGGGCGCCATCGCCGAGGGCGCCGCGCGAAGCGGAACGCATTAGATTATCCTTTGGAACATCATATTCTTCATCATTCCATGCGGCGCCCTCCCCCGACAATATCGGGGCTACCGTATTCACAGATCTTATCCGCGTCTGTGTTCATTTGCCTCCGGCTATGTCCGCTGTGCTACCATTGTGGTTCTCTATCTATATCAATCTTTAGCTTTCACCACCGCAAAGATCGAACCGAAGCTGTTGCTTTGCTTTTCCATATCCTCACCGGAACGCATTTGGCTGATATCACCATCGAGAAACAACGCATCCTCACAACCAAGTGATTTAAAAAGCTGCGCGAACTGATGAAGATTCACGAATTTCTCGGAGTGAAAATCGGTCATCACCAAAACCACCTCACCGTTCTTAGTCACACCCACGCCATTGCGATGCAATTCTGATTTGGAATTCGCATTGAAGGCAGGATGAACTTTTCCACCCCGCAACAACAACGGCCCTGACTGCACCGCTAGTTTGACGACGACGTTTTTCAATGGGTATTCGTCGGTTCGGATCACCGCCGCACCCTTATCGGAGATCAGGAAAATTCCGTTGGGTTGAAGGAAAAAGTTCCCCTCGCCCTTGTTCCGATTCACTGGATGGACTTCTTTTCCATCCTGCACCAGCAACCCACTCGGGATGCCACCGGGCTCGAAAATCCCACCGTTCATCAAGGTTTCCACCTCTATCCCCTTCCCTTTCAGATATTTCGAAGCCGCCGGAAAAGTTCGCAACTGCTGCCCATCGTCGCCTTTCCACAACAATTGAATCCGATCAGGTGAAACCTGCAGAATGTGATATGTCACGCCATCGATGACTTTCTTCTCCGGCGCGGCGATGGAAGCGGTGGCGAAAAATAGGAATGAGAATGCGAATTTTGTTAGAGTGTGCATCATTAAAGTTTCTGAAACGCATCCATCCCGCCTTCGACATTGGTGACGTTTTCGAAACCGATGGACATCAGATATTCACAGGCTCTTGCGGAGCGCATGCCGGCTTTGCAGTGGATGATGATCTCGGTGTCTTTGGGAAGATTCGGCGCGTAAGCCGGAATGGTTTGCAGCGGCACGAGCTTGGCTTGCGGAATATTGACAACTTGCCATTCCGCTTCCTCGCGAACATCAATGAGCAGTGCGTTAAGTTTTCCTGAATCGAGGCGGTCTTTGAGTTCGGCGACGGTGATGGTTTGCATGGTGGGATCGTTAATTTGGCAGGAGGGATTGGCGGTGGTTTCGGAATTGTGAACGGAAGTGATCGTGGGAGTTTCTCCACAGAGTCGGCAAGCGGGATCGTGACGAAGTTTCAACGAGCGGAATGAAGTACGAAGCGCATCGTAGATCAAAAGTTTACCGATGGGAGTTTCACCTATGCCGAGGATGAGTTTGATCGCCTCCATCGCTTGGAGCGATCCGATGATCCCAGGCAACACGCCGAGGACGCCGGCTTCGGCGCAGTTCGGCACAGCGCCGGGTGGCGGAATTTCTGGCAACAAGCACCGATAACAAGGTCCGCCGAGATGCGGAGCGAAGACAGTCATCTGCCCGTCGAAGCGATGGATCGCTCCGTAGACGAGTGGCTTTTTAAGAAAGAATGCGGTGTCGTTCGAAAGGAAGCGCGTGGGGAAATTGTCCGAGCCATCGATGATGATGTCGTATGCACCTGCGATCGAGAGCGCGTTGTCCGGAGTGAAGCGGACGGGAAAGAGTTCGAGCTCGATGTATGGATTCGTTTCACGTAGGCGGGCGGCGGCAGAATCGAGTTTCGATTTTCCTATCGTGGCATCGCTGTGCAGTAACTGCCGTTGGAGATTGGAGAGATCGACCGTATCAGGATCGACCAAGCCAAGTTTCCCAACTCCTGCCGCAGCGAGGTAAAGCGCAGCCGGAGAACCCAGTCCACCGGTGCCGATCAGCAGCACCGAGGCGTTTTTCAGACGCAGCTGGCCACTCTCACCGATCTCCGGAATGAGGAGATGGCGAGAGTATCTGGCTTGTTCTGCCGGTGTGAGCACAAACACGGGGTAACTGTAAATTTTCAAATATGAAACTTAAAATCACATGAAGACTCTGGTTGCGGGTTTGGAAATCCATGTTTAGAAGTCCAATATGCCTGAAGTATCATCGACCTTTGAATTGAAGTTTAACAACATGGCACCGGGCTTCGAACTACCAGATGCACGGGGAAAAATGCATTCATTGAAGAGTCTTGCGGGAAAAAACGGCACGGTGATTGTATTTGCCTGCAATCATTGCCCTTTTGTCATCCATCTCGCCAAGGCACTGGGTCAGTTTGCTAAAATAGCTGCGCCACACGGTGTGAGCACGATCGCAATCAATTCCAACGATCTCGAAAAATTTCCCCAAGACGGTCCAGGGCCGATGAAGGCATTCGCCGAGGAAAATGGCTGGGATTTTGCTTACCTGATCGATGAAACCCAGATGATCGCAAAATCCTACGGTGCCGCGTGCACTCCGGATTTCTTCCTGCTCGATAATGAAGGAAAAGTGGTCTACACGGGACAATTTGATGAAACCCGCCCGAGCTCAGGGCAAGCCGCCCACGGCGCAGATCTATTAGCAGCCGTCAACGCAATCTTGACCGAAAAAACCCCTGCCAAAGGTGTCCCCAGCAGCGGTTGCTCCATCAAATGGAAACCCGGTAAAGAGCCACGCTGGTTTGCTAAGGATTGAGGCATTTGGAAAGATTTTGCCATTGATCCAGTATCAAACGCACTCTTTCCTTCTACCCAATCCATGAAACACATCTCGCTGGCATTTGCCCTTTTTACTCTCACCTGCTCCGCAGCGCCGCCTGAGCTTTCTGGCATCTATCCACATCTCGCGATGTATAACTCCGAGAAGGAATGTGGCACTGGAGCGGTGGTACCTTGGGCAGACAACCTTTGGGTCATCACTTACGCGCCGCATCAGCCCTCTGGGTCAGATGACAAACTCTACTCGATTTCTCGCGATCTAACACAAACGATCCACCCCGAATCCATTGGCGGCACACCTGCCAACCGCATGATCCACAAAGAATCCGAGCAACTTTTCATCGGCCCTTACGCAGTCGGAAAAGCCGGCGAGGTCCGCGCCATTCCCTCCAACAAGATGCCCGGACGGCATACTGGAAACGCCCGCCATCTAACCGATCCCGCAGGAAAAATTTATTACGCAACCATGGAAGAAGGCATCTACGAGGTGGATGTGAAAACCCTCGCGGTCAAAGAGTTATTCGCCGACTCACAACAACAATCCGGCAAGCCGCCCGAGGGTCGTCGCTATGCCGATCTCCCCGGCTACCACGGCAAAGGGCTGTATTCCGGTCAGGGAGTGTTGATTTATTCTAACAACGGCGAGAAATCCAAAGAAGCCCTTTCCAACCCCCGCATCCCCTCCGGCGTTCTCGCTGAGTGGGATGGAAAATCGGATACATGGAAAGTCGTGCGCCGCAACCAGTTCACCGAAGTCACCGGCCCCAGCGGCATCAACGGCAGCGCCAACCCCGAAACCGATCCTATTTGGGCGACCGGTTGGGATAATAAGTCCGCCATCCTCGCCCTGCGCGAGCCAGCCACGGGTTGGACTTTTTACCGCATGCCCAAAGCATCGCATTCCTACGACGGCGCGCACGGCTGGAACACCGAATGGCCACGTATCCGCGAGATCGGCGAAAAAGATTACCTCATGACCATGCACGGCACGTTATGGAGTTTCCCTAAAACATTCAGCAGCACAAACTCCGCCGGCATTTCTCCTCGCTCGAACTATTTGAAAGTCATCGGCGACTTTGCACGCTGGGGCGATCACGTCGTCTTCGGCTGTGACGACACAGCCAAAGCTGAGTTTCTAAACAAGCGAGAAGCCAAAGGTGATATCGCTGCCGCCCAATCTCAATCCAATCTCTGGTTTGTGAAACCTAAGCAGATCGACACCTTCGGTCCGGTCATCGGCCGTGGCATGGTGTGGGAAAAGGAAGACATCGCTGCCGACAAACCGTCCGATCCCTTTCTCTTTGCAGGCTACCAACACCGCTGCCTGCACATCAGCCATGCAAACAACAGCCCAGTCCCGATTTTGTTAGAGGTCGATGCCTTGGGCAACGGCGAGTGGAAAACGCTGCGCGAAATATCCGCCCAAAACTACACTTACGTAGACTTCAACATAGCCGACCCCGTTACATGGATCCGCCTGCGCACCAAGGAAAACGTCAAAGACATCACCGCAGCTTTCAGCTACAGCCTCCTAGACATACGTAACACCAACGCTGACCCAATTTTCGACGGCCTCGCCAAACCCGGCCAGGAACTCACGGGCGGCATCGTCCGCTCGCTGGATGGCAACACCCGCACCATGGTGTTTTCAGCAGTCGATGCATCTGGCGCATCCATCGGTTACTACGAGCTCAACGAGAAACTTGAACTCAAACCCATTACGAAAGACGGCGAACCTGCATGGACCAACGAGCACGCCGCCATTCCAAAAAACGATTTCCTCATCATCGACAAGGCTTCCGTGCTTTTCCTCGATGAGGACGGTAAACGTTGGAGACTTCCGAAAGGCGATATAGGCAAACATCCTCTCGGAAACTACCGGGTCGCCCGCGAAATCGTCACCGAACGGGACATCTTCAATGCAGATGGCACGCTCTACGAACTCCCCGCCCGCAACGCCGGTGGCTTCATCAAAGTTCGACCCATCGCCACTCACAACCGCCTTATCCACGATCTCTGCGGCTACCGCGGCTTGCTCGTGATGAGCGGCATTGCGAAAGACGCGCCAGAATCTAACAAACACATCCTCCGCTCCACCGATGGTAAAACCGCTGTCTGGGCCGGCGGCATCGATGATCTCTGGAAATTCGGCAAACCCCGCGGCATCGGCGGCCCTTGGAAAGACACGGCGGTGAAGGCGGGCGAGGTTTCAGATCCTTACCTGATGACCGCCTATGAACTAAAATCCCTCACGCTCACCACCTCGATCCCTGCAAATATCACCGCAGAAATAGACATCACCGGCAATGGCGACTGGGCCACCTACCAGACCTTCGAGGTGAAGGATCAAACGAAATATACTTTCCCCGACGCCTTCTCCGCCTACTGGATCCGCTTCACTAGCGACAAAGACTGCACCGCCACGGCGACCTTGGTTTACAAATAATTAAATATCCATCTACCTAATCTCTCCGGCCAAACAACATGGAGATGTAGTAGAGCAGCATCGCGAGCGATCCGAGAGCCGCCACAACATAAGTCATCGCTGCCCAGAAAAGCGCGTTCTCTGCTTTTCTATGGTCCACGGATGATGAGACTCCCGATTTTCCAAGCCATGCAAGGGCGCGTTTGCTGGCATCAAACTCAACCGGCAAAGTCACGAAGGAAAACAAAGTTGTGAGCGCGAACAAGCCAACCCAGATAAAGAGAAACAACGGAGTGTGAAGTAGCACAGCTCCGAGCATACCGGCGATCATGATAAAGTTCAGCGCCGTGCCTGCGAACTGCACAGCGGGAACCATTTTCGAACGCATCGTCAGCCAAACATACGCTTTCTGATGTTGAATCGCGTGACCGCATTCGTGCGCGGCAACAGCGGCAGCTGCGAGGTTGTTCATCGCGTAAACCGATTCGCTAAGGTTCACCGTGCGGGTTTTTGGATCGTAGTGATCCGTGAGTTTACCCGGAGTACTGATGACCTGAACATCGTTGATCCCGCTTTCACGAAGCATGATCTCCGCTCCAGTGTAACGCACCGGAATTTGTGAATACTGATTGAACCGACGCTTCATGGTGTGGCTGACCAACCAACTGACGAGAGCCGTGGCGATGAAAATGATCACAAGAGTCGGCGAAAGACCCATGATGAAACCTAAGGGAGAAATGGTGATGAAATCTAAATTCATGGCGGGAAGTTAATGCGGTTTTTGTTTATCGCAACGAATAGCGAAACAATTGCCTCAAATTTTTTAACAAAATGAAAAAAAAATCGCGAATCTCCGTTCAGAGCGAGTTTTTGATCAAGCGGAAACGCTCGTGATAATTTCCTGCATTGAATTTTTTGCAGCAGGAATAACAAGCCACCGCACGCTGCATAGGGCGGACACGTTTGATCTCGGAAAAACATGAAGAACAAACGTAAACATATTTGCGCTTCATTCTACGACTTTTCAGAGGCAATGAATGACACGCGCTTTCACCTGGAATTCCTAATTCACAACATGCCGCTTGCCATTCGACCCCGTGCGGATCTATCTGACGACGTCCACAACGCTCAAACGCTAACAAGTGTGCGAACTCATGTTTCAATGTTCTCCAAACTTGAGCTTCTGAAAGATCATTGAGCTTGGGATTGATCTCGATCAATCGATTTGGCCACCAAGCGCGGCCCGCTGTCGTGCGCATTCTTGGATTCCACACCACACGAACTTTTCTAGCTAATTCAGGAAGCCCAAAAGACATCGCCTGTTCCCTACACCAAACCGTCATTCCCGGATCAGTCTTATCTAAAGAATCTGTTAGAGCGGATTTTTTCGGTAACTTCAATCCGCGCGCCCACTTGGGAAATTTAAATTCCAGTTGAGAGAAGAAGTTTGCCATCTAGTTGAAAACTATGGTGAATCCCTCGCCCATGGCAAGCGTCCACAAGAGAAGATTTTATAATTTTTAAATCTCAATTTTCAAAACCCAAACTCCCTGCTCTTTGCTCTCCACGCTTGGCTCAAGAGCTGGGTTTACAAGCCGCCTAGAGCAGAGTAGATTGAAGCCATGATTTCCGTCCGCTACTCATTTTTTCTTTGGTTTGCAATGGCTGCAGCCGCTTTCGGCCAAGTGAATGAGCCCAACCCACAGGCTCCGAATCCACCTGTCACCGAGCAACCAGGACTTCCCGACGATGGCGTTCGCGTGGCTGTTCTTGGTTACCACGAATTTTCCGAGACCGAACCAGAAACCGCGATGCGGATCCGCACCTCGAAATTCCGTGAACAACTCGAAACCATCCGAGAACTCGGCTTCGCCATCATTCCCATGTCCGACTTTATCTCATGGAAAAAGGGAGAAAAAACCATCCCCGCTAAATCCGTGGTCATTACCATCGATGACGGCTGGAAGTCCGTTTACACCGACGCCTATCCCATCCTTAAAGAGTTCGGCTATCCTTTCACCATCTATCTTTACAAAGACTACATCGACGGCGGGGGCAAGGCGCTAACCACAGCCATGATCAAGGAAATGATCAAAAACGGAGCAACCATCGGCTCCCATTCAACCTCCCACCCTTACCCCCAGACGGTAAAAAAATACATCAAACAAGGGGCTAAAGAATACGATCAGTTTCTCGATGTGGAAATGAGCGATTCCAAACGTTTCCTCGAAAAACAATTCAAAAAGAACGTCACGACCTATGCCTATCCCGGCGGATTTTTCACGGATGAAATGCTAATCAAAGCGGAACAAATTGGCTACACACACCTTTTCACCGTGCAGCCTGGAAAAGTAAAACGTGATTCTCCCGATAAGATTTTACCTCGCTACATCATTCTCGGTAATTATGACAAAATCTTCGAATTCGCGATGAACTTCCGCGATCCCACAGCAGATAGCGCCGGTGGCATGATCGATGGATCTGCCAAAACCTTGGAGTTTCCCGTCAATCCACAGGCTGGCGCCATCGTCAACTCACGCCTTCCAAACATCGAAGTCGATTTATCTACTGCTACCAACATCGACCCGAAAACCCTCAAAATGCAGGTCGCCGGCTTCGGTGAAGTTCCCGCCAACTACGCCAGCGAGGGAAAACTCTTCTCGTGGCAAGTGAATCGCCGCCTGCGCAATAAGACTTGTGACGTGATTGTCACTTGGAAAGATCTCGAAGGAAAACCTGCCAGCAAGCCCCTTGAATGGACGTTTCAAATCGACCGTGACGCCGCATATCTACCCAATGAGTAAAATCCAGATCGCCAAGCCAACTACTTGACCACCCCCACTTCCTGTTGGCCTAAATTTCAAGTTTGAAGTTTTAGCGTAATCATGCAGGTTTCACCCGTGATTCCGCCAACCGCCGCCCCATCCACCAAACCTTCCAAAACCAAACCCGCCAAAGGTTGGTCAACTGAGCAGTCTGCTGAACTCTATGGTGTTGAGGCATGGGGACATAAATTTTTCGGTGTCAACAAAGACGGTCACGTCACGGTGAAACTCGAAGACGGCGAACACAGTGCCAAAGTTTCCCTTTATAATGTCATTGATGGCCTACGCGATCGCGGCACGCATTTACCGGTTCTTCTTCGTTTCCGCGACCTCTTACACTCCCGTATCACCGAGATCAATGAAGCTTTCCGCGAAGCGATCAAAGTCACGAAATACCAAGGAAATTACCGCGGTGTTTACCCGATCAAGGTGAACCAACAACGCCAGGTCATTGAGGAAATTGCCGAGTTCGGAAAAAAATATCACTACGGCCTTGAGGCAGGATCAAAGCCGGAACTCATCGCCGCACTCGCGCACATGCACGATCCCGAAGCCTACATCATTTGCAATGGCTACAAGGATGAGGAATTCATCGACCTCGCCCTACACTCTCAGAAAATGGGGATGAAAATCATGTTGGTCCTGGAAATGCCCAGTGAGCTCGATCTCATTCTCGAGCGCTCACGCAAGATCGGCGTCCTACCCAACTTAGGCATCCGCATCAGACTTTCCACCAAAGGCTCCGGCCACTGGCAAGAATCCGCAGGCGATAAATCTGTTTTCGGTCTCAACGCCGCGCAAGTCATCAATGTGGTAGATTCCCTCAAAGCCAGCGGCCACCTGCCCTGCTTGAAAATGCTGCACTATCATCAAGGCAGCCAGATTCCTAACATCGCCGCCATCCGCGAAGGTGCCACCGAAGCTGTCCGCATGTATTGCGATCTCGTCAAAGAAGGCGCACCGATGGGAGTGCTCGACATGGGCGGTGGCATGGCGGTCGACTACGATGGATCACACACCAACTTCGCATCATCCTGCAACTACTCCATCCAAGAATACTGCACCGACATCGTCGAGGTTATCGGGCAGCAATGCGACCGCGTCGGCGTCGCACATCCCAATCTCATTTCCGAATCCGGTCGCGCCGTCGTTTCCTATTACTCAGTGCTGGTGTTCAACATCCTCGACGTGACCTCCGCGCAGACCACAGACAAGGAACCCGAGATGCCGGAAAAAGCTCCGCAGAACCTCGCGAACCTTTTCCACGTTAATAAAACCCTCAGCAAAAAGAATCTCCAAGAGGCAATGAATGATGCGGTATACTACCGCGATCAAGTCCGTGCCATGTTCCTCTATGGCGCAGCAACTCTGCGCGAACGCGGTCTCGCAGAGGCTTGGTATTGGCACATTCTCACCCGCATTTCTAACATGATTTCCGACATGGACGATGTGCCAGAGGATCTCGTCGAACTCTCAAACGGCCTCGCCGATTTCTATTACGGAAACTTTTCTCTGTTCCAATCCCTCCCCGACTCATGGGCGATTGACCAACTTTTCCCCATTCTTCCCATCCACCGCCTCAACGAGAAACCCAAGCACCGCGCGGTTCTCGCCGACATCACCTGCGACTGCGATGGCAAGATCGACCGATTCATTGATAAAGAAGACGTCGCGAAAATCCTCCTGCTCCACGAACTCAAGTCCGATGAACCTTACTACATCGGTATTTTCCTCGTCGGTGCATATCAGGAAACTCTCGGCGATCTGCACAATCTCCTCGGCGATACCAACGTTGTTGGTGTCCATCTCGAAAATGGTAAACCCGTCTACACCCATGAAGTCGAGGGCGACACCGTGGCGGACGTGCTCTCCTACGTCGAGTTCGACCCTAAAGAACTTGTCTCAAAATTCCGCAATTTCGCTGAAAAAGCAGTCACCGACGGCCGCATTTCGCCGAAAGAGCGCAAGGAAATCATGGATCTCTATCGCGATGGCCTTGGTGGATATACGTATTTTGAGAGTTAATAAAAAAACTCGAAGACTACCAGTAGCGCTCGGGACAAACAGTGCTATGATCCGGAATGTCTTTTAAAATGCTGATCCAAACCATTCCCTATCTGCTGCTGGCGCTCGTTGCGATCGCCATCCTCATTCCCGCCTGCGCACCAAGTTTCAACACCGCAGCACGTACCAAGGAATACAAAACTGTCCTCGCAAAAAGCCAAGACGCCGCGCCAGGAAATGAAGAATCACTTAATGCCTTCACGACTTTTCTGCAAAAAATCGACGATCAAGCTTACGTCGAAGCCAACGCTGCTAAGGTCTACGCAACAGATGCTTATTTGAACGACACACTCGTTACTCACCACGGAGTTGAGCAGATCAAATCCTATTTCCTCAAAACAGCAGAAACCATGACTCAATACCAAATCACGGTGGATGATACGGTTTCATCCGGAAACGATCACTACGTCCGCTGGACCATGGTTTTCGCCGCACCGAAATTAAATAGCGGAAAACCCGTGGAATCCGTAGGCATGAGCCACGTCCGCTTCAACTCCGCCGGCCAAGTCATCATGCATCAAGATTTCTGGGATTCCGGCACAAACATTTACGGACAACTCCCCGTGCTCGGTGGTGTCATCGAATCCATTCGCAAACGCTTCGAAAAATAATTTTCAGAAACCATGACTCCACGTATCAAAGCATTCACAACCATGATCGGGCATTGGTGGGATTCTGACTACCGCGCTCCCGGAGATCCCGATCCATCGACCCTTCCCGACAAGATCGATTGGCAACGCACCATCCCGTTCATCTTTTTGCACATCGGTTGCTTCGCTGTGATTTGGGTCGGCATCAGCCCCATCGCGGTCATTGCTGCGGTCGCGCTTTATTTCATTCGCATGTTTGCGATCACAGGTTTCTACCATCGCTACTTCGCGCATCGCTCTTATAAAACCTCACGAACCTTCCAGTTCATCCTCGCCCTAGTCGGAAACACCTCCATGCAACGCGGCTCGCTATGGTGGGCCGCCACACATCGCCATCACCACAAACATTCCGACGAAGAAGAAGACATCCACTCGCCACGCATCAGCGGCTTCCTCTGGTCACACATCGGTTGGCTAACATCGAAACGTAATTTCCCCACCAACTACAAAGCCATCCCCGACCTCGTGAAATTTCCCGAACTGGTTTGGCTGAATCGCTTCGATCAGGTCGTGCCCATCGCCTTCGGCATCATCATGCTCGCCATCGGTTGGGTGTTGGAAACTTTCGCGCCATCACTCGGCACCACGATGTGGCAGTTCTTCGTATGGACGTTTTTTATCTCCACCACCGTCCTACTTCACGGCACTTTGTTCATCAACTCCCTCGCTCACGTCTGGGGAAAACGCCGCTTCAATACCGAGGACGATTCACGCAACAATTTCTTCCTAGCCCTCATCACCCTCGGCGAAGGTTGGCACAACAACCACCACCGCTTCCCACACTCCACCCGCCAAGGTTTCCTCCCTCACGAAATCGACCCCACCTACTACATCCTAAAACTCCTCTCAAAATTCGGCCTAGTCTGGGACCTCCGCCCCGTCCCGCATGCTGTCATCGAGGAAGCTAAAAACAACCCTTCTCAATAATTTCCATCAAGCTCTGCGTCCCTCTGCGTCCCTCTGCGACCTCTGCGCCTCCGCGGTGAAAAATTTCTAACCACTTACCCTTTTGCAGAAGAAAATCGCCATCATCGGAACAGGTATCTCCGGGCTCGCCTGCGCTCATTTCCTGCATCGCCATTACAACGTCACCCTGTTTGAAAAAGACCGCCGCATCGGAGGACATTCCAACACGGTAACCGTTAAGGAAAACGGCAAGCACCTCCCGCTAGATACCGGCTTCATGGTTTACAACGAGGTCACCTATCCTCACCTCACCCGCCTTTTCAAAGAACTCAACGTCGAAACCAAACCCACGGAGATGTCGTTTTCCGTGCAACACATTCCAGCTGATGTGGAGTTCAATGGTGGTTCGCTCAACCTGCTCTTCGCTCAACGCAAAAACCTGTTCCGCGCTCGCTACTGGAAAATGCTGCTCCAGATCAATCGCTTTAACAAAGAGACAGTCGAAGAACTCGCGAACCCTCAATACGGAGATCTCTCACTAGCCGATTATGTGAAAGCCCGCGGCTACGGAGAAGATTTTTTAAATTGGTATCTCTCCCCCATGGCCGCCGCGGTCTGGTCGTCTCCACCGGAACGGATCGACGATTTCCCAGCTAGAACTCTCATGCGCTTCTGGCACAACCACGGCTTCCTCGGTCTCGATACCCAGCACCCATGGCGAACTGTGGTTGATGGCTCTCGCCAATACGTCGAAAAAATCACTGCTCCTTTTAAAACACAAATCGTAACGGGAAATCCTGTTCGCAGTGTGTCCGCAGAAAATAAAGTCACTCTCGCTGATGGAAGCTCGCAGCATTTTGATCAAATCATCTTTGCCTCGCATGGAGATCAATCGCTAAAACTCCTAGAATCTCCCACTCCACTCGAAAGCGATATTCTCTGTCATTTTAATTATCAACCCAACAGAGCCGTCGTCCACACCGATCACCGTTTCATGCCGCAAACCAAGCGCGCTTGGGCCTCGTGGAATTACCGCGTCGAGTCCTCTGGAAAACACTCCACGCATTATTGGATGAACAGACTCCAAGGCGTCTCGGAAAACGAAAACTACTTCGTTTCCATCAACCCTCCGGGCGAAATCGCTCCGGAAAAAATCCATCACGAACTCGAATACGAGCATCCCATCTTCAGTAGCGCAGCGATCAAAGCTCAGGATCGCATTCCGGATCTCAACTTCGACGGCAACCACACCAACCGATTCTACTGCGGAGCATGGCAGAGATACGGCTTTCACGAGGATGGCATCTGGTCTGCTCACCGCCTTTGCGAACAAATTCTCAACCAAGACCCGTGGCGGCAAGTGGACCGCGCGAGTCCAGTTCTCCCGAAAAAGTCGGGACTCGCGCTCAATTCCGAAATCCAAGCATGATCAACGGAAATTCCATCTACGAATGCAGCGTCACCCACACCCGCATCTCCCCAAAAAAACACGCGTTCCATTACCGAGTGTTTATGCTCGCCATTGATCTCGATTCTTTTCCTAACGTCCCCCTGCTTTCCCAAAATCGCTTCAACCTCTTCTCCATCGATAACCGCGATCATATCAACACCGACCCGGAAAAAAATATCCGACAAAACCTCACCACATGGCTTTCGGAAAAAGGCACCGCAATCCCAGCCGATGCGATCATCAAGCTCATCACTTTTCCCCGCGTCCTCGGCTACGCCTTCAATCCCGTTTCTTTCTACTACATCTACCGTAGCAACGGAGAACCCATCACCGCCGTCGCCGAAGTCACCAACACCTATCGAGAAATGAAACTCTTCCCCCTCGGTGAACCCAACACCGAAGGCCGCTTCAACCACACCGTCGCAAAAAACTTTTACGTCTCCCCCTTCTCCAATCCTAACGACACCTTCCACTTCCGCGTCGGCCAACCTTCTGAAAACTGGACGGTCCACATCGACAACCTCACCGACGCCAAACCCACCCTCCTCTCCGCCATCCGTGGTGAGCAAGGCAAACTCACCGCTTCCCGTCTCGCGTGGTTTGCCATCAAATATCCTCTCATCTCCCTCTCCATCATCTTCCGCATTCACCTCCACGCGCTCCTACTCTTCCTCAAAAAAATTCCCCACTTTCCCAAATCAACACCAATCCCAAATGTGGCTGCGACTTGCAGTCCCAGTCCGTCGGAGGGACTTGCAGTCCCTCACTCCCTACCTAAACCACCACACCCATGAGCTCATCCCATACACAGTCAAACCTTGGCGAACTTAGTGACTTGGCGGTCCAACCCTCTTCCTCATTCCAAGCATCCTCATTCCCCGAACGCATCGTCCTCTCCCTCTTCCGCAAATTCACCCAAGGCGGAATCTCGCTCACCTACCCCGATGGCCACAGCCTTCACTTCGGCGAATCCGGCGCGCCCATAACCGCCCACATCACTCTCAACGATCCCGAAGAATTTTTTAAACGCTGCATGTTCTACGGCAACATCGGCATGGGCGAGGCATACACCGATGGCATCTGGGACACCCCTGACATCGCCGCTGTCATTTCATGGTTCGCGCTCAATATGAATTCCATCCAAGGCGATGACACCGATTCCTCCACTCTCCCTGGCGTCAACTTCCTCAAAATCGTCAACTGGTTCCGCCATCTCAAACGTTCCAACACCATCGAAACCTCACGCCGCAACATCGCCGAGCATTACGATCTCGGAAACGAGTTCTACTCGCTCTGGCTCGATGAAACGATGACATACTCCTCCGCAAAATTCACACCGAAAACCCAAACCCTCGCCCAAGCCCAGACCGAAAAATACGACGCGCTCTGCCGCAAGCTCCAACTCAAACCCACCGATCACGTTCTCGAAATCGGCTGCGGTTGGGGCGGCTTCTCCCATCACGCTGCGGAAAAATACGGCTGCAAAGTCACCGCCGTCACCATCTCCGAAGCACAAGCGGCTTACGCCCGCGACCGCATCGAGAAAGCCGGTCTCTCTCACCTCGTTGAAATCCGCATCCAAGATTACCGACTCATCACCGGCAAATTTGATAAGATCGCCTCCATCGAAATGTTAGAAGCCGTCGGCCACAAATTCCACGAATCCTTCTTCGCGAAATGCCACGAAGTCCTCGCACCTCAGGGCTTACTCGCCGTGCAATACATCACCGTTCCCGATTGCCGTTACGAATCCCTAACAAAAGGAGTCGATTGGATCCAGAAAGTCATCTTCCCCGGATCGCTTCTGCTTTCCGTCGGACGCGTCAACGAAGTCATCAACAAAACCAGCAACCTCTTCCTCTACCACCTAGAAGACCTCGGACTCGACTACGCCCGCACCCTCAGCACATGGCACGAAACCTTTAACGCCAAACTCGATCAAATCCGCCCCCTCGGTTTCGACACCCCGTTCATCCGCACCTGGAACTACTACCTCAAATACTGCGAAGCCGGCTTCGCCACCCGCAACATCTCCGTCGTCCAAGCCGTCTACACCCGGCCAAATAATTTGAAACTTTAAACTCTAAGTTTTAAACCTCAATCAAGACGACGAACTGCGCAGAATAACTCCAACTTCTGGTCTCTGGTTTCTGGTTTCTAAAATCTTCAATTCATGACCCTCAACCAAGACAGTCGCTTCTACCGTTGGGTCATTCGGCCCATCGTGAACCAGCTCAAGCAAGGCACCTCTCCGGAAAAACTTTCCTGGAGCGTTTCCCTCGGCGTCACTCTCGGCATTTTTCCCATCATGGGCAGTACCTCAATCGTGTGCGTTATCATCGGACATTTGTTTAGACTCAACCAACCCATCCTCCACCTATTCAAAACCTTCACCTACCCCCTCCAACTCATTCTCATCCTCGTCTACATCCGCCTCGGCCAAATGCTCAACGGCGTCCCCCTCATCAAATTCTCCATCCCCCAAATGCTCGGCCAGTTCAAAGACGACCCAGCAAAGTTCTTTCGAGACTTCGGCATGGCCGCCCTCTACGGCATCGAAGCATGGGCCATCAGTGCCATCTTTCTTATCCCTATCCTATATATCATCTTTCTTCCCATACTTAAAAAACTTCTTTTGAAACTGGGACGTTCCGCAACATTGCGCGAGAAGCATGAGAAAGCCTAGTGTTTGAATTGTCAGCAAAACCATTTTCCTTGCCGTGCAGATCCCTCTCCTTAAGTTCGCACCAATGAAAATCATGAACAAAAAAAGACACGGCATCTTGATGGCTCTTGCTGGAGTAGTAGCGCTTGTCGCGAGCGGTTGCAGCGAGCCAGAAGAGAAAAAAGTAAAAACCGAAAAAGAATCGCCTAAAATCGAAGAGCCGCTCAAAGTTCTGATCGTCACCGGTGGTTGCTGCCACGATTACGAATTCCAGTCCGCCGCTATGCTGGCGGGGATTCCCAAACACGCGAAGGTCGATATTAATTTGGTCAACGAAGGTAAAGGCACCGACGCGCAGATCCCGCTTTATGATGATCCGAATTGGGCAAAACCTTATGATGTGGTCATCCACAACGAATGCTTCGCCAACACCAAGGACGAAGCTTATATCCGTAAAATCACCGAGGCCCATAAAGCCGGCACCCCCGCTGTGGTGGTGCATTGCGCGATGCACACCTACCGCTCAGCACAGATCGATGACTGGCGTGAGTTTCTCGGAGTGACCAGTATGCAACATGAGCATCAGAGCAAATACCCAGTGAAAGTCATGGCGGCCGATCACCCGATCATGAAGGACTTTCCCACCGACTGGGTCACACCGATGGATGAGCTTTATATCATCACCAAGGTCTGGCCGAAAACCAGGGCGCTCGCCACTTCAAAGAGTGAAAAAACCGGAGAAGAATATCCGGTTATCTGGGTCAACGACTTCCATGGCACACGCATCGTCGGCACAACCTACGGTCATACCAACGAAACGTTCAGCGATCCGGTCTTCATTAAATTACTCGCCGACGCCGTGGTCTGGGCGGCAGGCAAAGATTAGAGCTTACGAACCACAAGCACGCGGCGATCTAGCACCATTTGCTCTTCCGTTCCCTTAGGAAAAATCGGGTACATCTCGCCATAGCCATGTGCACTCAATGCGGAAGTTGGAACCAAATAGCGTTGGGTGAGTTCTTGATGAATTCTGCGAGCGCGATCGGCGGATAACGTCAGATTAAACTCATCGGATCCATCGGTGCTGGTGTGACCTTCGACATCAAACACCGCTGTAGGTTGGGTTTTAAGAACCTCAAGGATGGCGGCAGCCGTTTCCTCAAGCGCTACACGTGACTCCACATCTAACAACTTTGCAGTTTCTTTTTCAAAAAGAACAGGAATGGTGATATAAGGAAGCTCCCGGCCTTCTACGATAACCGTGTTGCGCTCTATGTTATAAACGCGGCGTGGCTGTCCTGGAACGTCCACGAAACTTTTCGTTTCCGTGGTCTCCACAACACTGCCGGGTTTGGGGACAATCGGAACTACGTCACGAGGCACCACCAACAAGTTGCGCCTCGCCTGAGCGGGATCTTTCACGAGTGGCGGAGTAGTCTCAATGACGGTCTCCGTTACGACCTGTACGGGTGGTGCAGGAATGACGGCTTCTTCAACGACGATTTGTGCGACAATAGATTGAATCGATGCAACCGCGATGAGATATGCGTATTTATTTTTCATAAAATAGATAAATTTGAGGGTTTTAGAATAGTGAGCAGCGGGATTATTAATCGCAGCAACCTTTGGAATCGTGGTCCTTCAACACTTTTTCAACGGCTTCGCGGGTTTCGCCGGTGCGCTTCTGAATCCGTCCGATCAATTCTTCCTCTTTACCTTCTACGTATTGGAGATCGTCGTTTGTAAGGTCTGCCCATTTCTGTGTGAGTTTGCCCTTCATGATGTTCCAGTTGCCTTTGATTTGTAGCTTGTTCATAAAATTATCTTTCGTGTTTAGTTAGAGTTCCAATCCATACGACGCAGAAGAGATTCTTGCTGACGTATGACTTATGAAGCTACGCACTTATCCCATTTGGTCTATAGGTTGATTCCCTACCATGGGCTTAATCGAGGTCTACGAAATCCGATCTTAGATTTATAACCCCGAGAGATCCGAATCCATCCAATGACAAGATTTTAGCTCATTGATGTTCAGACGAAACTGTCCACCAAGCTCAACGCGTGTGACTTTTACACGCACTCTCACAAATCCCTCCGGTTCCAGAGGTGCCAGTTTACCACCACCTACCGCCAGATTCTTTTCTCTGAGATCGAACGCAGCAGTCAATAACTGCCCTTCATGACTCATTAAATCGATTGAAAAAATGGGCGAATCTAAAACTGCTTGTTTGGATTTCCCCCACTCAGGCGCAATCAATACGATCGCCATGTATTGCCTCCTCCCTGTTGGATTCTCAGAATCTTTATATTTCCTAGCGAGCAATCGAAATTCCGCAGTATCTACTTTCCCTTGGCCCGCTAGAAACAGCATCCAGGAAGTCTGGCTGTATTGGCTAAAATGCGGTAAATCCAACTTCCAGCCATCCAGTTCTTTGCGAAAAACCGCTTCAAATACATTCTCTCCTTCCGCATCTTTCCATTGCGTTAGAACCATCCATTCATCACCCAGACGTATCCACTCCTGCCCTGTTCTTTCCAGAGAACTCGCATCGAGTTGACTCAACGAAAGATCTTTATCATGCGCCTCCACCACGGCTTTTAGATCCGCAGATCTACCAATGAATTCAATACGCTTTTCAATTGTTTCAGCCGAAAGAAATCCACGAATGATCCGATCACATTCTGGTAAAACCTGATTCAAAATTTTCTCTTTGTCAGTTTCAGTAATGTTTTTTCCAAGATCTGAAATACTTAGTATTCTAGGCTTATCTGAAGTTTTTGTTAGATAATATCTCAATCCAACAGCAACCGTTAATATAAACATCCAAATAAGAGCGAAAAATAAAAACTTTCTGTAGCGACGATCTCTGGTAGAAGGTGTTTTTGCTAACACTCGCACCCCATCTCCCGTCTTTTGAAAGCTGGCAACTTTAGCCGATGCTGTAGAGTCGACCAAATTGACCACCGGCCACATTCCAACACCTGGCTTGCGATGACAGATCTCGCAGAGGCGATCCTCATCAAAACCATAGTCGGATTGAAATAACGAACCGCAATGACCACAATGATACCATGCATCTTTAGGGTTTGTATTCATGGTGTCGCTTGATCGAGCCAGTTTTCGGCAATTAAACTTTTGATTATCCATTGCTGTGGTAGCATTCCACGACCACCACTTACCATATTTAAAATAACTTTCGCCTCAATTATACTCTCCCCGGTAATTGAGCTCTTCGCAAATAACTTCATGAGATCCGTATCGGCATCACTCCCAATCTCAGAGTATCCCCACACTGAATCTCTTTTATCTGCAGATCTAATCACAAATGAATGGTATCGTTCCTCCGGTAATTCTTGTGTGAAAAAGCTTGAAGATTCGATCCATCCGCGAATTTCACTGCCATCTCCAGTTCCTGATTTCAACTCTGTAAAACTAGCGCTTCCGTATCCTGTAGTTGCTTTCCAATCCATTTTAAGCTGTGTGTTCTCATAGCGAAATACCGCGATGAATTTGGAAAAATTGTGATTCACTCCTTTGAGCTCTGCAAAGAGTTGTGATCCATTTTGATGAGTTTTCCACGCTGATGTATCCGACGGAACCCAGTCGCTATCCGCGCCGATCGGCGCCCATACCTTCGCTACAAACTGCGTATTACTTTTACTCAAATAAATCGACCCGGTAAAATCATCCAAGCTTTTCGCTTGCGCATACTTGCCGTAAATTTGAATCGCTTCTTTGTCACTACTCGTAAGCCGCCCTAGAAGATCCTGATCTATATTTGACTCTTTCTCTTTATTATTACGAGCAGACCGATTCGATCCATTTTTATCAATATTTCTGATATATTTATCCCAATTTAAATAATTAATTGATACCGTTGTGACGATCAGCAGGATCACTCCCAATGCTGTGTATAGCATCCAGCGCGATGATTCTTTTTTTTGAGCGACTCCCCAGTCATTTCGCTCTCCATCTTGAGATCGACTTTGCAAAATCGGTTTCTGAATGCCTCGTGGTGAAAAATCTCCCTGCTTCATATCCTCCATTACCAAGGCTGGCAGGAAATCTTCTTTCTCGCCTTCCTCCCGCACAGAATTCATTTTCAAGTGAATAGGGACATAGGTTTTGAGATGTGATTCCGAAAGCCTCGGAACTACATCACTTGTAAAACGTACAGGCTCGACCAAGCTGACCTCCTTATGATTTAAATCAATCTTTGGTAATCTTGTTGCTTCCACCCGACGCGGTGGCAACTGCGCATCAAAAACCTGCTCTACATCAAGACCATCCCAATCATCATCAGGAGCCACAGCCGGAACATGGTTATTTGGATCGTCTTTATCAGGATTCATGCTATTTTTATCCAATTATAAAATCGAAACATGCAGCCATTTACGCAAGTCATGATGCAGTCAAACCAAGATCTCTAATAGCCAGATGAAATGCGTAAAATTAAATTCTGTGCCGCACGCTCAAACGCATCTGGCAAGGCGTTTTGCCGTGCGGTTTGTAAATTTGAATCCACGAAAAATGAACTTTGCCCCGTGCTAGTGCCGCTTGCCAAGAGCTTTGTCGGATCGCGTGCGTCTTTTAAGCGCCACCTGATTTGGACTGTATTGGTCAGCTCTTCTGCAGCTAATGCATCAATCCTAGATCCCCTGAGCGCACTGTAATCAATCGATACAATCTCTCCTTCAAGAACCGCATCAGCGCGATTTAACTCAGAGAGACAATACGTGCCATTTTGCACCAAAGCCGCAGTGACTGCCGAAGTTGCAATTGCCTCAGCTCGTGGATGTAACGTGCCATTTTCTAACATTGAAACTGAAATGCGCTGTACGGAAGCAAGCGAAGGAGGTTTTGAACCGCCAAGCTGATAACCGGCACAAGAACTCAATGCAGCACTCAGCAATACCAATAATTGAAATTTCATAGATTTAATAATCACAGCTTATTCACCGAGTTCTTTTAATCGTTTGATCGCATAATCATGAGCGCTTCCAGATTTAGAGCCTTTCACAATTTCCCGATAGTAAACCTTAGCAGATTCAACCTGTCCGGTACGATCATAGAACTTCGCGATCTCTAGCGAGCTATCTAGATCACGTCCTTTCAAGTTTTGTAATAATTTTCTAGCTTCAGCATTTTTCGAATGACTTGGATATTGAAGTAAATAATCATTTAACGCCTCATTAGCTAAACTGAGAGTAGCTTGGTTGTAATTACCGGCGTCTGCTTGTGCCAAAAAGACAATACCAACGCAGAAAAGCGCTTCGGCTGCTTGTTTAGTCTCAGGTTGATCACGGACTAACTTACGATATGCCTCGATGGACTCTTTATAATCTTTCTCACTCTGATAAAGCTCACCAATTTTAAACTGCGCGTTCGCAGAAATCTCCGAGCGTGGTGCGTTATCACGGAGTTGACCCAACATCTCAACAATTTGCTTGGTCGAGATTTTAGATTTCAAACCAAGGAAAGAAGACTTCACCTTTCCATCCGCCGCAGCCTGTGCCATCCGAACTTGGCTATTGAGTGCCTTCGAATACAAATTGCTACTCTGGTAACGTTGTAAAAATTGTTGATAGGCTTTAAAGGAATCCAGGGTCTCTCCTTGTTGATCTAAAATCTCAGCTTGGCGGAATCTCGCCTGCCCTGCCGAAGGAGCCATTGCGTAATCATCGGCAACTTCTTTATATAACTTCACTGCCTTCTCTGGCTTTCCTGCATCGTCCAAAGATTTTGCTTTTTGATAAAGCGCTTCTCCTTCTCCTGATCCTCCGCGCATGGTACCAGCTAAGCCAATTGTAGTATCGTTATTTCCACAGGAAACCACAAACAGGGAACTGATGGCGATCAAGCCGACTATCGAAAAACGTTTTGTCATGAATCGAACCATAGAAGCTTTAGCAGGTCGTGGAAGCGGAAATTGCAGGAGAGAAAAAACTTAATTTTTCCCAAGTTCTTTCGCACGGGCCACTGCCGCACTGATAGCAGCTATAAAAGATGAGCGAATCGCCCCATCTTCCAGCGCCGCAAGCCCTGCAATGGTCGTTCCTCCGGGCGATGTCACCATGTCTTTAAGCACCGCGGGATGTAGCCCCGTCTCCAAAACCATCGCCGCCGCACCCGCCACGGTCTGGGCAGCTAATTTCAGCGCATCTGCGCGCGGCAGGCCCGCTTGAACTCCGCCGTCTGCCATCGCCTCAATAACCAGATAAATATACGCCGGACCACTTCCTGAAAGCCCGGTAACCGCATCGATCAATCTTTCAGGCACCTCCACGGACATGCCGACGGCACCTAAAATCGACTGCACGATATCACGATCCCCCTCCGCACACTTCGATCCCAACGAAAATGCCGCCGCACCCTTCCCGACTAACGAAGGGGTGTTGGGCATCGTTCTAATGAATCGACCCACCCCGCCGGTCAGCTTTTCCATGGTATCCAAAGTCACTCCCGCCGCAACGGATATGAAAAGTTTATCGGGAAAATTTCTCAACTCGGCCAATTCGATAATCTTGGGTAAATCATGCGGCTTGGTAGCGAGGAGTAAAACTTCAGATTCCTTTACCACCTCTGCCATCGACGCGGTATTTCTCGCACCGGTCTGTTCCGTAAAACGTAGCCGCGATGCCTCAGTGCGCGCCACACCTATAACATCCACTGCACTCACCACACCTTGAGACACCGCACCTTTCACTAAGGCCGTTGCCATCTTGCCACATCCGATTACTCCCAACTTCATACCGCGACACTTAAAAGATATTCCGTCACTAGGCGAGCGTCATTTTCCTTGGGAAATTTCAAATCCTAGCCCACCTTATGCGCATGCCTAAATGGATCACGTTACTGAGCTTGCTCGCGTTACAACTCCCAGCGTTCTCGCAAGAGCCCATTGAGCAAAAGCCTACTAAGGTTGAAATCCCAAGTGTCGCCGCTTGCATCCCGCCGTGGGTTTCTGCCGCTGAAAAACCCAGCTTATTCCCGTTTTATAACGGATTATCAGTCGCCATCATGGCAAATAACGATACCGCACAAATCTATACCCTACAGGGATTAAATCACCTTCATGCGGGTTGGGATTTCGAGGCAATACGCCATTTCGCCGTCGCCATCCAGTCCGATCCACGTTGCTTAATGGCACATTGGGGCATGATCATGAGCATGCTCGCCACTTCTCCAGAAACCGATTCCTACAGGCTCGCAACCACCCAACGTTTGCTGGAACTCGTAGTTGATGGCGAAGGCACTGAACTAGAACGCGGCTTCGCTTACTGCCTGATCAAATACATCGATGAAGGCGCGAAAGGCGCAGAACTCGCCTTTCGCAAGGTCTCGGAAAAATTCCCCAATGATGTCCAATCAGAAATTTTCACCCTTTTATTCAGTCGCGGCGGATACGATATGATAGGCGAAATTACGGCCTCCCAAGCTGAAGCGGAAAAAAGTTTACTAAAACTCATTGAACGCCAGCCCACCAATATTCTCCCGCTTCATGCCTACCTCTTGATCAAAGCCGAGGCTCCGGATCTCAAATCCTCTGTCGCACTTGCAAAAAAACTCTGCGAGCTCGCTCCTATTTACCCCCCTTATCTCCATCTGCTCGGCCACTACCAATGGCGCAGCGGAGAATTCGCAGACGCCGCAGCTAGTTTCTCTCTGGCTGAAAAATATTATGCCGAGTGGATGAAATCTAACAAAATATCTAATGCAGATTGCCCACAGTGGATTATAACAAAAAGCTACCACGCTGTTGCGACCGCCTCGGCCGGAAATTTCAAAGACGCCATAGATTCCGCCACTGAAATATCCAAAATTCCCATAGATATCAAACGCCCCACCGCCCCAGGAAGCCGCCAAATTCTCTGGGACGCACAAACCTTACCCGCTCGTATCCTTCTTTATCGCGGAGAAAAAACCGATCCTACCGAAGCTCTTTTAACACTCACCAAACCTCAGGACGGCGAGGCTTTTCGGAAAAATTCTCTTTCTCACTGGTGGACAGATGGCTTGAGAATTGCGCTCCAAGCGCATCGCTTGATCAACGCTGGAGATATGAAAGCTGCTGACGACACCCTCAACGCACTAAGCTTTCACGGCGAAGCTATGACCAAGCAAAAAGCAATTGCTTCCACCCAAGGCGAATTCTCGGAATGGCGACAGGCATTGTTGCATTTGGAAATGCTCACCGCCAATCTGCGCGGCCACATCACCCTCGCCGGTCCGGCGGAAGGCCGAGGCTCCGCCTTCAATTGGTTCCGTGCGGCGGCCGATCGCCAGCGAACTTCCACCCTCATGCATCCGCCACTCATTCTCTCACCCATGGCAAGCGACCTAGGCGATTATTATCTTACGATCAATAAAGCAGATAAAGCCCTCGAATCCTATCAAGAAGCCATCACCAAGTTTCCTAACGAACCCCTGACTCTTAAACGCATACAAAAAGCCAAGGACAACCAGTAACTTTAATGCTTGGAGACACGCGTTTTCACGCGATTTTGAATAATGTCGGCTAGCTTAGCATCGCTCTGTGTGCGCAGGAAATCACAGAAGTTCGAGGCGACCGCCTCAAGATCTTCATCATACTCTTTCCCCAGAGCTTCAAAACCTTCGAGAGCTTTTTCAAAATGCTTTCTCGCCCAGTCTCGGTCACCCGTTTGTAACAAAGCCAACGCTAAATTATTATGCGATTGCGCAGTGTCCGGATGGTGATCTCCAAACAACTCAGTGCGCGTCTCCAATGCCATCATGTGCATTTCACGCGCTTGCTCCACATATCCAGCCGCTAAATAAACAGCACCGAGATTATTTGAAACCGAAGCCGTCTGTGGATGCTTTTGCCCAATGACAGAATGCATGATCTCTAATGCTCTCAAAAAATAATCCTCCGCAGCATCCAAATTTCCAGCGGACTTAGCCGTAAAGCCCAAATTATTGATGATCGCAGCAACATCCATCATCATCGGAGGGTCGTTCTTCTCAAAATTACTGACCGCGTTTTCCCAAGAAGAAATCACTCGGTCATATTGGCCTAATCCATCATATGCAGCGCCCAACGTCGCATACAACCGGCCCAACTGATCAAAGCGCTTACTACCATCTAGCTGATCAATTCCATGCTTCGCATCATCGAGCGCGTTGCCGTATTCACCCATATCCATGTAAATCCCAGCTCTATCTTCCATGCTTCCCACAAATGCATAAATCGATTCGGGTTCTGGACTAAGCAACTGCTCGCACTTTTCTACCGACGCATTCGCAGCATGCAACGCCTCCTTGAGGTTACCTTGCTTGTGCAAAGTCGTCACACGATCACGCATGATTTGAATTAAATTGGCAGTCGGCTTATCCATAATTGAAGTATTTGCGTTATGCTAAACTTCTTTATCTGAAATTGACTAGCGGAAATCTTTAGCCGGTCGTCAAATCTTCCACTAACTTGCTCCGGCTACTAGGTAACGCTCCCAAATGATCACAAAGCGCCTGCTCAGCCTCTCGGTTTTCCCGGGAAACCCCCAAAATGACCGCGAACTGCCGCTCAAAATGTTGCAACGCCCGCAAACTCGCCGTTTCCCCATCCAAATGATCTAGCCCTCGCCTCAATAAATCAAATATTTCTGGCTCCGGATGGTTCGACTCCAATGCCGCCTCCACCAACTGACAAAAATATCCCGCCATCAAGGTCGTCGCGTAACTTCGCCTCAATCCCTGACGCCAGTTGGAAATCGATACCTCCCGCAACGCGTGCAGCTCGCTCTGCCGGGACTTCGCAAACAAGATCTCCCCTGAGAAAAATAAGTCCAATTTCCCCGCAAACACGCTCTTCGGACGCAGCGCCCCTTTAGCCACAGTCTTGATCAAACCCTCATCCTCACTCAACCAATGCACGATCAAACTCGTCTCAGTCAGGCGAGTGGTTCGTATCAGGATGGCTTCGGTGGAAAACACGGGATGAAAAGGATTTGCAGATTCGGCTTGATACGGCTCATGAAGTGCCTTAGCCAAGTTCCAGCAATTATGGGTCAGCAATCAAACAAAATCATCAAACGCCGCCGCCGTGTGGATTATCTTAAGCGTAAAAAGGAAGCTACCAAGCTCGGCGGCATCCTTCCAAAAGTCACCGTCAAGAAAGCCACCCCGAAACCGGCGGTGAAATCTGACGCGCCAACCGCCGCTAAAGCAGCTCCTGCCAAAAAGGCCGTAGCGAAAAAAGCTCCTGCCGCCAAAAAAGCACCTGCCAAAAAGGCCGCGAAAAAAGTCGCCAAGAAAACCGATTCCGCCTGAGGCTAATCCAACTTTTTATCAACTCATCAACCAAGCCGGCTCTCCCACAAGGAAGCCGGCTTTTTTTCAGGCCCAGCGCAAATTTCCGCTTCCCTCCCACATCTCCCACATTAGTCTCCGCCCCGAAGAACCAGCTCTTCCTTGATAGTTGAACTTTGAAATTTGAATTTTTATGAAAATCGTCGTCGCATACTCCGGAGGTCTCGATACCTCAGTCCTCCTCCTCTGGCTCAAAGAAAAATACAACGCGGAAATCATCGCCTACTGTGCAGACGTCGGCCAAGGCGATGAACTCGACGGCCTCGAAGCCAAAGCCCTCTCCACCGGCGCATCCAAATGCTACATCGGCGATCTCAAACAAGACTTCGCTCAAAACTACATCTTCCCCATGATCCAAGCCGGCGCGATCTATGAAGGCCGCTACCTGTTAGGCACTTCCATCGCCCGCCCCTGCATCACCGCAGACATGATCAAAATCGCCATCGCCGAAGGTGCCGATGCCATCGCTCACGGCGCCACTGGAAAAGGTAACGACCAAGTCCGCTTCGAGCTCTCCGCCGCAGCCCTCGCGCCGAACATCAAATGCATCGCTCCATGGCGTGATGCGGAGTTCCGCAAACAATTCCCCGGTCGTGCCGAAATGATCGCCTTCGCCGAGGCTAACAACATCCCCATCAAAGCATCTATGAAGAAACCCTACTCCATGGATCGGAACCTCCTCCACATCTCCTTCGAAGCCGGTGCCATGGAGGATCCTTGGTACGACGCCACCACTCCAGCTGACACCGATATGTATGTCCTTTCCGTTTCCCCGGAAGACGCTCCCGACGCCGCCGAATACATCGAAATCCTTTTTGATAAAGGCAACGCCATCGGTTTGAAACACACCAACATCGATGCCCTCCTCACCGAACTCGGCGATGTCAAGGCCACCGGCCAACAAGACGGCTACACCCTCCTCAATGCCTACGGCGTCATGCGCGTGCTTAACCTGTTAGGCGGACGAAACGGCATCGGCCGCGTCGATATCGTCGAGAACCGCTTCGTCGGCATGAAATCCCGCGGCATCTACGAAACCCCCGGCGGCACGATTCTACTCGCCGCCCACCGCGACCTCGAAACCCTCGTCGTCGATCGCGAAGCCATGCACATCCGCGATTCCCTCATCCCGAAATACGCGCAACTCGTTTACAACGGATTCTGGTTCGCTCCCGAGCGCGAAGCCATCCAAGCCCTCGTCACTGAAACCCAGAAAAAAGTTTCCGGTGAAGTCCGCATGAAACTCTACAAAGGCAACGTCATGCAAGCCGGTCGCCGCAGTCCTCACAGCATGTATTCCGAAGCCATCGCCACCATGGAAGGCGGTCAAGAACAAGCCTACAACCAAGACGACGCCACCGGCTTCATCGCTCTCAATGCGCTACGCTTAAAAGCCGTGGCAAGGCAGCAATAAGGAAAAGCGGCGTTTCTGCCTTTTATACTTCAGTTTAAAATATTCAATTATCATTCGTAAATCAAAGCGAATGATGAATGCGTCGTTGCTCGAAACTCATAGATCTGAATTTTTTTTGCAACTTCCTCTGCAGTGGGTGGTTTGATCATTCGTAAGCACGAGCTCTTCTTAGCTCGTCCAATCAATCCCTAACTCCAATCAACTATGAAAACATCCATTGCAATCCTAAGCGCCCTTGTTCTGTCGGTCGGTATGACCATCGCCGAAGAGGAAGGAAGCGAAAAACACAAGAAACACAATCCACGTGAGCGCTTTGATAAAGCGGATAGCGACAGCAGCGGCACCATCAGCCTTTCCGAGTTTCAAGCAACCCCTCGTGGTAAAGAAAACCCTGAGCGAGCTGCTGAAATCTTCAAGAAAATCGATGCTGATGGTAGCAACGATTTAAGCCCCGAAGAGATGATCAATTTTGCCAAGGAACATAAGAAGCATCACGGTGAAAAACCTAGTGACAAAAAGGACGCTCCTGCGGAATAAGATTCCTCATCTGTGAGTAATTCACTCAAACCTGCCGTCGGATTCGTCTGACTGCAGGTTTTTTATTATGTTATTTCATACTCTTTCCTATGGAGCATTTGATTTCTAACATGAAATTTACCACCTCAAAAACATTCTCTAGAAAAGAGTTTTGAATTTTTGAATAAGCTCAACGCACCTCAAACGGTTGGTTGGCAGTGGCAGCGTGGCCTTTACCGTCCTTAACCCATACATAGAGTCGATAAACTCCCGGTTTTTCAGGAGCTTTAACTGATACGTTTAATTTTGAAGGATCCTCAATTACACCCTCTAGGAATACCGGTATTTTTTTATTCGTATTGTGTTGATGCCCTTGGAGTTCGGGAAGCATTGCCCAATGCAAAGATAGGACATCTTGATCTGGATCGGTGGCAGAGACCTCGGCACTGAAGACGGCGCCCGGAGCGACCGCGGTCTTGGCGGTTGATGTAATCGACTTCACGACAGGCGCACGATTAGCAGGCATGCGGCCTGTCCACATTTCCTCTAATACGTCGACAGAGGCAGTGGTTTCGCCCTCATGAGTATAAAGACCGAACCATGTGGCGCTGGCCTCGAATTTCCATCCCCAAACGAAGGCGTAGTTGCCTAGGAAGCCATCACCCGGAGTCAAAACTTCCTTGTAAGCTTTGCGCATCATATCGGCTTTCTCAGCACTGGTTTGCTCCATGGGAGCTCCGAAGCTGGTCTTTTTACTCTCCCAAAACCCGCGTGGACCCCATTCTGTTAGCATCCACGGACGCTTCCATTCCACTTTTTTCAGATGTTCACGAACTCCGAAAACCCCGCCGTAGGTGTTCACTCCGACAAAATCCAGATTGGGTGTGTGTGCGTTTAACGCTTTGGTCTTGTTAGGATTCAGCCCTGCGACTGCAGTAAAATGCGGATGATTGGGATCAAGCTCGCGCACCAAGATAGCGAGGCGATCGAGTTGCTGCCAATATTCCGTATCCGTGCCGTCGCCTTCCGACTCATTGCCGATTCCCCATGCAAGAAGAGCGGGATGATCGCGGTATTGAGTCACCTCTTTCCTCACTCGCTCGGTTTGTTTGGCGCAGTGTTCAGGATTTTTATAGGAGAACCAACTGCACTCGCTTTCCAACCAGATTCCCGCACTAACGGTCAGGCCGAGCGACTGCGCCTCATCGAGAACTTTGTCGAGGCCATTGGTTGACCAAGTGCGTATGGAATTGCCGCCACGTGTCGCAAGCTCCGCCAATCTTGTATCTCCGCCAACACCTTGCACGAAGTATGGTTTCCCACCTCGTGTCATGCCAGCTGAAGTCACAACAACGGGTATCGCAGCAACAGGCGTCACCGTCACAGGCGGGGCTTCAACTGGCGCCACTTCGACGGTAATATCGTGTTCAACTTTTACTGCTGGCTCTTTTTTCTCACAGGCACTGAGCAACGATGCTGCGAGAGCGAGAAAAAAGACGCGGATTACTTGCTTCGTCATAATGGGAATTTGAAAAGGCTAAAGAGAATGATCACTTGAACCTAGTTGGCAGAATAATGAATGCGAGGAAAATGCTTGTGAGGTATTAGGATAGATGGGTTTGGCATTTATGGCTCGTAGAAAAAGACAGACCTTGACATAACGAAATTTCTCGTCACGTTATTTTTCGTCACGATGAATTCCGCCCCTTCCTTCTTCCGCGCCCTTGCCGACGACACCCGCTGGCGCATTGTCCGTCTTGTGAAGGATCGAGCGCTTTGCGTCTGCGAACTCGCGGATATTTTGGAAATGCCGCAATCCTCCGTTTCCAGCCACGTGCAGATCATTCGCAAGGCAGGAATGCTCGAAAGCGAGCAATGTGGAAAATGGACTTACTTCCGCATCAACAAAACCCATCTCCCGCTGCTCACCAAAATCATCGCGACTTTTCCCGACGGCACCGACCACGCATCCGACATGGAAAAAGCCGAAGCCCGCCTTGCCGATCGCGCGGACAGTTGCTGCCCCGGCCCGGTGAAACTCGCCAAAGCGTTGAAACGCTAACCCAACCCAATCATGAAACTTTCCGAACTCACATCCCTGCTCGCCTCCCATCCGGATCGGCATTTTCGCATCCGCCTTCCCGACGACTCCGCTGTCCCGCTTTCCTTCCACGTCACCGAGATAGGCCATGTGCAGAAAACGTTCCTCGATTGCGGTGGAACGAAGCGTGAAACCAACACCTGCCAACTTCAGATCTGGGTCGGCGAGGATTACGACCACCGCATCGAAACCGGAAAAATGGCAGGCATCCTCGAAAAAGGGAAAACCCTGCTGCCCGACGATTCCGTACCGGTCGAGATCGAATACGAGGACCATGTCATTTCGCAATACACCATCACGGAACATGAGCTGACCGATGAAGCTGTCATTCTCCAACTCGCCCACAAACACACCGAGTGCCTCGCGCCGGAACTTTGCGGACTTCCTGCTATCACCCGACTCCCTGCTCTTGGCGAAAAAGCCTCCTGCTGCAAACCCAACTGCTGCTGAACCATGAAACATCGGTTTATTGCGGAATTTCTCGGCACTTTCGTTCTCGTCTTCGCAGGAACGGGCGCAATCGTTGTGAATGAAATTTCCGGCGGAGTGATCGGTCATGCAGGTGTGGCTCTCACCTTCGGATTGGTTGTTGCCGCGATGATTTACACGTTTGGAGATGCGAGTGGCGCGCATTTCAATCCCGCGGTATCGATCGGCTTTGCGATTGCGGGCCGATTTCCCGCCGCTGATTTACTTGGTTACATCACGGCCCAGATGCTAGGTGCCTTGAGTGCAAGTGGATTGCTGAAACTTTTATTTCCTAGCTCCGAATCACTCGGCATGACGCTTCCATCAGGCGATCCATCCCAAAGCTTTTTTCTGGAGATCATTCTAACAGCCATCCTCATGCTCACCATCCTTAGCGTGTCGCATGGGGCTAAGGAAAAAGGCATCACGGCAGCGATTGCGATCGGTTCCGTGGTGGGACTTGAAGCCATGTTCGCCGGACCGATTTGTGGTGCATCGATGAATCCAGCTCGCTCACTGGGTCCCGCATTAGTCAGTTGGAATTTCAATCACATCTGGCTCTACCCCGTCGCAACCATCATCGGCGCCATCATTGCCATTCCGCTTTATCGAATCAGTCACAAACCAGAATCTACCCCATGAAACCACCCGCCATTCTTATTCTCTGCACCGGAAATTCCTGCCGCTCCCATCTTGCCGAAGCCATCCTGCGCCGCGCGCTTGGGGAAACGTTTCGCGTCGAAAGCGCCGGCTCGAAACCCGCTGGATACGTTCATCCGCTCGCGATCCGCGCGTTGGAAGAAATCGGCATCGACGCCACCGGCCATCACTCGAAACACATGGATCTTTTCCTTGATGATCAGGTCGAAACCGTCATCACCGTCTGCGGCAACGCCGACCAAGCCTGCCCGATGTTCCCCGGCCAAATGAACCGCCACCACTGGCCCTTCGACGATCCCGCCCACGCCACCGGAACCGAGGAAGAACAATTCGCCGTCTTCCTCCGTGTCCGTGACGAGATTTTGAAAGTCTTCACTGCTTATGCGGAGGGCAGGCTGGATGAGCGGAAATCCTGAAAATCTCCTTGAAAATGACTATGGTATGACTATGGTTACTACATGGACATCACCGTTACCCAATTCAAGGCCAAGTGCCTAGGAATCATTGAAAAGGTACAGAAGGAAAAATCTCGTATCATCATCACCCGGCACGGACGTCCCGCTGCGGAGTTGATACCGATTTCATCAGGCAATTCAGGAAAAATTTTTGGTCGATCAAAGCAAACGACTTTGATTTCTGGTGATATTTTTAACACGGGAGAATCTTGGGATGCTGAACATTGAATCCCTAGTTGCTGCTGTTTTAGACACCCATGCTTGGGTGTGGATGTCGGCCGGCGATTCACGCGCTCGAACGCTTGAGAATTTTTCGGGTGTCGCTGTCGTATCAGCCATCTCACTATGGGAGGTCTCGATGCTATCGATGAAGGGTCGGTTAGAACTAAAGCCAGATGAAGCCAGCTGGTTTTCAGAAAACCTGGAATCCCCGGTTACCTTGAGTCCTCTAACACCTGAGATTTGCATCGCGAGTAGTCGGTTGCCCGATTTTCACGGTGATCCAGCTGACCGCATCATCGTAGCAACAGCGATGACTTTAGGAATCCCCCTTATTACTGCGGATGAAAAAATCATTCGTTGGAATGAGAATCAGCGATTGTTACAAGTGATAGCGATTTAACGACTGACTTACTTAAACAGCGTTTCATTTCAGTAAATCCTCAAGCGGCAATGTAGCTACCGCCGACTCCTTTTGTAATTTATCGAACTCTTTAGGGATCATAGATGTGAGAGACTGTTCAAACTTATCAATCGTTTCATCTTTAGTTTCACCCATCACCCACCTGTCATCTTCTTGGTTTCTGATGCTAGATACATGACCGTTAGCTTCCTTTGTACCTTGAGGAGACAATTGATAGGCCAAATATTTTCCTAACTTTGATTCTATGATGAAAACTTGATCGAGCGAATATTTCATTCCCTTCCATGGATTCTCCTCTGCATTAGGACCTGTAAGCGCATACATTTTTTTCATACTTGTTCGGAACTCTTCGAGATCCTCCTTCTTGCTATCCTCTTTTAATAATTCTGATTCTATGAATTTAGATAACTCTTCATCGTTCATGTAAGACGAAATATCGGATTGTGTCAGCATGATCGATTGAAACATCTGAGATTTCGGAAGTGTGTCTTTGTTCACCAAAGGATCAAAGATGATGGGCTCAACAGGCTTGTATACCTTGACCACACAGTTCACTCCTTCGATCACGAATTGGAATTCATTCTTTACTGCCTGAGGAGCCGCTTGAGCGAACAACAGGCTTGAACAAGATAGGATAGTAAGTGCGATGGTTTTCATAGGTCGGGGGATTAAGTTAGTAAGAATAGGAAAATTTAGTTTTGAAAAAGCTGAGTCGCAGCCACCTTGATCTCTTCGAGCTTACTCCGATCAGGCGCGGCTCCTCTTGCTTGATCTGGCTTACCGCCGCCTTTGCCGCCGGCGATGGCGGCGAGGTCGCGAAGAAGATCACCGGCTTTTAGGCCAGCTGTTAGAGCATCGGCTCCGCAGTGGGTGGCGAGGTGGAGTTTTTCGCCGTCATCGACGATTAACAACGCTGCTCCGCCGAAGTTTTTCTTCTTCAGGCCGTTTTGCAATTCCTGGAGCAATGATGCATCGGACTCGAAGGAAGCGATGATAGACTCACCTTTCGCGATGAGATCGGCAAGCGCTTCGTCAGCGAGCGAGGCTGCTTGAGATGACTGGATTTTCTTAATGCGCTTCTCGGCCTCAATGGCCGCTTCTTTGGTTTCTTCCAAAGTGCGCAACCCATGAGCGTAGGTTGCGTTGATCTGGGAAATATCCGCACGCTCAACCAGCATAGCGCCCATGATGTGTGGGAACTCGTTGACGGTAATGATCTCTTCACCAAGTTCGGCCAGCTTCTCGTTGGCGGCTTTGAGTTTCTCTGCCGCCGCTTTGAGTTCGCTATCCCATTTCTCGATCGACTCACGAATGTATTCCCAAGCCGATTCCCCACAAGCAGCCTCAATACGGCGCACGCCGGATGCGATCGCTCCTTCGGATTTGATTTTAAAAAGTCCGATCTCGCTAGTGTTGCGAACGTGAGTTCCACCGCAAAGCTCCATCGAAGGACCGTCGAGTTGATTCGCGCTGCCACCGATTTGAACCACACGAACGGTATCGCCGTATTTATCGCCGAAGAACTGCATGATGTCGGTGCGGTGTTTAATGTCGGCGTGTTTCACTTCGGTCCATGAAACGGTGAGTCCCTGCTTGATCGCACCATTGACCATTTCTTCCATCTCGGAAAGTTGAGCAGAAGTGACGGCTCCGCTGTTGAAGTCGAAACGTAGGCGGTTTTCATCGACCGATGAACCTTGCTGCGCGGCGTCTTTGGAAACGACTTCGTGAAGCGCCCAGTGAAGAAGATGCGTGGCGGTGTGGTGAGCCTCGATGGGGCGGCGGCGGGAGGTGTCGAGCTTGAGGCCGACAACTTGTCCCACAATACTATGCATGCCTTTAGGAAACATTTCGCATGGTTCCATGAAGTCATAGGTGCTCTTCATAAGCAGGAACCCACGAGCATTTCCAATGTTCACCACGCCTTGAATTTCTGGGCTCTCGCCGTAGAACTTCATCGATCCACAATCCGCTGCCTGACCTCCCATTTCAGCGTAGAAAGGGGTTTTATCGGTAATAACAAGCCAATCGTTTTCCCGTTCGTGAACTTCTAGAACCGTGGATTCGCAATAATCCGATTCGAATCCGACGAACTCCGTAACAGCATCGGTTGAAACATCGAGAGCACGCACAACTAAGCTTTTCCGTGCAGACCGAGCACGCTCCTTTTGCTGCTCCATCAATTCCTCAAAGCGAGGCATGTCCACTGATAGGCCACTCTCCGAGCAGAGCAGATTGGTGAGATCATCTGGAAATCCGAACGTGTCGTAGAGTTCGAATACAAATTCTCCGTAAAGTATGGCACCTTCGGGAACATATTTTCTCCATATGTTTTTGAAGAGTGTGCTGTAAGGGCTGACTTCTACCTGATCTTGAGTCTTGCCATTTTCAATCCTTGAAATTTGCCAGACTGGTTCTGAATCCTCTGGGTTTTCCAAGTGGTTCGCGTGGTATCCGTGGTCACGGAGTGCTTTATTGATCACAATTTGCGCAAGACCGTCGAACTTCTTGAGTCCGCGATCTAGCGTCTGGTTGAAACTCGACTCTTCCTGCTCCAGCGTTTGCCTAACAACCTCCTGCCGGTTTTTTAACTCCGGAAAAACTCCGCCCATTTCTGTGACGAGTGTTTCCACCAGCGCGCCAAAGAAGGGTTTATCTCCAGAGAATCCTAGCTGACGACCATAACGAACAGCACGGCGAAGGATGCGGCGGAGGACGTAGTTTCTGCCGTTGTTGCCGGGCATGATGCCATCGGCGATGGAGAAGGAAAGGGTGCGCAAGTGATCCGCGATGACGCGGAACGCGATGGCGGTTTTCATTTCCTCGGAAAACGCGGAGCGATCCGCACCGAGCTCTGGGTAAATGTCGACGTAGGCTTTCCCACTCAGTTCTTCGAGCTTGCGGAAGATCGGTTGGAAAACGTCGGTGGCGTAGTTGGAAGGCTTTTTCGAGAAGTCGGTGAAGCCTTTGGTGTTCTGAATGATCGAGCAAGCGCGCTCAAAACCCATGCCGGTATCGACGTGTTTGGCAGGAAGCTCACGGAACGTGCCATCGGCCTCGGCGTTGTATTGGATGAAAACGAGGTTCCAGATTTCGATGCAGAGATCAGAGTCGTTGTTAACGAGATTGCGACCGGTGACGGGATTACCCTCAGGTGTTAGATCGACGTGGAGTTCGGAGCACGGGCCGCAGGGACCGGTTTCACCCATCATCCAGAAGTTATCTTTCACATTGCCGTGGACAATTTGGATTTCAGGATCGCAACCCGCCGCGCGGAAAAGTTCTGCCCAGATGTCGTAAGCTTCTTGATCGAAATTGCCGGGATCGCCGGGTTTCGGTGCGTAAACCGATGCGTAAAGCCGGTGCGCCGGAAGTCCCCAACGCACGACAACCAATTCCCATGCCCATTGGATGGCTTCTTTTTTGAAATAATTTCCGAACGACCAGTTCCCGAGCATTTCGAAAAACGTATGGTGATAGGTGTCGTAGCCGACGTCCTCGAGGTCGTTGTGTTTTCCGCCCGCACGAATGCATTTCTGGGTGTCGGCCGCGCGTGGTGGATTGTAGGGAGCTTTTTCGACACCGAGGAAATACGGCACAAACGGATTCATCCCCGCGTTGGTGAAAAGCAAGCCCGGCGACTGCGGCAGCAGCGAAGCGGAGGGCACGATGGTGTGCTGCTTTTCAGTGAAAAAATCGAGGAAGGATTGGCGGATCTCAGAGGCGGTCATGGTGCGGGGCGGGAGGTTGGACAATGTCCGTTTCAGAGTAAAGCGGACAATCCAGCCAGATTGGATATGAAGGCAACTCATCCTGCGCAGCCAAATCCCTCGGAATTTCATCTATCAATGCCGCCAACTGCTCAATCTTGGCATGATTAACGCTCCAATTCACTCATTCCCGTGGTTAGCGGATGGGCTGCGGCGGATTCTAGTTTTCTTAACCGAAGGCTGTGTTCGCCGCAGCGATCCGAGTGGGTGAAAATCGTCTAAGATGCCTTGCCGCGAAGGGTTACATGTGTTTTTATCCGCGCCCCGCCCGAACGCGGGATCAATTTTATGGCAAATAAGGACGTAACAGACCCAGTGCGGATGGAGAAAATTGTCTCTCTCTGCAAACGCAGAGGCTTCATTTTTCAAGCAGGAGAGCTCTACGGCGGACTCAATGGTTGCTGGGATTACGGCCCGCTCGGTGCCGAACTCAAACGTAACCTCAAAGATTACTGGTGGCGGAAAACCGTCCAAGAACGCGATGACGTGCTCGGCATGGACGGCGCGATTTTAACGATGGAGGCCGTGCTTCAGTCTTCTGGCCATATTGGTGGTTTCAGCGATCCGATGTGCGATTGCTTGCTTTCTAAAGCCCGTCTTCGTGCCGATCAGATCGACCCGCAAGATGGAACCGTTTATCATTTCACTGGAGCAAACTTACCTGAATCTGATTGGAAGACTGACAAAGCTTACTCCGTTCTCCAGCTTTCCGGCCAAGACGAAGCGAAAGTTCGTAAAACCGCCCGCGAATATTACTCCCAATTCATCAAAGAATCCGTGATGAGCAAAAAGGAAGCCATCAAGGCGATCCAGCTTGAAGGAGAAACCACCGAACAGGTCACTGGCACAACCAGCTACAACCCAGCAAACGGCTCCCTTCTGACAGAGCCCCGTGAGTTCAACCTCATGCTGCAAACCAACTTTGGAGCCACCGGTGAACAAATTGCCTACCTCCGCCCTGAAACTGCGCAGTCCATTTTCTGCCAATACAAAAACGTGCTGGATTCCAACCGGGTCAAACTCCCCTTCGGTATCGCGCAGGTCGGTAAATCTTTCCGTAACGAAATTAACCCACGGAACTTCACTTTCCGTTCCCGTGAGTTCGAACAAATGGAAATCGAATATTTCTGCCACCCAGATGACGGCATGCGCCTCACTGAGGAATGGCTTGAGACCCGCCTCAACTTCTATGCAGAAATCGGTATTCCACGCGACAAGCTTCACATCCTCGATGTGCCCGATGGCGAGCGCGCTTTCTACTCGAAAAAAACTTACGATATCGAATATGAATTCCCGTTCGGCATTCAAGAGCTCGAAGGCGTTGCCTACCGGACGGATTACGACCTCGGCGTCCACGCGAAAGGCTCCGGCAGGCCGTTGGAATACTTTGACGAGGAAACCAAAGAGCGTTTCCTTCCACACGTCGTCGAGCCATCCGCTGGCTGCGATCGCACGGTGCTCGCACTGATTTGCGAAGCATTCGACGAAGAAGAACTCGGCACCGATGGCAAAAGCGATATCCGCACCGTGATGCGCTTCATGCCAGCAATGGCACCAATCAAACTTGCCATTTTCCCTCTCCTGAAGAAAAACGAGGAACAAGTCCGAATCTCCCGCGAAATCCAGAAACAACTCCAACCATGGATGAATGTCTTCTACGACGATGGCGGAGCTGTTGGCCGTCGTTACAGACGTCAGGACGAAATCGGCACGCCTTTCTGCGTGACCGTCGATTTTGAGACTCTCGGCGAGGAAAATCCCGATCTTAAAGGCACGGTTACGATCCGTCACCGCGATTCGATGGAACAAGAACGCCTTCCTATCGAAGACCTCCTGCCTTGGCTTTTAGCACGAGTCAGATAATTAAAAGTTGCAACCTACCCTTTCCCGATGCATCCAAGGGGTGGGGAAACCACTCACTACCATGGCAGATAAAGAAGATAAGAACGAAGAGAACGTCGGCGGAAAATTCTACGTCGATAGCCAATGCATTGACTGCGATCTTTGCCGTGAAACTGCTCCAAGCAATTTCACTCGCGCGGACGACGAAGGCTACTCTTTTGTGTTTAAACAACCGGAAAACGCCGAGGAAATCGCACAGTGCAAAGAAGCCATGGAAGGCTGCCCTGTCGAGGCCATCGGCGAAGACGGCGACGCGTAAACCCCTTACCTCCATGGTCGCGCCAAGGAAACGGAAACCCAAACCGACAACGCGACGCGAGGGAATTCATGAAGAGCTGATGTATGAATGGCTCGGCTGTGAAAAGCCCCTGAACCTCGGAAAAAATATTTCAGCCGCGGCCGACTGGATTGATGAAATTCTCAAAAAGCAGTTCTTCGCGGAAGGGATCAACGAAGAGGAAGTCAAAGCCGCATGGAAAGAAATCGCTGGAGATTTCATCGGCAGTAACACCGAGCCAGTTTCCGTTAAAGAAGGCCATCTCGTGCTGCGCGTGACGCAACCCGCGATGCGCTTCCACCTCGAACAAATGAAGCCGGAACTGCTGCGCAAAATCAAAGAGCGCTTCGGTAAGGATAAAATCAAATCGATCAAATTTTCTTTGGGTTGAGATTCAATCTCTAACAAATCACTTAACCATGTTCAAAAACCTCATATTCGATTGGTCCGGCACTTTGGTGGACGACATGGGGCCAGTGATTGAAGCGACCAATGTGGTGCTTGAGAAATACGGGATTGCGCCCTACGACCGTGAGAGTTTCCGCAGAAACTTCCGTCTCCCCTATCATGAGTTTTATGAAGAACTCCTTCCTGGGATTGATCTCGCGGAACTGGAGGCCCATTTCCGCCCCGCCTTCGATGGCGCTACCAGCTTGGTGACTGTGCTGCCACATGCTCGAGAGAAACTGGAATGGGCCAAACAACGCGGGATGCGAATGTTCGTGCTGACCTCGATGGATCCGACGGCTTTTGCGCGGCAGCTGAACGAATTCGGCATGCAGGATTTTTTCGAAGAAACCTACGCAGGAGTGCTGGATAAACGTGAACTTATCGCGCAGATCCTCGAAACCCACGCGCTGCACAAAGATGAAACCGCGTTCATCGGTGACATGACCCACGACATCGAAACCGCCCGCCACGGTGGCATTTCATCCATCGCGGTGCTAACCGGTTATCACCATGCGGAGGTGCTCGCAGCAGTCCGCCCCGACATCACCGTTCCCGATCTCGGGGTTTTGGTGAAACTTTTCGATCGCAGAAAAGCCGACCGCCCCATCGCAACTGTCGGCGCGCTGATTCACGATGGAGCAGGAAAATTACTGATGATTCGCACCCACAAATGGAGCGATCTTTGGGGAATCCCCGGCGGAAAAATCGAACGTGGGGAATCCAGCGAAAATGCTCTGAAACGCGAGATCCGTGAAGAGACTGCCTTGGAAATTTCCGATATCCTCTTCGTGATGAATCAGGACTGCATCGACTCTCCCGAGTTCATCCGACCTGAACATTTCATCCTCCTCAACTATCTAGCCAAAGCATCATCTCATGAAGTCACGCTCAACGACGAAGCCGAAGACTTCCGATGGGTAAACATTGATGACGCGCTCAACCTTAATCTCAACACCGCGACAAAAATTCTTTTGCAACGAGTGATCGATGAAAAATTATTGCCATGAACCGAGATGAAATCGAAATTCGACGCTTGGAAATCGAATGCCACATCGGCGTTCCAGACGAAGAGCGCGCTCAAGCGCAGAAGCTTTGGATCACCACTCGCATGCGACCTTCCCAAGGATTTATAGGGCTTCACGATCAAGTGCAGAATACCGTGGATTACTATGAGGTCTCGTTAAAAATTGCCGAACTCGCTTCATCGCGCCCGAGGCATTTGATCGAAACCCTCGCCATCGATCTCGCAGAGATGTTGCTCATTTCCTACCCGTTGCAATCCGTAGACGTAGAAATCGAGAAGCGCATTTTACCAAACGCTCAATACGTTGCGGTGAAGATTCAGCGCAGTCGCTGATTAATTGCTGCGTTTTTGCAACGTACTCTCATCCACCGGAATCCCTTTCGGGACTTCGGTTTTCTTTCCATCGGTGGTCGGTAGCGTTCCGAGATGGCCTTTAATCAGAAACCATATCCCGGTCGCCAGAAGGAGACACAGGATCTTGGCTATCCAATCTTTCGTTGGTTTCAGTTTCATGAGAAGTTGGAGCATCAAAGAAAATTTCAGAGATGCGGTCACGGAATTGTTTTTCAGTTAGATTGCGATGAATTTGTCCGTTTTCGGATATCGAAATACTGCCGGTTTCTTCACTCACCACAATCGCAATAGCGTCGGTTCGCTCGGTTAAACCGATCGCCGCGCGGTGACGAAGTCCGGTCGATCGATCCTGCATTTCCTTTTCGGTGACAGGAAACACGCAGGCAGCTCCAGCTACACGATCGTCTGCAATGATCATTCCGCCATCATGCAGCGGGGATTTTGGGAAAAACACACTCATTGCAAGTTCGGAAGAAAAATGCGCATCTAACAGTACTCCGGTATCTAGCTGTTCTTTTAGCGAGATATCCCGCTGTATCGCAATCAATGCTCCAATGCGTTTTTTCGAAAGAATGACCACCGCATCAGCCAGGCGCTCAACAAACGCCAAGCGCCTTTTGCTCGAAAATGAAAAGATCTGGCTACTCCCCAAACGCGCCAATGCGTTTCGCAACTCAGGCTGGAAAATTACCAAAAGCGCAAAAGCCAAAACCGCTGCCGAACGAGTGATCAACCAGCCGATCACTTCAAACTCGAACAGCTGAGTCACCAGCGCTACAGCCACCAGAATGAACCCTAGACCGACGAGAATCTGAGCTCCACGAGTCGCTCGGAATGATCGGTAAATGAGATAAAGACAGAACGCGAGAACGAGTATTTCGATCCCATCACGCCAATGCTTTTGGATAAACTCCCACATGTTCGCGGAAAGATAGCCCATGAGCGAAGATCTGTCACTTTCAAAGCTCGTTTCCTAGTATTACATGGAATGCGTCTTGCTGTTGGCGAATGACTCGCCTTTATTTTGCGCATGCACGAAGAAATCAAACTTTCCCGCGAAGTAGCCGCCGTCCAAATCCCGAGTGGGGACGCGATGATCCTGCCCACAGGAACCGCCGTATTCATCACCCAACGGCTCGGTGGAACTTACACAGTCGCTACATCACAAGGGCTGGCACGTATTTCTTCCAAAGACGCCGATGCCCTCGGGATTAATCCCGAAGAAGAAAAGCAAAAACAAGAAGACGCCGTTCGACTGAAAGATGCTCCTCTGGAAGAGCAGGTTTGGGCGCAACTCAAGGGTGTTTACGATCCCGAAATCCCTGTCGATATCGTAAACCTCGGTTTGGTCTATGACTGCGCGATCGAACAACAGGGCGATAAAAAAGTCGTCCAAGTGAAAATGACCCTCACCGCACCAGGTTGCGGCATGGGTCCTGTGATCGCTGCTGATGCACAAGCGAAAGTCATGACCATCGACGGCATCGATGAAGCTCACGTCGAACTCGTTTGGGATCCTGCTTGGAATCAAGACATGATTACCGAAGAAGGAAAAATGAAATTGGGTATGATTTAGTCCGTGGTCTGATCAATATAAGCTATGATAGTCGGAATCGCCATTTCCAAAACCTCTGCCACATCCTGATAGGCGAGACGCCCCATCCCAATGGGATCCGGCACATCTGCCCCATATCCAATGCCCGGCAAATCAACAAATTCGCAAACGAGATAGTATTTGTCGGAATACTCAGGAAACCTTCCCTCCAAAGCCGCCAAGTGACCCTGTGTCATGGCGAACACATGCGTCGCTTCTTGAAGGAGTTTTGCCGAAACTGGCCGACTCTTGAATCCTTCCAATGCTGCACCAGACTCCTTGCAAATCTGCTCCGTTTCTCGGCTACACGCAGATCCTTTGGATGCCGCGACTCCAGCTGACTTTACTGAGTAGTCAGCACGATCTAATACAGCCTTAGAGAAAAGAGCTTCAGCCATAGGGCTGCGACAGGTATTTCCTGTACACACAAATAGAACCCTTTTATCAGCAGACATCGTAGCAAATCATGACTACTGAGACTCGTGTCGTCAAATCAAAGCAGGAAATCACCCTTTCATAATCTCCATGGCCTCTTTGAAATTTTCAATGAATACTGGGTCTTTGATCAAATCACGCAACCAACTAGCCACAGGAGCCAATACTGCCATCGAACAAAATACCGAAACGACATACCAAGTAGGTGATTTACCCTCCGGGGCAATGAACTGTTTCAACCATGTATCTTTATCCACCACAGTAGTGCTGAACATCTGATTATCATCCTTCAGTATGGTCAGAAACTTATTCACCGCCTTTGGCTTGCTTGATTTGTAAAGATGATTGAATCGACGCCCTGGCGTCAGAGGAAGATCGATTCTTCTTATGCCTTTAGGAGTATGTTCAGTAGGCCTTAAAGTGAGGATGTGCACTTCTTGCACAAACTTTACCTTCAACCAACGATCAATAGGAGTGAGTTGCATAGGTTTTCGATTTGTTAAATTAAATCTTAGACGCCGCTTTCCATCATCTTCGGGCCCATCAAGAAGATCGGCAAGAACGTGCCGACAAAGACACCCGCGATGATTGTAACCGCAATAATTAATACCACAAAGCTGACCGTGGCCGCAAACACGGCCATATAATTCTCTGCGTCCTCTTCATACATCAAAGTAAGCATTTCTAACTGTGAATCCAGCGAAGCAGATTTTTCACCAATCGAAAGCATGTGAGTGATCTGCGAATCGACAGAGGTATATTTAGCAAACGCCGTTGAAAGTGGAACACCCGCATTCTCATACCTATCCGCCGCCTCTCTGAGTTCAGCGTAAAACGGCGTCCCTTTAACACTATTTGCAGAAACCCGAATGGACTTTGCCAAATTGATGCCGTTTGAGTGCAACAGTTTAATCGTTGAAAGGAAGGTCATTTGACGAAGCGACATGACCAACAGCCGAAGTAATCTCCATTTTGACATGGCGACACCCATGATCAGTCCCTGCACCTTCTCCACTTTCGCAATCGTTATGCCCAATGCGATGAGCGAGATAACAAAAACATGCCAAATTGATTGTACAAAATGACTGATAGCGAACGATATCGCGGTCATGCCATCAGGCTTTGCTCCCACACCAGCCAACATTTCTTCCACTTGAGGAACGATTTTTACCTGCGATACAATAAAGGCTCCTATCAAAACTCCTATGATTATACCTGGTTGAACAGTCGCTTTCTTGAGTGCTTTTTTAAATTTGAGTTCACTGGTAAGACGCAAAGCCAATGATCTAAACGCTTCATGCAACTGACCCGCATCAGAGCCCGCTTGAATAAGTCCAACTATCGTATCATCAAAACGCTCACTCCGCCGAAACGCCTCGTGAACGTTAATCCCGGCCGCAATATCTTCACGAATTGCATCGAGAGTATCACTTATGCTCTTATCAGAAAGTCCCTGCGCGTAATATTTTAATGCATCAGAAGTGTTGATCTGAGCTCTCAACATTGATCCCAACCCACGGAAGATTCCTATTAGATCCTTTTTGCTGAATGGCGCGGGCTTGATTGGTTTACCAAATACGTCTTTCTTTACTTTCTTCGCAGTTGCAGATGAAAGCTTATTGGCAGGTTTATTATTTGATGAAGAATCACTCATCGGTGTAGGTCATATCGATGACCTTGCTGAGTGCAGCAAGGTCTGTTTTTCCTTCCCTAAGCAGTTTTAAGCCACTTCGGCGCAAATTTGGGAGGATTCCCTCATTTGCAATTTTTACTTCCAATTCATAAGGGCTTATTTCTCCTTTGGAAAGCTGATCTGAAACTTTTGGTGTGATCGGAATAATTTCCAACACGGCGGTCCGTCCAGAATAACCCGTATTTCGACACTCAGAACAACCTCCATCGCGTGCTTTATTGATTGGGACATCGGCCCAAGATTCATCCAAGGCAAAGGTTTTGCGCTCAAATTCAGAAATTCCCGCTGCCGGCTCTTTACAATACGGGCAAAGCATCTTCACCAAACGCTGAGCACAAGCTGCTTTAAGGGTCTGGGCAATTTTCCAACGCTCGATACCGAGCTGTTCGAAGCGCTCAATGATCTGAGATGCCCTGGCCGTGTGAATGGTCGTAAGCACTTTGTGTCCCGTAACCGCCGCCTCAATAGCAAGCTCCGCAGAGTCAAGGTCACGAACCTCACCCATCAAAATAATATCTGGGTCTGAACGCATGAAGGATGCGATCATCGGCTTGAATTCTTTCGCATTTTTCAAGTCGCAGTGAGTAATCCCAGGAACCTCGTCTTCCACTGGGTTTTCCAAGGTTAGAATGTTGACTTCAGGTCGATTTAGCTCACGTAAAATAGCATTCAGCGTAGTTGATTTTCCTGATCCTGTCGGGCCAGACATCACGATGATTCCAGATGGAATTTTCATGACTTTACCCAGTGCGAACATCGTCTGCTCATCAAAGGCAAGAGTTCCTTTGCCGAGCGTCACGTTGATATTGCTCTTATCGAGAAGACGCATCGTAATGTGATATCCGCGATAAGTCCGATGTCTCTCGTAGCGAATATCGATAGGCCGGTGAAAGTAAGAAATGGTGAAACGCCCGGAAATACCAGGAACTGTATTTCGAATTTCCGTCGGAAGGCGCATCAAGTTCAGCAGGAATGCATCTAGCCTGTCCTTGAGCTTCATGGGGATTTCCACTTTCCGCCCGATGTCTCCATCCACCCTGAACGCATAGTAAAATGACTCTTTTTCAACCTTGAAATGGATATCTGATGCCTGCGTTCTAACAGCATCCGACATAACCATAGCGACTAGCTGAGCCATTGGCTCTACATAGTCAGTGGTGACATCAAAGTCGTAGATTCCATCATCCATGTCTTCGACATCGATCGCTTCCAGATCTGACCGGCTTGGCCCATTATTACCCCCGACAGATTCAATGGCGTGAGCGATTTCGGTCGCTAGAGTAACGACTTTAACGATCTCCAAATCTGGAAACCTAGGTGCGAGATATTCCTCGGCAATTGGGTTCCATGGATTTGCTGTGATAACAATCAACTTATCTGTGCCTGACAAACACAAAGGCGCGAAGAAAGCACGGGTCATGACTGTTGCATCGCAATATACGTGTAGAGATGGATCACAGAATTCCGCCACTTTTGGGAAAAATGCCAGTCCATTCAGTTTTGCCACCAGCGCCATGAAGCTATAACGTGTGACACGATTAGGAACCTGATCTTGGGATAGCTCTGCGAAACTAGGGTCATGATTCCCCAATTCAGCCATAATCCGATTGCTGATCAGATCATTGAAGGATATGCCATCGAAGTCGATCACGTGCTAACAGATTTAGAGTTAAAGTTCAAAATGCTTACGGCAAAGAAACGACCATGATTCATAGTCCATTCTTACAACGGTAATAAAAGGCCGAATGCCAAATCGCTTGGAAACCACTTGATAAACTTGCTCACTAAAAATCTTAGCTGCGATTGGATTCACTGAGCCTGTTGCGATTGCATCCGTATCTTCTGCATATAGCACCGGCACCAATAGCAATTTACCAAGACGATGCAATGCATCAAAAGATTCGTAGAATGCGGACGGTGCTATGAGCTTGTTGGCGAAAGGGATGTACGGAGGAGATGGACTCATCGTTGTTGCGACAGCAGAGCTTAACTCAGAAATCGCCTTGCTAATGTGTTCTTCATCATGGCCCAAAACCCTTGCCGTGATTTCAATTAAATCGACGGGCTTTCCATTATTTTGAGCCTCGCGAGCCATTGTGAGCGCTTTGAATATATCGTCATCTGAGGCCGCTCCTACTTGACTTAAAGCTTCAGCCGTTTTGACAAGACAACTCTCAATAATCGCTGCAGAAGCATCACTTGCGGACGCTTCTGGTGCCTGAGGTGGTATTTTGTGTTCTGCCGACATGCAATTTGCCCATTGTAACCGAGATGCTTCAATTAGCGCTTATGCCTGCTGGCCTTTGGTTTTGAAGATGAGCTTGGATCTGCCTTTACCTCATTCAACTCATCAGCCTGAGGATAATAAGGTGCTTGGCTTGGCTGCATACCACGGAGGGTTCTATGAAGATTAGGTTCGTGCCCTGGTCCTGGATTATCGGGATTCGCCGAATTATAGTCATACGGCAGCTCACTCTTACTTTGTAGTTTTTTACTTATTCGGCTCGTTTCTCCAGTTGCAGCGGGATCATATGAGGTTGGAGTCACGATAAATACTAGAGATGTCTGTGATTTGCTGGTTTCTTTGCTTTTGAATAAGAAGTTCAAAACAGGAATATCGCCAAATAATGGGACTTTGTTCTTATCATCGCTTTGGATTTCACCATAAAAGCCACCGACAATCAGCGAATCTCCATCAGGAATTCTAGCCAAAGTTTCAATCATGGATTCGGTCACTCTTGGGTAACTATTTCCGTCCAGTCCTTCTACTCCAACGCCCTGCACAAATCCGGTGATTTGAGCTGAACGCGGGCGCATTTTCATCCTGATTGTACCGTCTGGAAGCAATGTGGGAGTGACTGCAATCGAGATACCGATCTCACGGTGGTTCTGAGCATCCTCAGTAATGGCTCTGTCTGATATATCGATTTTATAACGAACTTCCTCGCTCACTGTTGGTGCACCAGTGGTACTTGGGGTTGTAGTGGACGTGATGATAGGAACACGATCGATGATGGAAATAGTCGCTGGCTCATTATCCTCTGTGATTAAAGTCGGGTTAGACACTTGATTAGAAACGCCTCCCTCATTCAAAGCTTTAAGAACGCCGCTAAGTTGAACCGGGGTTAAAATAATACTCCCAGCCTTAGCGGTGAATTCTCCGCCTGGTGATGACAGTGGTGGTGTGCCAGTTAGCTTTGTCGGCAACCCAAAGAGATTCCCTAGTTGTCCCGTTACCTCGATCGGAACGCCCAGAGTCCCTAGGCTATCTGCCCAGTTCACGCCCAGTTTTTCACCTGCGCTGGAATTGATTCTGAGAATTTTCGTTTCAACAATGATCTGGCCTTTAGCCTTGTCGATGTTATGCAATAGATTTCGAGCTGCTTCGATACGGGTCGCTGTATCGATGATGACGACTGTGTTGGTTTTAGTCTCAAAGTTCACAATTCCAGTGCCTGGGCTTAACATGGGCGTGATAAGCTGCTTAATTGACGCGATATCGGTGGGGCGCAAATATTGGAGCTGATAGTGCCATTCCGCGCTTGGCAATTTAGCTAGCTGAGCCTCTGTAAGCGCGTAAATCGTGTTACCTTTGGTATGAAGGGTAATACCATACATGAACGCAAGTTCCTCCATCTGGCTAAGTGGCTCCCCGTCCCCGAGATTACCTGTGACTTGGAATTCTGGACCAGCGATGGAAAGGTTATGGAAATACTGGCGACCCGCAGATTTAGCTAAAAACTGGAATATATCGTTCAAGGCCGCATCTTTGATGATGTAGCCATCTGGCGTTTCTGCCACCGCATTCGGACCCACCGGAGCATTCGGATCCACGGGAGCATTCGGATCTACGGGAGCATTCGGATCTACGGGGACCTCAGCGCCGATCACTGGAACTTCGGCAGGCGCAACCGGATTGACCGGTGCTGCAGGCTCAGTAACAGCGGGATCCTTGACTTGTGGAACTGCATCCTGAGCATACGAAAACGTTGCAAAGCTGATGAAGAATACAGCGAGCGATAGATGAATTTGATGGGTTTTCATGATGCGAATTAAAGTTATCTTAACAAAAATGACGAATAAGCCAAGCAATTTACTCGCTTCCGATTACGAGGGGTTGATTTTTTATTGGCTGAACCATTCCCTCTGGCACTAATCTGGTGTCGCCAGCTTCCATTCCGAGAGGTAAAACCTCTAATTTAAGTGTGGCTACTGCGCCACCATCCAGGTCTTTAAAAATGATTTGTTTCGGTTCGACCTTCATTACTTTCAGATGCTTTATTCTACCCTGATCATATGAAATCGGAAGTTCTTCCAATTCTTTGATAGCTCTGTCTCCCACTAGGAAGCTCTTTTCCTTAACCATAACCGTAGAGACTTTGATGCCTTTGATAATTTCAGCCAGAGCTTTAGGTGCAAAGTTAGTTGGCACTTTGACGAGTGAAGTCGGAGTATTGGTAGGCGGTTTCGATTTGAGGTCCTGATACAGTCCAAATACATCCGTTGCCCTGTTCTTCATGGAAAAGTCCGCCATACGCGCTGTCATGTATAACTCAACATTTCCAATGGCAAAACGAGATGGCTTTGATTTGATCAACTCGATATCTGGATTTGTTTCCGTCAGATTTGCTGAAGCCGTTGTCTTTGGCGAGTCGGCAAGAGACTGAAAAATATCCGCGCTTTGAGCTGAAACATTTCGGATCGGAATAAAACTCAGGCATACAATCATTATCGTAGTTTTAGCTACAATTAAAGCTGCTATGCTGGGTTTAGTTTTCATTTTCAGTTCTATAAAGGTTATTTCTCCCAGGCGGTGTAAGTCACTTGGATATTAAGCAGGTTTGAATCTGTATTAGTATTGGGATCAATACGAAAATCCTGTAATTGCAAGTTAGGCATGCGAGTTTCCAGTTCAAGCATAGCTTTTTGGGCTGTCCTATAGTCCCCCTTAAGATTGAACTTAAGGGCCTTAGAATTCTGTGCCGAGACAGTTCCAAATCCGATTTTATTAATCATCCGCTCGGGAATAGGTTGTTGAAACTCTTTGGAAGGAAGCTTTCCGGCTAATATTTTCATATTCGCGTTGAGGAGAGTAAAAGAATCTTGCTCCGTGACTTCTGACCACTGTTTAAATAGATCCCTTTGACTGATAACTTGGCTTTCGATTGCATTTGCCGACAATTTGCTCATTTGAACGGTTTTGTATTGCTGGACTCTTGTCTCGTATATGGTGGAAATTTTTCCCTTGAGCACCCAGCAAATTCCAACGACGGACGCAGCAATCACCAATGGGATCACAATGCCGAAAATGATGATGGTGTTCTTGTACATTAAGTCATTAGGGTGCTTTGGCTATGGGAATTGCCAATGTATCAGTCGCATCAAAGCGTTGAACAATCGTTAGCTCAAAGGTGAATGAATAAGTTGATGAGTCGAAATCTTGAACATCTTCGACAGGCCTCGGTACAAATTTTGGATTTTCTTTGATTGTCAAATTAGTCACGAGATTTCTGCTTGCTGGTTTTGGGTCGAAGCTTGAATCCCCTGTAATCTTTAAAAAATTGGCAAACTTGGCTGTAATTCCCTCACGAGTATTAATTGAGTTAAGACTGTCTATGCTCTCGTTTCTGGCGAATCCAGTGATTTTCCATTCTTTAAAAAATCCTACCTTAGTTTGCTTGGGAACAGCCTCCGTGCGAATAGCCAGATTGAAACTATTCACTAATAAATTAGATTTTTCAGGAAAGAGCAAAGCCATCATTTCCATGGAAGACCATGCCTTAGAGCGGTCATCCAGCAAGACATTCCAATGATCCATTCTAGCTTTTTCCGAGTTCAGCATCATCATTTTTTGCTTGATGATATTTGATTCAGTATCATTGACGCTCCATTCCGGCTTACGCATATAACCATATACGCTGAAAATCATTGAAAGAATCATCAGCAGTAAAGCTACTAGCATGGCCTTTTTAGCGATTTTAAAATACCTAAGTAAGCGAATTTCATTCTGCGATGGAAACAATGCCTGATCATGGGCGGATATAGGCAGGAAATCCTGCAGAAACCATCGTTCCGCGCGCAATGTGTTAAAGGTATGGCTCTGTGTCTCGCCATTCTGCGAGGCCGTATCAGCAACACTCAATACAGGCTCAGGAGCCCATGCTGGAAGCGGCGATACTTCTGAAAAATAAGCTGTTTCGATCTGCGAATTTGGGAAATTTCTTTTCAGATCATCAGAAATTTTTGTGTCAACTTGATCGCCTAACGGCAGAAGATAAATATCAGGATCTTCAAACTCAAGTGAAGCATTGGTCGTGGCAAGCGACGACCAGAAGTTTGCCGGGCAGCGTTGGCCGCGATGTTGAATTGAGCGGATCAGACGTAGATCCGCATGCTCATTGAAAAACGCCATGGCCGTGAACCATGGGTATTGAAGAACTGCGACGAAAGGTTTGTTACTTGAGGTATTAACAACCGATGCCAAGCTCATCATAGCGACCAACGGAGCACTGACTGCATGAGTGACTATGGGGAAGTTTTCATCATTTCCTAAATTTCGAAGGACCTTGAGGAAAGGCTCCAGTCTCCGAGAAAGGCGGATCGTCGTGGCGATCATTGGACTTCCCGATGCCGGATAAGGCATGACTCTCCATGAGGTTTGGTCAGACGATGCAGAACTATCCTCTATCACCTCACGGGGATTTTCATAAATCATTTGGCGCATATCATTAAGTGCGCCTGGGTTATTAAGTTTAGATTTTATCTCAGTTGTGACAAATTCATCTGCCACGTGAAGCACAATACCCAAATGACGTCCTTTTAAATCTTGAACTTGCTTGATCAAGTTCCGGCCCAGAGCGAGCGTTTTTTCTGGGTCGGCTATTTCCTCCTCTGTAACAGATGCCCCAATACTCCACGAATGATTGGAGCGATTAAAGAAAAAGGTGTGAACGCCTGCCCCGTCCACGATGATATGAAACTGAAAATCTAGATCCAGCCCATCTTTATACCATGCCACTTGGCTTGCCCGACTTGTATTCTGAAGTACGGCGCAGGCTTGGCTATATTTTTTTAGGACATTTAAAGATGTCGGATGTTGGAGTGCTATCAAACGTTTCGGTTAATTAAGTTCTGAAAATTGGGCTGAAATGTAAAAAACCATTGAGCCACATTTGGAGTCTTGATCTTGATTGAAAAATTTTGAGTTAATCTAAGGTTTATGTTAAGATTGTTAATTATTAATATATTTAGTGCAAGTTGTTTCTTACTCAAGAAAAGCTCTCAAATGAAGATCAGTCATTACTTTTATTCATCTTCGCTGCTTCAAAAGTCTCTGGTGAAATTAAGCCAATTTTCGTCAGCCTCTCAAGGTTTGCGTCCCATTGGATATTTCCGGCGCGGCGGATGACGTCTTCGAGAGATCGGGCACCGCCGTCGTAATTGGCAATCGCAGATGCCACTGCATCATCGTTGTTCTGCAGGAATTCATAAGTCAGCACCCTCTTCTCAATTCCATTGAGCAATCCCTGAGAATGGATAAAAATCAAGATCTCAGATAAGCGGGAAAGAACAGACGCATGGCTTTCACGGGGATAAAGCTCAAGGATACGACCAATCGTCTTAACTGCGCCTGTGGTATGCAGGGTTGAAAGCACCAAGTGCCCCGTTTGGGCCGCTTCCATACAGGTTTCCATGGCCTCACGATCTCGAATCTCACCTAGCAAGATGATATGCGGAGCTTTCCGAAGCACATCTTTCAGACCTTGCTTATAATTCAATACATCTCGACCCACTTCTTGTTGAGTGACGATAGATGGCGATGGGATGCGGTGACCGGGATAGACGGGATCATCCATATCATCTGGATATTGATACTCAATCGGATCTTCCACCGTGACAATGTGCTTGGGATGATGTTGGCGAACCCAATCAATCAGCGAGGCAAGAGTGGTCGATTTCCCAGATCCGGTAGGACCTGTCACCAGACACAGACCCGCGCGCTTCAATACCCCATGGCGGAGAGTGGACGCGGTATCTGGATCTATTCCCAATGAATCGAGCGTAGGAATGTAGTCATTGAGAATACGGCAAGTAACGCCTAGCCCGGATGAAGACAAATGAGCTTGGATACGCAGACGACCCGAGCGCTCTCCACTATCGCCGAATGGGACGCCTTCGCATGAGAAATCCGAAACCATTTTATGTTTGAACTCATCGATCGCTATTCGGATTTTATCATCCACTCGCAATTCTAGGGCGTCATTGGTTCCAAAGCCATGCGATGCGGATTCCCTGTTACGGATCAATTCCTTAAGAATGCTATCCATATGAGTTGCGCTGAGTATACCGAGGAAATCAAGCGTCTCCATCCCTTTGTTCGTGTGAATATACACTGGCCGCTCGGAGCGCATTTGAATATCGGAAACACGACGCTCACGACAAACGCGAAAAATAATTCCAAGCGCCTCTTGGCCACTCATTCCTGGCGTAAATCGTGAATGTTCCAAGCCGGGTGCACGACTTGGTGGCGGTGGTGGCTGAACGGTTTGCATCTTATTGAAAAGTGATGGTTGGATTTTATCTAATTCTCGCTAGAATCAAAACGTATGGATGGCGTTGAGACAGACATGAGTTTAATTTGAGCGTCCTGATCTTTATTGAAAATTTCAATAAAATAGAGGTTCATTTCAATTTAGCTTTCTTAACTACCGTGGCAATCTTTTTTTAGGTTAGATGATCGCTTTCTGACATCCATTTTATTATATCCAAAACCTATGCAGCACCGGATTGATGATTTTATCAAATTTCTCGCCATTGAGCGAGGGCTTTCCGAAGCATACCAACTCTCCGTTCACCAGACCCTTCAAAGTCTCGCCGATTGGATGGATCATCGAAAGCTGGAGCTTAACGAAATTGGAACCGATGAACTTTCGGACTTTTTAAATCAACGCAAAGCAGAAGGATTGGGAGCCTCATCTCGACGCCTCGCGACCGTGCATTTGAAAATTTTCTTCCGTTGGATCGCAGCAAAGGGCGACATAGGAATGGATCCTGCCGAACCTCTACAAGCCGCCAAGCCAGATCGAAAATTACCCTCCACCCTCTCCGCCAGAGAAATCCGAAATTGGTTAGAAGGCATTCCCACGGAACATCCGTTAGGTCGACGTGACAAAGCGATTTTAGAGCTCTTCTATTCCTCTGGTCTCAGATTGGCCGAACTTTGCGCAGCCCGTCTTGAATGGTTGGATACGGAAGAAGGATTTCTGCGCGTTTCTGGAAAAGGGAAAAAAACTCGCTTAGTTCGCGTCGGGAAAGAAGCGCTGTTAGCGATTACGAATTATCTCTCCAACGAACGTCGCGAGTTAGTGAAGCCTCACAGCTCATCGCAAATATTTCTCAGCGTTCGTGGCGGCCCGCTCACTCCTGAGCGAATTCGCCAGATTGTCAAAAGACGCGCGAAGCTTGCCGGAATTGACAGCCAAGTTTACCCACATCTTCTCAGGCATTCGTTTGCCACACATCTGTTAGAAGGAGGCGCGGACTTACGCGTGATCCAAGAGCTCCTTGGTCATGCCGATATCGCGACGACGCAAATCTACACACATGTCAGCACCAAAGGTCTCAAGGACACGCACCGGAAATTTCACCCGCGAGGTTAAAGCTTAGCGCGCTGCCACAAGATCATATCCGCGCCAGTCTCCAATTTTCACCTCAGCGAAACTACCGACCGGAAGTTTTTCATCCACCATCACAGAGCCATCGATTTCCGGCGCGTCCCACTGCGTGCGGCCCACACCTTTCTGTTCAACCAATACCCTTACTTTCTTGCCAACTTGAGCTTGGTTCGTCTCGGAAGCGATTTTCTGAAGTGCGCTCATCGAGCGTGACCAACGGCTCTTACGAGTCATGTGGTGAAGGTGACCATCGAGCTTCACCGCACGTGTGCCCTCTTCCTTCGAGTATTGAAATACACCCGCGCGTTCAAATCGGAATTCTTCAATAAATTCTAGCAACTCTTGGAAATCTTCTTCGGTCTCACCAGGAAAACCGACGATAAACGTAGTGCGTATCCCGAGCCCCGGAATTCCCGCGCGCATACGGCGAAGCAGATCACGAATGTAATCCCCACTCGTCACTCGTTTCATCGCAGTGAGCATTCGGTCAGAAATATGCTGAAGCGGAATATCGACATATTTCGCAACCTTGTCGCATTCAGCTATCGTCTGAATGAGTTCGTCCGACCAATGTGCAGGATGCGTATAAAGCAACCGCACCCAAAAATCCCCTTCGATCTTGTTGATCTCACGCAATAACGTGCAAAGCGAATTACCGCGTTTGGAATCAACCGGTGAACTTGGGTTTGGACGTTGTCCCTCCCATTGATCCATGCCGAAATAAGTTGTGTCTTGAGAAATTAAATTGATTTCCTTCACACCGCTTTTCACCAAAGCCTCCACTTCACGCACCACGGACTCTTGAGTTCTGGAACGATGCGTGCCGCGAATTTTCGGAATGATGCAGAATGTGCAGGTATGATTACAGCCCTCAGCGATTTTTACGTAAGCGTAATGATCTGGAGTCAGGCGGAAACGAGGTGTCGTATAATCGGGAACGTATTTTGGCTTCAACGTCACGTAATCACGCGGATCGTTCGTTGCAGCTGGACCCTCATCTTTGGTTAAAATCGGAGCGTTTCTCTTCCCAAGTAAATTTTCAATAATCGGCGCAACCTTGGTGATCTGATCCAGCCCGATAAACGCATCCACCTCAGGCATAATACCGGGCAGGTCTTTGGCGAAACGCTGGGAAAGGCAACCCGCGACAATGATTTTCTGCTTCGCGCGCTCAGGGTTTTCGCTGCGCTCATTAACCGCTCCAAAGATAGCGTCGATGGATTCTTGTTTCGCCATATCAATGAACGAACACGTGTTCACGATCAACACATCCGCCAACTCAGGATCTGGAGTCAACATCATGCCCGCCTCCGCTAGGTGACCGATCATGACTTCAGAATCGATGAGGTTTTTAGCGCAGCCTAAAGAAATCAAACCTACGGTTGTTTTTTTCATAAAATCGAACTGTGAGATTTAAATTTGAGGAGCGATGATCAGCTCGTCACCGGATTCCGGCACCACCGGACCAAATCCGGGCATTGGACTACCAATTGCCCCATCGGATGAAACGTCTGTGATTTTTAATCTGCCGAGTATCCCCGTGTTGCGGCGAATCACTAAAATATCGCCAGCTTTGATAAGCTCAGGCATCAAAACTTCAATAACGACAACCCCACCAACCTGTGGGTCATCTTGATATTCTGTAACACGACCAATCAAAAGGGCATCTCGAATCAGCCTTGCTCGACGCAGTTCATTATCACTTTTTTCCAGATCTCTCTGACTGATCAATCCCGCTTCATCACGATAAGTCGTAGCTTTTTTTTCAGCATCCTGCTTCTCCTTGGCAAGTGCCGCCATTTCAGCTTCTTTGGCCGCAAGTTCGGCTTTCATTTGATTTACATTTGAACCAGCTGAAGAACCCCCGTTTTGCAGATTCCGAAATTCTTGCATCTCTCTCTCCAGTTTGAAACGATCATGTTCGAGTTTCAATTGATCGATCTGTCTTTGTAACCGAGCCATCTCTTCAGGAGGAGCGTTTTTCACTCCTTGGTTCATGTTTTGAAACGACAAAACCACAGCCGCAAGCAGCAGGGCAAACGTCGCTCCGAGTAATATGGACATCGTGTTCATGGCGGGAAAATGTCCACTGTAAGGGACAATGTCAACGTCACGCATTTTTTATCGATACCCAACTGAATACTCGCCAAATAAGCCTCGTTCATGGATGCTGCGCCCGTGGATCTATTCTCCGATATCCCGGCAAAGGAAAGCAAAGCTCTTTCCGTGACCCAATTGGTTCGTAAAATGAAACGAGCCATCGAATCCGGAGTGGGTAAACTCTGGATCGAGGGGGAAGTCTCCAATCTCAAAAAACAAGCCAGCGGCCACTGGTATTTCTCTCTCAAGGACGATGGCTCGCAAATCCAATGCGCCATCTTCCATGCACGCAGGAAAGATGGTTCCGAAGCCCTAGAAGATGGCCTAAAAGTCAAAATTTTCGCAGACGCCACCATCTACGAACCCCGAGGTCAGCTCCAACTCATTGTTGAAAAAGTCGAGACATCTGGCCTCGGTGACCTTCAGGCCAAATTCGAAGCGCTCAAACGCAAGCTCCTCGCTGAAGGAATTTTCGATCAAAATCGAAAAGCCGCATTGCCCATTTTTCCACGCACCATCGGTATCGTCACTTCTCCAACTGGAGCTGCAATCCAAGATATTTTAAACATCCTCAAACGCCGCGCCCCATGGGTGCAGCCAGTCCTTTTCCCAGTCCGAGTCCAAGGCAAGGGAGTGGAGCATGAAATCGCCAATGCCATCCAAAAACTCAATCAACCGGAATCCTACGGATACCCACGTTGCGACCTACTCATCGTCGGGCGCGGTGGCGGTTCGCTTGAAGATCTATGGGCATTCAACGAAGAAATCGTCGCACGCGCCATTGCCGCTTCCAATATTCCCATCATTTCAGCCGTTGGACATGAGATCGATTTTACCATCGCAGACTTCGTTGCCGACATGCGTGCACCCACTCCCAGCGCCGCAGCCGAACTCGCCGTTCCCGATGCGACTGAGCTAAAGTCGCTCCTAAATAACGCAAGAAAACGAATTACCCGCTCCCTCACCCACGCCCTGCGCGAACCGACCCAACGCATCGATCAATTGCGAGAATTGTTACTCGAAATCGCTGAGTCCTCTCTCCTTACCCACAAGCAACAGTATCGCGAACTTCTGCTCAGACACGACAATCTCCATCCTCGAAAAATCCTGGAACGCCGGATGGAAAAAATAGGCGATTTGCAGCGTCATCTCACCCAATTGGCTCGAAGGCAATTATTGGATCGGTCTCTAAAACTAGAAAACTTACAGAGCTTGATCCGAACCCTCGGCCCGGACTCCGCTTTCAAACGCGGCTTTTCCATCACCCTGAACGAAGACGGAAAAATCATCCGCTCCAGTAAAGATGCAAAAGCCGGTATGCGCTTGCGCACTAAACTCATCGACGGAGAAATATCCTCCACCATTTCATAAAATATCATGCATCTCTCAACTACTGATTCCCTTCCGCTCCCTTCAGATATCATTGGCTATACCTGCCTCGCGCTCCTAATCGCGATCTTTTTCCTCGTCCTTAGAATCAACTACAAACTTTCCGGAGCATCTAACAAAGCCAACAATTCCAATCGCTCAAATACAAGCACTGCAGCCTCTGTAGGAACCGAACACAACGTCGAAGTCCCATCTGGAACGCCTTTTGAAGAGTTTCTCAACGAAGATCCGACGCGTCGGTCTCTAAGCAAAAAGGAACAATTTGCAGCCTACCGAGATTGGCGCTCCCAAAAAGGACTTAATTGGAAATAATTTCAGCCAGTAAATACTTTTTCGCCGCAGGCTTCATTCCTAAAAAAAGTATAAAAAAGAGCCCCGTTGTAGGATTATAACTACAACGGGGCAAATACCTGGCAACGACCTACTCTCACAGGACCTATCGTCCCACTACCATCGGCGCTGCGTCGTTTCACTTCCGGGTTCGGAATGGGACCGGGTGGTTCCAACGCGCTCTGGTCACCAGAGGACAA
>JANPEG010000066.1:0-42184 GCA_031431855.1 Akkermansiaceae bacterium | reverse complement strand
CGGAAAAAAATCGAACTCGGCTGGGTGCCGTTGGGGGGATTGCTGATGACGTTCAGTGCCCTAGCGCTTGCATGGTTTCCGATGGGCAAGGCAGAAGCTTATCTAAAATTGTTAGATTGGCAGATGGTGAAATTCATCACCGAATCGCCACACGAGGCGCTGTTCTTGCTGACGCTCGGGGTGCTGGCATTTTCCTCCGCGCTGTTCCTCGCGCCGCTCAATGCTTGGATGCAAGATCGTTACCCCGCCAACAAACGCGGCGAGTTGCAATCCGCCGTTAACTTGCAAGATTGCTTCGCTGGCATCGTCGCCGTAGTGGCAATTGAACTGATGTTCCTGATCACCAACTCGCTGAAAATGAGCGAGCTTGCGGGTTTCCGCACGCAGCTCATCGTGATCGGCTCCGCTTGCGGTATCATGACGGTTTATGTGTTGCGGATCTTGCCTGCGGACTTCATTCGCTTGCTCGTCGGCTCCTTGGTGAAATCCGTTTACCGAATCAAAACTACAGGCCTGGAGAACATTCCGAAAAGTGGCGGCGCGTTGCTACTGCCAAATCATGTGACCTTTGCGGACGCCTTTTTTCTCTCGGTCGTTTCCGACCGACCCCTGCGTTTCGTGATGGATGAAACGTTCATGGCGAACCCAACCATTCGCCTTTCCGCAAAATTATTCGGCACGGTTACGATACGACGTTCGCATCCTTTGGAGGCGATTCGGACGACAATTGAAGCTCTCTCCAACGGGGATCTTGTGGTGCTGTTTCCAGAAGGCCAACTGACGCGTACAGGTGGTTTGTGTGAACTGGAAAGGGGATTTGAGCTCATTGCCAAAAATGCCCAAGTGCCAATTCTTCCCGTCTGGGTCGATGGTTCGTGGGGTTCGATTTTTTCTTTCGAGCGCGGTAAATATTTCAAGAAAATCCCGTACGGCGTGCCTTACGGATTATCCGTGGCGGTTGGCGAACCGATAACGGCTCCCAAACCGAACCGTCAGATCGTGCAGGCGGCTTTGTTGAAAGCCTCAGCTCAGGCCATCACGCGCCGTTTGTCTAACAAGACAAACCCACAAACTCGTAACGCGCATCAGCTCATGCAGCTCGATGCTCTGCCTCGCCGCTCAACTCTTTATATCTTGGAGCACGATCCCGAGATCGATGCGATTCTTCCGGTCTTGGAAAATTTCGTAAAATCCTCCGGCGGAAAACTCATCAGAGAAAAAAACTTCATCGCACGAGACGGCGCGTTATGGATCGGAGCTGCTGAGCTGAGAGCGCAAATCGAGCGCGCAACACAGATCGATGCTGAATGTTTATTCTTTGATTTCAGCAAGCAGGCAACGGATGTGTTAGAAATTTCCGGCATCACGCACATGCCTTGTTTGGCGTTGAACGGACAAGTGGTTTCCATGTCGATGCCGCATCCTCCATTGCCTATGGCGGATAGCTTTTTCCAAGCAGGTAACAAACTCGGTTCATTTGGAAAACTTCTGCCTGGTTGGTATGTCGAAAGCAACCAACTCATGCCATTTGAGACTCCGTGGCCGGAAGGCTTGGAAATCGATACCGAGTGTTTTGTGGTTCGATCTCTACCGAATTCATGACCTTAGCTTCAGCTTTTTCAGCTTAGGTTCGACCACAAATTGGCAGTAGCTGTTGCGGGTCTTGTTGAGGAAATAATAGTTCTGATGATAATCCTCAGCGGGGTAAAAAATCGAAGCCGGAACGATCTCCGTGACGATAGGCTTATCGAAATTTTCCTGAGCCGCTTGCTTGGATTGTTCGGCTATCATTTTCTGTTCCTCGTTCTCGTAAAAAATTGCCGAACGATATTGAGTGCCGACATCGTTGCCTTGGCGGTTGAGTTGAGTGGGATCGTGAAGATCCCAGAACCACGCGAGGATGGTTTCGTAATCGATTTTCGTTGGATCGAACACCACCTGCACCACTTCCGCATGCCCGGTGTTTCCTCCGCAAATTTGCTCATAAGTCGGACTCACCACCTCGCCACCCATGTAACCCGAAATCGCAGCATAAACGCCATCGATCTGATTGTAAGCAGCCTCCACACACCAAAAACAACCCGCACCTAACGTAGCGACCTGCGCTCCTTCAGGGATTTCCGGTAAGCTCGCCATCGGTGGTGTTTCAGTATCGCTCATGATGATCGCAGCTTAATTCTAATTTCCTGATAAACAAGACTCAGAGTTTTTTGTTAAGTTTCAAATTCTTATCGTAAGGAATTACCAAATTGAAGTTAGTTAAGAAAACGTTACTAGATTCCATCCTTCCCTCCCGTGTGTAGCGCTGATAATGGGTAGTTAATGAAAAACATACTCATTCTTTTTCTATCGATCCTATCTATCCACGCGAATCCCGATCTTTTTCGTGAGAGCTTCGCTGACCCAGCTACGAGATCCGCCGCGATCGCTACACTCACACCAGGCACGCGAGATCACTTTTTCTTCACTGCTCTCGACCATCAGCTCAGTGGTCGCTCGAAGGAATACGCAAACACCATCGCCGCTTGGAAGACAGCGACGGAAACAGAGAAGAATCCTATTTCCTCTGAAGGAATGGAAACGTTGGAAGCGCGCCGCGTTCTGACGGATTACGATCGCGACCCAAAGGCGGCTCTGGAGGAAATGATACGGGAGATGGATCTGGAGTTCGACGATACAAGACCGGACTCAGCCGCTGAAGAGAAGGCTTTGCCTACTTCGCTCGATGCCAAACTCATCACCGCCGATGCCTTCCGCAAAAAGGCTGCTCTAGAAATGCCCCTCACTCCTCACCAGCTATATTCTCAAGAGATGCTTTACGCTGAGTTGGATAAATTGGAGACGTTTTCTGAAGATCGCATCCTCTGGTTTATCAAGTCGTTCAAACTCACACAGCATCCAAAGTATGTGACTCTGTTAGAGAAAGGAATGTCGCTTCAACGGCCGATCTCTGTCGTCGATACTAACTTCGAGCCGCTGACCCTAGCTCAGATGAACGAGCTGATGAAGGCTGTGCCTGCAACGCTGGCGAGTCCTCATTTCAATGCCTCTTATATTGAGAAACTCAAGCCGACCACGCCGAAGGATCTGGAGCGAGATCTCAAGGCGCACGCCGCTTTCCTCGCTGCCTGCCGGGACTTCATCACCAAGCTGCCGACCTCACGCAACGACATGAAGGCGCACGTGCTCTACCACCATCTGCGGCTGCAGGAAAAACTGGGAAATTATCCTAAGCAGGATTTCCTCGCCTACCTCTCCTTGCCGCGCCGCGACCATTCTATGATTCGCCCAGCCAAGAAATCGGAAGATTTTCTCATCAACTCAAGTGACCTCAACAAGGTCACGCAGTGCCCGACTGCTTCGAATGACAACGCGCTGATCGAATCCTATCTCTCCCATTTCCTCGCGCTCTCCGACACACTGGACAAAGACTTCGTGCCGCTGATCCAGGAAAAATACCTCGCCATAGTACATGCCCGTGCCCGCATCCTTGCTGGTGCCAATCCAGAGTTATACGCCCCGCGACTCGCGCCGGATGAATTCAAAGATCTGCGCAAGGAAGTCCGGATCGGCTTCGCTCCGACGGTGCCGCAGTTATTTTCTTCAACGGATGAGGTTTCACTGCCACTCGATCTCAAGAACACACCTACGCTGCTGATCCGCATCTATGCTCTAGATGGGAAATCATCATCCGGGCAAAACGGAGCAACCGTAGATCTCGACGGGTTGGTGCCGCACCACACGCGAAGCCTCTCATTTTCCCAAGCCCCTGCCGTGCTACACCGGGAAAATATCGCTCTTCCCGAGCTTTCGGGAGCGGGAAACTGGATTGTTGAGTTCGTAGCAGATCGTATCTCGGCAAGAGCACTTGTTAGAAAAGGCAACATTACACCCTACATTACCCGCACCGCAGCGGGGCAGGTGGTACAGCTTTTCGATGAAAGCGCGCAACCCGTTGCGGACTTCAGCATCGATCTAGGTGCGGAGACTTTCGTTTCCAAGGAAGGTATCGTCACCGTGCCAGACTCTGCGAATCAACCGCGCATTGCCGGCACCGTGACCGCCGGAAAACTCAGCTGTGAGATTCGCTTTGGTTCGCGGACAAATGATTTCAAGCTTGAAACAAAATTTCTGTTAGACCGTGAACAGCTCCTAGCGAATCAGAACACCACACTCCACCTCCGCAACCAACTCACGAACCACGGCCAGCCTCTGCCACTCGACAAGGTAAAGAACGCGACGCTTGTGCTGAAAGCAAAGCTGCTCGGCGGGGTAGTAACAGAACGAGTCATCGCAGATCCGCTCGCTCTGGCAGAGACAAACGCTATTCCTTTCCTAGTTCCAGCGGATCTGCTTTCTCTAACCATTACACTCTCAGGAACCGTCACTTCCGAAACCTCAGGGGAGCCGAAAACACTCACCCAGTCGGAAACCTACCAACTAAACCACTCGCTGCTGACGGCGCGAATTGGCACGGTGTTTTTCTCTCCCACAGAGGATGGTCACCGACTTGAACTGCGCGGGAGAAACGGCGAACCACTACCCAACCGCCCAGTCTCGCTGCAACTTGTCCACAAACTATACAAAGCTCCCATCATCGTCCGTCTCCGCACTGACGAAGCGGGACGCATCGCGCTCGGAAAACTAGACGGGATAGAAAAATTTACCGCGTCATCTTCCAGTATCGTTGACACAAGCTTTTCCCCGCCAACTCGCAAGGTAGAGATTCCAGAAACCTACATCATCCCCGCAAATCAGGCCCTGCGCATCCCACTCACGCAGGACAAGATGCGAACATTGATCCGCTTGCCAGATAACACCTCAATTCCATACCAAGTCACTGCTGACGCACATCTTTCCGTCACTCTTGCGCCCGGCAGTTATCGCCTGACCCAAGGAGATTCGAATACAAATATCACGGTATTTCCAGCTAACAGTATGCGCGGAAAACTACTCGTCACTGCTAATGAGATCGTCCCGATCACAAACCCCGCCACTCCGACCGTAGCATCCGCGAAGGCGGCAGCGGATACACTCACCATCCGCATCGCGGACGTCTCGCCTGAAACGCGCGTGACGGTCATCGCCAAGCGCTACGAAGTGCCGGGCTGGATTCCAGGCTTTGCAGCATTCCCTTTCGAGCCGGATTCCACGCCGCTGATCACCCGTGCGATCCGTCCCTCTTCCTATCTAACAGATCGCCATCTCAGCGATGAGATGCGCTACATCATCGACCGCCGTGCAGCGAAAATTTTCCCAGGCTCCATGCTTCCTCGTCCCGGTCAACTGCTCTATCGCTGGACACCGGAAGATCTCGACCAAGAAGATCAAACTTCACGCAATGAAACAACTGGAGACGAGAGCTCTTCCATGGGAAGCGGAGGCGGCGTCGGATCCCTCTCCAAAATGTTCGGACTCATTAGCGGCACCACCAGCAACCACCCTACAACTCTAGATTTTCTCAGCTTCCCAGCAGCAGTGGAGTTCAGCCTAACGCCCGATGCGAAGGGCAATATCGAGATCCCTCTAGCTCGCATGCAGGGAGCTCAGTTCGTGGAGATTATCGCCGCTGATACCCGTGCAGCGGACACTGTTTTCCTTCCAATGCCCGCCTCGGATACGACTCTTCGTGACCGCCGTCTCGCTCGCCCTTTGCCTGCGGATTCACACCACGTTGCCACCCGTTCCGCCGCCGCGCTCGCGCCCGGTGCGGAGGTGGAAATTCGCAACTTGTTAGATGCCGATTGGCGGGCCTTCACCACGCTGGCCGAGGCTCATCAGTTTCTTCTCGGCACCACCGGCAGCGATGAGTTGCGCGAGTTCTCATTCCTCACGAAATGGCCGACACTCAACGAGAAGGAAAAGCTCGACCTACTGGCGAAACACCACTGCCACGAGCTACACCTCTTCCTCGCCCGTAAGGACACGGCCTTCTTCGACAAGCATGTGAAACCTTTCCTCACTGCAAAGCTGGAGCCGAAATTTATCGATGACTACCTCCTTGCTCGCGATCTCAAGAAATACCTCCGTCCCTTCGCATTCTCCCGACTTAACGCCGCCGAGAAAGCCCTCCTCGCCCAAGCCCTCCCCGCCTCGCAAAAATCAATCGTCCGCGAACTTGATCTTCGTTGGCAGCTCGAAGCTCCGTCTCCTGACGCTGAAACCGTGCTTTTTTCGCAGACGCTGAAAGGCTCCGATCTCTCGGACACTGACTCACTGGGGCTGGCATCCAACACGACTGAAATGAACCGACTGCTCTATCAAGCCGAAGGTTACTTTGACCTAGGCAAGTATGATGCAGCAAAAGCGAATTATGAAAACATTCTACGATTGGATCCATATAACAAACCAGCACGCCGTGGCATGGAGAAAATCGCCGCAACCAAATCTGACTACTACCGAGCAGCCTACAGCCACACGCGCGCTGAGTTATTACAAGAAGTAGATAATGCCTGGGAACTCCGCAGAGGTTCAGATTTCATCAATCCCGTCGACGGAGCAAGTATCCCGGGAATCCCTACTGAGGCACCCGCCGGCCTCCGCTCTGGTGACTACGCGGTTACGCGCAACAGTATCGATGCCATCCTCAATAATCCAAATCGTAATAACATGGTTTCCGATGGAAACGCATACCTCACGAGTAAACTCCGCAACATCATCATTCCTAGAATCGACTTCGAGGACACGTCGGTTGAGCAAGCTATCGACTTCCTCCGTCTCCGCTGCGCTGAGATGGACTCCACCGAACTTGATCCTAGTAAGAAAGGAATGAACTTTGTCATCCGAGGCGGAGCAAATGCTGGAGGTAATCCCGGATCGATCCGTCTCGATCAACTCCAACTCAAAAATGTTCCTGTCGCTGTCGCACTGAAATATATTTGTGACAAAGCTAAATTACGTTACAGCGTAGACGATTTTGCCGTGACTCTTACTCCTGTCACCGAAGTAGGCGATGACCTATTGACCCGCACATTCCAAGTCCCTCCAGATTTCGTGGCGGCGCTTGCCGCCAACGAAAGTTCTGATGTGGGTGACGATCCCTTCGCTGCCGCAGCAGGCAGCAGCGGCAAGAGTGCTCTCACGTCTCGTCCGCCTCTCATAGAACTTCTGAGACAAAACGGGATTAACTTTCCTGAAGGCTCCGCCGTCACGCTCGGCGCTAACGGCAAGCTGCTCGTTAAAGCTCCTCCGTCTGAGTTGGACAAGGTTGAGAAATTGACCATGATCTATCATAGCGACGTTCCCTCGAATGTAGGCGATTCAGATCCTTTCGCAGCAGGCGGAGGCCCTAGCGGAGCTGAGCTACCCCCGCTCGCCCGCCTTTTTCCTAACCGCACCCGCCTCTGGCTGGAAGCAAACTACTACCATAACACCGACAGTGCAGACGAGGAACTGATCCCGCTCAATCGCTTCTGGCTGGAGTTAGCTTCATGGAACGGCAAGGGACCTTTCACATCGCCACATTTCAACGCATGCACCGAGAGCGCGAACGAGGCGTTGATGTGTCTTGCTCTGTTAGATTTGCCTTTCACAGCAGAGAAACCAGAGGTCGCCGTGGATGGAAGCACACTCAAAGTGAAGGCCGTCGCGCCCATGTTGCTTTTCTACAAAGACACCCGCGAGACGGATAAAATCGCACCGGAATCGCCGCTGCTTGTCCGCCAGTCCTATCATCCGCTCTCCGAGCCTTTCCTAACAGTAAACGGCAAGCGCGTGGAAAACACCCACACCGGAGACTTCCGCACTGGCACTGCTTACGGTGTCTCATTGGTCATCACAAACCCGACTGGTATCGAGCGCCGCATCGAAACGCTCGCGCAAATCCCCGCAGGTAGCATCCCACTGGCAACAATTGTTACCGAAAGTGCTAGTGAAGAGGACCTCCCTTTGCTCCCGCCACTCGAAGACAGCGATCCTACCGGTGACGACGCCCCAGCGACGCTTTCCACCTCTCATAACCTTCAGCCTTACGGAGTGATTCGCCTCCAACTCGCGTTCTACTTCCCCGCCGCTGGCGACTACACTGCCTATCCACTGCACGTCTCGGAAAACGGAACCGTTCTCGCCCACGCCCAACCGCGCTCCTTACGCGTCAGCGCCGAACCTGCACCGGAAGATTCCGCATCATGGGAAGTGCTTGCCCGCGATGGTACGCCGGAAGCTGTGCTCAACCGCCTTTCCACCGAGAACCTCGAAACCATCGACCTCGATCACATTCTCTGGCGTCTGCGCGACAAAGACTTCTTTTTGAAAGCCACCACCATCCTCCGTGAGCGGTTGTGGATGGATGAGAACGTCTTCACCTACGCCTTGCTTCACAACGATCCGGCGTCGCTCTCCGAATTCTTCGAGACCTCGGATATGTCTGAATCGCTCGGCAGCTGGTTCACTTCAGGTCTGGTCAACATCACACCCGCCATCCACGGAGATTGGCAGACCCAGGAGTTCGATCCATTGGTGAACGCCCGCGCTCATCCATTTGGTGAAAATCCTTACATCACCCACACCGCCGCCCGCGAGCACTACAAAGCCTTCCTCGACACACTCGCGTGGAAGCCCGCCCTCTCCGCCGAGGACGAACTCACCTTCACTCTCTTCCTCTTCCTGCAGGATCGCGTAGGCGAGGCGCTCAATCGCTTCGCGAAAATCGATCCCGCTGCCCTGCCTGACCGACTGCAATATGATTACCTGCATGCCGTCGTTCTTTTTCACCAAGAAAAACCAGCGGAAGCCAAAGCCATCGCGCAACCCTATTCCGCGAAACTTCCCCCCGGTCTGTGGAAAGATCGTTACGACGCCGTCATCGTTCAAGCGGATGAGATCGCCAGCCCCATAGCCGCCGTCCCCGCCGAGGAGAAAAACACTGCGTCAACCCTCGAAATCTTCGCCGACAACAAGGATCCAGGCATGATCATGCTCAAGCATAAAAATCTAACAGAATCCGAGATCCGACTTTATCACATCGATCTCGAAATTCTTTTCTCTAAAGATCCCTTCCTCAAAGGCGGAGTTGAATCCTCACTTCCACCTATCGCTCCGAATCTCACGGTCAAAGTTCCCTTCGAGAAAAATTCCGAATCAACCGCCTACCCACTGCCGGAGGAATTCCGCAAAGGCAACATCCTCATCGCCGCCGAATCAGGCAACGCAAAGCAGCTCAAAATCCTCGACTCACAGGCTGTTGAAATCCGCACCAACCCCGCCGATCGCACTGTCCAAATCATCGATCCCGCAACCAGCAAGCCGTTGACTAAAACATATATTAAAGTCTATGCGGAATCCTCCAATGGCTCCGTCGAGTTTCACAAAGACGGCTACACCGATCTTCGTGGCAAGTTCGACTACCTTTCCCACACCGCCACCGACCCCTCCGCTATCCGCCGCCTCGCCATTCTAGTAAGTCACCCAGAAAAAGGCTCACTCACCCGCATCATCACCCGCTAAGCCGGTTAGATTAGAATGCTAACCACAAAGATCGCAAAGAGATAGAGGGTAATCTACCGCGCCTTCATCTTTTTATCTCATTTTTGAGTTATTTGCGGTTAAAGAATTTCGCCAAATAGAACAGGATGCCACTAAGAAATAAGGGGTTGTTCCTGATTGCATCGGTGCTTGAAGTGTTGTTTCATGGATCATGCAGAAAACCCGTATTGAACACGATTCCATGGGCGAGCTTGAGGTTCCGGCCGATGCGCTTTATGGCGCATCGACGCAGCGTGCGGTGGAAAATTTCGCGATCTCTGGTCAAGCAATGCATCCCGCGTTGATTCATGCCTATGGCTTGATCAAAGAGGCTGCGGCGTTGGCGAATGGGAAAATCGGGGATCTTGATTCAGCACTCGCGGGTTCCATCGCTGCGGCTGCACACGAGGTTGCGGATGGGAAGCACGATGTGCATTTTCCTGTCGATGTTTTTCAAACGGGTTCCGGGACTTCGACCAATATGAACGCGAACGAAGTGATCGCCACGCTCTGCCGCCAGCGCGGGGTGAACGTCCATCCGAACGATCACGTCAACCTCGGCCAATCGTCCAACGATACGTTTCCGACAGCGATCCATATCGCCACGTGTTTGCAAATTCGCGATGTCCTGATGCCTGCGCTGGAACTGTTAGAAAAATCCCTTTCAGGAAAAGCATCCGAGTTTTACGATGTCTTGAAAATCGGACGCACGCATTTGATGGATGCGGTGCCAATGCGGCTTGGCCAGGAATTTTCCGGCTACGCGAAACAAGCGGAACGCGGAGTCGACCGCTGTCATAAGGCGATCAAAGCGTTGTTGGAAATTCCGCTCGGCGGCACGGCCATCGGCACGGGCCTGAATTGCCATCCGGATTTTCCCGAAGCTGCCATCGCCTTGCTGAATGAGCGCACGGGATTTCGCTTTCACCGTGCGGAAAATCCTTTTGAAGCACAAGCCGCTCGCGACGCTCTCGTCGAGGCTCACGGCCAGATCAACACCATCGCGACTTCGCTTTTCAAAATTGCTAACGACCTCCGCTTGCTCGCTTCAGGCCCGCGTTGTGCGATTGGCGAGATCAATCTTCCGGCGATCCAACCGGGTTCATCCATCATGCCGGGAAAAGTGAATCCGGTTCTCTGCGAGGCGCTGACGATGGTTTCGGCACGGATTTTCGGAAATCAAAGCACCGTGACTTTCTGTGGAGCGAACGGTCAATTTGAGCTCAATACGTTCATGCCGCTCATGGGCCAGACGATGTTGGAGTCGATCCAACTCCTAGCGAACGGGGCGAAAGCATTTTCAGAAAAATGCGTTTCTGGGATCACGGCAAACCGCGAGCGCTGCGCGGAGCTCATCGAACTGTCCTTTTCCATGGTTACTTCGTTGGTTCCGCTGATCGGCTACGACCAAGCAGCTGCCATCGCGAAAGAGGCCAAGGCATCAGGAAAAACCATCCGCAGCCTGTGCATGGAGAAACTAACCGTTCTCGGGATTTCGGCGGAGCAGCTCAACGCCGCTCTGGACCCGATTTCGATGGCCGATACCCAAGTATAAGAAAGGTTGTGAATTTCTCTGGGAATATGTAGAAAATCGGCGCAATGAAATATCCTACTCGATTTCAACAGAGAACCGTATGGAGCGCGGTCACTGGAATAGCGATCCTTGTGCTCGGTTCTCTGCTCGTTGGTTTGGTCTGGCTGGTCGGTCAAATCTTCGGGTTTCTTCAGCCGGTGCTCGTTCCGCTCATCGTTGCGGGCATCATTGCTTACTTATTAGATCCTATCGTTCGGTTGATTGAAAAACGCGGGCTTAGCCGCCTGTGGTCGGTGATTAGTGTTTTTATTGCTATTCTAGTTGTGGTGACTTTGTTGGTGGTTGCAGTTCTGCCAGCGATTCAAGGCGGTAAGAATTTTTTCCGAGGAATATTCGCACCCTCTGCTACGACTGAATCGGTTACAGGGAATAATAATACGGGTGCTGTGAAGGAGAGTGCCGAGCCTGAGCCTAATCTTGTTCCGGCGTTAGCTCGCTCGCTCTATAACCTCCGCAATGAGCATCGCGAAGGTCCGGTTGGTTGGATGCTTACAGAGACCAATCTTAAAGGCGAAGCCATTTCCATCGATACCAAGGCTGAGTCCCCTGAGACGCTAGATTTCTTCTGGCAAACTCGTGCGGGCAAAATTCTTTTTAAATACAAAGATGAGCTCATTCAGACGGGCACTCGCTGGCTTTCTGTCGGATCCTCGAAAATTCTCGGGTTGTTTGGTTTGATTCTCGGTATGATTATGGTTCCGGTTTATCTCTTCTTTTTCCTGAATAATTCCGTATCCATTCACGAGCACTGGCATGAATACGTTCCGCTGCGCACGTCGCAATTCAAAACCGAATTGGTGGAGACACTACAAGAGATCAACGGCTATTTGATTTCCTTCTTCCGAGGGCAAATGCTTGTCGCTGCAATCGATGGGATTCTCGTGGGCGTCGCCCTGTATTTCTTCAATCTGCCATACGCGCTTCTGGTTGGAGTGTTCATGGCTATTTTGGGATTCATCCCTTACATCGGAAATATTCTCTGTCTTATCCCAGCCTGCATCATCGCCTACTTGCATGCGCAAACCGGCACAAGCATTCCCTTTGATCTTGAGCCATGGCCTTATGTGGGTTGCGTGGTTTTGATTTTTGCCGGCGTGCAACAGATCAACTCACTCTTAACTGCCCCGAAAATCGTCGGCGATTCCGTTGGGCTGCATCCGCTGACTGTTATTTTCTCGATGCTATTTTGGTCGGTCGTGCTCGGTGGTTTCGTGGGTGCTCTGCTTGCCGTTCCTCTTACAGCTGCGGTGAAAGTCATTCTACGCCGGTATTTCTGGGAGAAAAAGCTGCGTGAGTCCGAAGCTGAGCCTGTCTCGGAGCCATTTCTTACCTGAAATTTAGGATTTTTGAGGAAAGACAAGCCGAGGTTTAGATGGTAGGTAATGTGCCGATGTCCGAAAAGAACGACCCAGAAGCCTCGAAAGAGGACACCGTGATCCAACAAGCTTATGCAAAAACCCGCAAAAGCCTGATCGCTAGGCTGGATAATTGGGAAGACCAGCGCACTTGGGACGAGTTTTACCAAACCTACTGGCGGCTCATTTATGCGGTCGCGATCAAAGCCGGACTGCGCTCCGAGGAGGCTTTTGACTGTGTCCAGGAAACCATCCTTTCCATAGCCAAACAGAGCAAAAAACAGCTCTACGATCCCGAGCAAGGATCTTTCAAAACGTGGTTGATGAACATGACGCGTTGGCGGATCAACGATCAATTCCGCAAACGTAAAAAAGACACAGCGATGATCGAGGGTGAGTGGGCGGACGATCGTAAAACTGCGGTGATCGATCGTGTGGAAGATCCGAATGGGGATGTGCTAGAGCGCTTGTGGGATGTGGAATGGAAACAAGGCATCGCCGATGCGGCATTGTCTCGAGTGAAGGCGCAGGTTTCCCCGAAGCAATATCAGATTTTCGACTACTATGTGATTCGTCAATGGGATGCAGACAAGGTTCAGAAAAAACTCAATGTCAGCATGGCGCAGGTTTATTTGGCGAAGCACCGTGTGGGCGCTGTGCTCAAGAAAGAGCTAGCAAAACTCGAAGAAGAGACAGAGTAAACCATGCGAGCACCGATACGCAGCCACCCGACTATACCCGATCACGACGTCCTGCGAAAAATTGGTGGCGGCGCTTACGGGGAAGTTTGGATGGCGCGCGGTGTGACAGGGGCGTTACGCGCGGTGAAAGTCGTGTGGCGCGAGGATTTCGATGATGAAAGAACTTTTGAGCGCGAGTTCGAAGGCATCCTGAAATACGAACCGATTTCCCGAGATCATCCGGCTCTTGTCAATATCCTCCACGTCGGGCGTAGCCCAGATGGAGTCTCGTTTTATTACTACGTCATGGAGCTGGGCGATGACGTCAACTCCGGCCAAGACATCAACCCCATCGAATACGAAGCGCGCACTTTAAGAGCCGATGGGAAAGCCAGCGTTCGCTGGGAAACTTCGGTCTGCATAGATGTGGGCTTGCGGCTTGCAGAGGCGCTGAATCATCTCCATCAAAACGGATTGGCGCACCGCGATGTCAAACCCTCGAATGTGATTTTCGTAAACGGTAAAGCCAAGCTCGCGGATATCGGATTGGTTGCGGCACGGGATCAAAGAACTTTTGTCGGCACCGAGGGATTTGTTCCTCCCGAAGGTCCTGGCTCTGCGCAGGCAGATATTTATTCTCTAGGAAAAGTGCTTTATGAAATTGCTACAGGAAAAGACCGCTTGGATTTTCCTGAACTCCCTGATGAGTTGCCCACAGGACTTGAGCGCAAACGTTGGCTCGAGCTTAATAAAATTATCTGCGATGTCTGCGATCCGAGAATCAGCAAACGCAATATTTCCACCGCAGGTGAACTCGCCGAGGCTCTCCAATGCCTCCAACGCGGCACGCGCCGCCGCCGCCGTGGGTTATCGATTTGGATAACCACTACCATCCTTTTCGGCTTCGCGGGTTGGACGGCATGGAGCGCATTTAAAGATAGTAAGTGGCTACCATGGAATGAGGTAATGCCATTTAAGCCAGTGATCGCGGAACGATTGATTCGCATCGTGACCATTCCGGAAAACGCAGAAGTTTTAACGGCAGATGGGGAGTTTATAGGACGCACGCCGACGGAAACCGGAACTCTGCGGGCTGTAGTTGGAAGTCAGGTGGAATACACCATTCGGAAAAAGGGCTATAAGAACGTGGTGGTTTCGGAAGCTATCACACCCGGTGAGGCTACGGACCCCATATTGATTTTTCGTGAGCTACAAAATTTCTCGCCGCCTCGGGTGGGTGAAAAATGGCAGGATCATCACGGCCTAACTTATCTGCCTGTCAATGAAAAGCATGTGAGCTCACGCTATGTCCCCAAAAGTATTTGGAATGACTTTATAAAGTTTTCCAAACGCCCGAAAGATTCTGGCGAATTTCTAGATATATCCGAAAACGGTGAGAAATCTGCGATCGTTCTTGCGCAGCAACCTGACATTATTGCCTTTATCGACTGGGTGCGAGTAAACGGAACGCAGCAAGGATTTTTCAGCCAAGATAATGAAATCACTGCGGAAGTGGATCAAAGCTTCACCCATCCAGGCTTAAGTGAACGGGCCAAGCGCGAGAATCTCAGGCCATTTCGAATATTGGTGGGAGAATACAAATATGGTTCCGTGCAGCTGGATACTGAACCGCCTGGAGCCGAGGTTTATATGAACGGAATCCATTCCGGATCCACCGCAAATACATTGCTCATTCCCAAAGTTAAGCCAGGCCCTGTCGAGTTGATTCTTGTTCTACAGGGTTACAAAGCGCTCACTCTGAACATTCGAGTAAGAGAAGGGCAAAATCTTCCTCTTTCCGCCACATTGCAGCCCAGTAAAGGGGTTATTTTCGGAAAAACATGGAGTAACGGGATCGATATGCGCTTCGAACCCATTGGCTCGGATCTTATGGCATCCGCCTTCGAAACCAGAGTCATGGATTACGAAAAATTTACCAAAAGCGCAAAATACGAACACCCTCAGGCACCAGAGTTCAAACAAGATAAAAATCATCCTGTGGTTTACGTTTCGCGCGATGACGCTATGGCTTTTTGTAAATGGCTAACAGAAAAAGAACGGGAGGAAGAGCTCATTGGACAAACTCATCATTACCGCCTGCCAACCGATATCGAATGGAGCAGAATAGCAGGTTTGAAAAAAGAAGTGGGGGATGGACCGAGTCAGCGCGATGCTAATAAATCCATGTTCTTTGGGTGGGGAACTTACTGGCCGCCACCAGAAGCATTTGGAAATTTTGCAGACATTATCGCTTCCAAAGAAGGCACTTCGCCCTCATACATCATTAGTGGATACACGGATGGCTTTGGCAGGACTTCTCCTGTTGGCGAATATACGGATAACAAACTTGGTATATACGATCTAAGTGGAAACGTTCATGAATGGGTCATGGATAATATTTCCATAGGAGAAGATACTTCTCTTGGCGTGTTGCGTGGAGGTGGATGGAATACATTCATCGATGAAAACCTTTTATTAGGTTGGCGTAATCCTGTGCCGCCAACCACACGTACCGAGTATTACGGCTTCCGCATCGTTCTCGCAAAATCTGATCTATCCAAAAACTCTTCAAACCACAACGAATAATACTACTCATGGTCACCATTCAACTTACTTATCAAGGCGGACTCCGTTGTTCCGCGACGCACGTTCCTTCAGGAAATATCCTAAGCACCGATGCTCCCGTTGACAACAACGGCAAAGGCGAATCCTTTTCTCCCACGGATCTTCTCGCCACTGGCCTCGGCGCGTGCATGGCTACCGTTATGGGTATCGTTGCCGAGCGAAAGCAAATTTCCTTAAACGGCTTGAAAGTCGAAGTCCGCAAGCACATGTCCACCGATACTCCGCGACGTATTTCAAAACTCGAAGTGGATATCGACATGCCACTTGCAGCGGATCACCCGGAGCGCGCGCTTTTTGAAGCTGCAGGTCGTGGTTGTCCGGCACATCATTCGCTTCATCCTGATATAGAAACCATCTTCAACTGGACTTGGAAGTGATACGTCGTAAAACCTCTTTTTTGACTCCAAATATCTCTCTCCTCCCTATGAAAAAATTCCTGACTTTCATCTCCTTCGTTATGGCTATGCATGTCGCAGCATCCCCAGAGATGGCGGAGCGCACGAAGCGAACTTATGAGCTTTCTCAGGAAAGTTTGATCCTCAAAATGAAGATCGCTAAAACAGATGCGGAAAAGCAGGCGCTTTGGGCGAAACGCCCATCTCCTGAAGATACCGCATCCGAGTTATGGACGAGCATTGGTAAATCCCTTCATCAGGATTGGAGTATTCCTTACGCCGCGTTTTACCTCAACCTCACTCATCAAGTGGCGCCAACGGCTGCGGAGACCTCAAAACATAGGAAAGCAATCATGGATAGCTTTGAGGAACGGCATTTTAATAAACCAAAAATCGGTGAATTTTGCATCGCTCTTGCTCAGAGCGGTTCTCCTCGCGCGCTTCCGTTGTTAGAAAAAGTCATCAGTAAAAATACCGATAAAAAAAGCCAAGGCGTCGCGGCGCTAGGCGCGGCGCTATTGCTGAAGAATCTGGGTGATAATCCGCAGATTCTCGAAAAGCGCCTGACACATCTGCGAATGGCCATTATCCAATCCGCCGATGAAAAAATTGGTAATTCAAATGTGGCCACTGTTGCCGGAGATGAAATTTTCATCATAAGCCACCTCGTCAAGGGCCGCACTCCACCCGAATTTTCAGGAACAGACGTTGCAGGTCGCATCATCAAGAGCGCTGATTTCAAAGGCAAAATTACAGTGATCTTGTTTTGGGATTCTCAAACACTAGAGCTCAGCAAAATCATTGAGATCACTAATAAGCTCACTCATAAATACGCAGGAAAACCCGTTTCCGTGATTGGTATTACGCCAGAAGCACTTGGCAGCGTCCGTAAATTACAAGCCGACGACACGATCAAGTGGAACAATGTCATCGATTCCAAAAATGAGATTTCCACCCTCTACCACATCAAAGCTCGCCCAGCTGTTTTCATCATTGATGCCGCTGGCAATCTCGAATACTCCGGACTCCCGGGTTCGTTCGTCGAACTCACCATCGACGCGCTGCTGGAGAAAAAGTGAATGATGAGTAGTGAAGGGTGAAGGGTGAAGGGTGAAGGGTGAAGGGTGAAGGGTGAAGGGTGAATCTCGCTGCGCACTCTTTTTTCACTCTTCAATATTCATCATTCACAACTAAAAAAGGGGCGATCTCGGAAGATCGCCCCTTTTAGAACCTTAACTATGAAAATAATGGCTCGGGAAATTATTTCACGCCTTTTTTGGACATGCGGGTTCCTTTAGTCGCGCCTTGGCGGGCTTTGAACTTAGGATTAGTTTTGCAGATCACGTAGTTCGTGCCTTTGCGGCTGACGACTTGGCAATCAGCGTGACGGCGCTTAGCGGATGCTAGTGAAGAAAGTACTCTCATGACAGAAATTGGTTGAAATTAGGCAGCCAACTAGGCGGCGGGGCGCGGAAAGTAGAAAATTAGGTGGATTTGTAAAGCGATTTCTTCGTTTCGGTCTCACTTAATCGTGAAATGGAAGATGCTGTTGCGTTGGGTGGGGTGGCAATGCCCCGGAGGAGAGTAGTTTGGATAATAGCTGGGATAGTAGCCATAGCCAGCAGGGTAAGCATATCCGCCATTGTAATTATAATTGGTGCTGGAGGGGGTATAGCGCCGCGTTCCGTAAAGAACCGAGTTGCCTGATCCTCTGATGACGGGATAAGTGGGGATTTCCAAGGTGGATTCAATCTTGGAGGAGATGATTTTTTGGGGTCTGACCGCCATTTCCGCCGCCAAAAGCGCCGCTGTCTGCTTGGCGAGCAATTCGTCTTTGGCCTTTTGCTGCTCTTTTTGCTGAGCTTCCACCTTCGCCTCATAGGCCGCCTGCGCCTTCATTTCCTCAGTATAAACCGCCGCAGCGCCCTCCTTGGTGATCCCGAAATCTTTTCTTTGCTCCGGCGTCAGTTGCTCAAATCTCAGTCGCGCCAAGCCATCGGCATGGGTAATCGAAACCCCAGCATCGGTGATTTTCGTAATCGTGACGTCTTTGTAAACCCGTCCCTCCAATGTCGTGTACTCCTTATACTTCTTACCCGTCTCTTCCGCACGGCGCTTCTCAACGTCCTCAGCGCTCGCTGAAATAACCGCGAATCCGAAGAAAAGAACGCTGCATAGCTTTTTCATAACGATGAAATTTAACCTAAAAAATCGAAAGACGCCATAGGATTTTACGGGTGAAACGAGTGCTTATAAAATGCGCAAAGACGGTTTGCCAACTTGTCATGTTTGGTCAATCATCGCCGCCCGATGAACGACGAACAACGCCCCTTTTCCAGTTTGATGCTTGATGGACCCGACCGTGCGCCTAGCCGTGCGATGCTTTATGCCGTGGGGTTTAAAAAAGACGATTTTGCTAAATCCCAGATCGGGATCGCTTCCACTTGGAGCGAGGTCACGCCCTGTAACATCCACATCGACAAGCTCGCGATAGAGTCCAAGAAAGGCGTCGATGCAGCAGGAGGTAAGGGCATCATTTTCAACACGATCACTATTTCTGACGGTATCTCGATGGGAACCGAGGGGATGAAATACTCGCTCGTTTCTCGCGAAGTGATCGCGGATTCCATCGAAACCGTGGTTGGCTGCGAAGGCATGGACGGCTTCGTGGCGATTGGTGGCTGTGATAAAAACATGCCTGCTTGCGTGATGACCATGGGCCGCATGAACCGCCCTGCGGTGTTCGTTTACGGCGGAACCATTCTTCCGGGCTGCGGCAAAATCAAAGGCGAGGAAAAGGATCTCGATATCGTTTCTGTTTTCGAAGCAGTCGGAAAACACGCGAACGGCGATTACACCGATGAAGAACTTGAACACGTCGAGTCCTGCGCGATCCCCGGCCCGGGTTCTTGCGGCGGAATGTATACCGCGAACACCATGGCCAGCGCGATCGAAGCGCTTGGAATGTCGCTCCCTAACAGCTCTGCGCAAGCGGCGATTTCCGATGACAAGATGCGCGATTGTTTCGACGCCGGCGCAGCGGTGCTGAACCTGATCAAACTCGGCATCAAGCCGCGCGACATCATGACGAAGAAGGCTTTCGAAAACGCGATCACCGTCCTCATCGCTCTCGGTGGCTCAACCAATGCCTGCCTTCACATTCCAGCGATGGCGCATTCCGCTGGAGTCGATATCACTTTGGACGACTTCGAACGCATCGGAAAAAAAACTCCGGTTCTCGCCGATCTCAAGCCTTCCGGTAAATACGCGATGGCGGATCTCGTCCGCATCGGGGGCACGGTGCCGCTGATGAAAATGTTATTAGAAGCAGGTCTACTACACGGCGATTGCATGACCGTAACAGGCCGCACGATGCGCGAGAATTTAGAGAAATCACCTATCAACTACCCAGCCGATCAACAGATCATCCGCCCTGTTAACAACCCGCTCAAAAAAGACAGCCATCTTCGTGTGCTCTATGGAAACCTCGCGGAAGGCGGCTCAGTCGCAAAAATTTCCGGCAAGGAAGGCGAAGTTTTCAAAGGCAAAGCCCGTGTGTTCAACTCTGAACCAGAAGCGATGACCGCCATTCTCGACAAGAAAATCGAGAAAGGGAACATCATCGTCATCCGCTACGAAGGCCCGAAAGGCGGCCCGGGTATGCGCGAAATGCTTGGACCCACATCCGCAGTCATGGGCATGGGCCTCGGTAAAGACGTCGCCCTTATCACCGACGGTCGCTTCTCCGGCGGCAGCCACGGGTTCGTGGTTGGTCACATCACTCCAGAAGCCTTCGAAGGCGGCACGATCGGCATCCTCGAAGAAGGCGATGAAATCGAAATCAACGCCGTCGAAAACCGCATTTCCGTCAACCTCCCCGACTCTGAAATCGCCGCTCGCAAAGCGAAATGGGTGCGCCCGGAACCTCGTTACAAATACGGAGTTCTCGCCAAGTATGCAAAACTCGTGACAAGTGCCAGCGAAGGTGCGGTGACGGATAAGAATCTGTAAGGAGTCGGGACATTTTTGTCCCGATCATGCTTAGACCATTTGCCCATTCGCGTCAATTTAAGGGTCTAAGTCTGCAACCACGTTGATGTAGAGATGATCGTTTGCGTTTACATCGGTTAATATGCCTGAGGTCTATCGGGATCTCCAACTCTACCTCACCACCTGTTTCAGAACCGTGGAGACCATAATACTGCGGATTTCTGCTTTTGGATAAATCCTGCTGACGGCATTGCAGTAGGATTCCATTTGGGTGGCGTAGCGTTCTTTCAGCTCGGCAGCGTTGACGACGCGGTCGGTTTTGAAATCGATGATTTCGACAAGTGCTTCATCGGCATGGACGTGGAGTCTGTCCATCACGCCGCTCATCCATTTGTCATTAAGCACGGCCTCGATGCGTTGCTCGCGGTAGAGGCGGATGGATTTGCCGTTGCGTGAAAGCAGGGCGCGTATTTCAGGGGCGGCCAGCACGTCGGTCATCGCATCGGAAATCTCCGGTGAAAATTCTAACAAATCCGCATCATCAAGCCAGCCGATCTTTTCGAACGCGCGATGCATGGTGATTCCTTTGCGGCGGGCGGAGGCGTTGCCGGTTCCGGTGATCACCACTTTTTTCCCGCTGCTCGGCGTGGTGCGCGCACGTTTCGGGGTCGCGGCGGAAATACTTGGGATAGATGGTGGCTTTTCGACGACGCGCGGCTTGATGGCGGTATGCCAGCTATCCGCGCCTATTTCAAAAACCTCCCCCAACTCACGTCCCATGCCCAAGCTGGAGCGCAACCAATTTCCCAAACTCGGTTTATCAGGTTCTGAGGATCTCGATGGCGGTTCCAAATAAACATACAAGCCGCGTTTCGAGCGGGTGAGCGCGACGTAGAATTTACAGAACGCCTCGTAGGTTTGTTGGTTCACCCACGCGTCCTCGGCGTCGCGCAGTTCAGGGATGAGTTTTCTCACCCATGCCGACGGCGCATTCGAAACCCAGTCCTCGGCTTTCACCGTGTTGTAATGGGTGAACGATGGAATCTTGTCGTCGCTCACATTCGGAAGAATCACGACATCGAAACCGAGGCCTTTGGATTTATGGATGGTCATCACTTGGATCGCGGCGACACCCGGACTTTGTGAAATTTTCATCCGGCCAATCCACTCTGCCGCGTCTTTCACCAGCACCATGCCTTGGTCATCGAGTGCTTTGAGAGCTTGTAAAATATCTTCGAACCGGCGTTTCCCAAACGCTTCCCATGCTTCGGAAACGGGTTCTAACAATTCTCGAATCGTTTCGCAAAAACCGATCTCGGAGAACCTTGTGCCGAGTGCATCCCAGGTGACTTGGAAATCTTTGCCGTAACGACGCGTGAAAATCTCACCGAGCGGCGACATGACGACCACTTGTTTCGCAAACGTATCCGATGGATCCGCCAACCAACGCAGCAACTGCCAGATCATGACACCGACCGGATGATCGCGACCCGGTTCGCGCACGCCTTCTTCCACGACCTGAAATCCTTCTTCACGAAGCGCATCCGCCCACTCGCGAACCTCATCGTTTTTGGAAACCAATATCCCGCATGAAAGCTCTTTGTTGCCGATCCCAAGATGACGGAGCTGAGCAACGACCCGTTCCTTGAGCTCCTCTTCATTCACGATCTCAACTCGTGCATGTCCGGCTTTTTCCGGTGTGGTCAAAGATTTGGCAGAAACATGTTTTTCCCAGCCACTGTTCCAGCTTGCTGCTGTCGCATCTCCGAAAAGCTCGCTGATGGTTGTTGCGTCGCCACAAACCTGATTCACCAAGCCAAGCACCTCGGGGCAGGATCGCCATGACTCCGCCATGGTATCGATTTGTAAAGCCAGCGGATCATCCTTTTCCCCACGATAGGTTTCGATGAGTTTGTCAAACAACCCGACCTCGCCGCCGCGCCATGCATAGATCGCCTGCTTTTTATCGCCGACCACAAACACACTCGCTTCCTGATCGGTGAGGGCCTCATCGATCCATGGTTCCAAGCCGTTCCATTCGTCTTTACTAGTATCCTGAAATTCATCTAACAGCCAATGTTGATAAGTGGCGTCGAGCCGGTAGTCGATCGCTTCACGGCGGAGCCGGGCATCTTCGTTTTTGATCCAGGCGCCCATCAAACGTTTCACATCGTCAAAACCCAGCCGGCCTCTACTGCGGAGCTCGCGTTCCATCAGCACATCGTAAGAGCGAATGACCTGATGGATTCCGCGGGTGCGGGAAAGCGCGGCTGCGAACTCACAATGCGCGGCCAGAGCGATGAGTTTTCGTAAATTCTGCGCGGCGATCCCAGTGATCGTAAAAGGCTTCTGAAAGGAAGTTTGGATCGCGCCATCGGAATCACTGACTGCTTCCAAGGTGTTTTTCAAAAGGCTCGTCGCCTTTTCAAAAGAACCACTGCCGATGGTGTGTTGTTCGAAAGAGTTCATCATGCTTTCGAAGGCTGCGTTTTGGCGTTTATCCGTTGTCACCACATTCGGCCAATCGCGGCGGATTGATTCGATCAATCCCGTCTTCTGTTTTTCCCAATCCTCTATCGCTTGGGGCGAAAGCGTCGCGGGTCCCCATTTGAGATCGCTGCTCGAACCGTAGATCGAGTGCCAGTTGGCGATAAATTTTCTCAAATCCTCTAGCACCAAAGAGCTTTCTTTGCCAGCGGTGGCGCGACGGAAAATTTCCACGAATTCCTCCTCGAACGCCGCATCCAATCCGCCGTCCAAGAGGTTTTCCATCAGTTGATCCTGGGCGGTGATCGCGACCTCGCCCTCGAGCAGCTCGAACTTCCCGCCGGTGATGCCGAGTTCGTATTGGAAACTTTTCACCACCCGGGCGAAAAACTTATCCATTGTCCCAAGGGTCAGCTTCGGCAGGCTTTTCACCAATTTTTCCAAAAGCTCCACGAAATCGACGTTTTCAGCAGCAATCCGCTCCGATAGCTCGCGGCCGCTTTTTTCGTCACTGGCGGCCTCGGCGAGCTTTTTCAGGATCGCGTCGGCAAACTCACCCGCGGCTTTACGAGTAAACGTCAGGGCGACGATTTTCTCCGGTGGGACCCCCATCGCCGCCAACGCGATGATGCGGTCGCTCAGGCAAAACGTTTTGCCGGAGCCTGCCGAGGCAAGAACCAAGAGATTTTTCCTGAAGTCATCCATGCTTTATTTCACATGAAATTGGCGCGCCACAGTGGTTTGTCACGCCTTTCTTCAAATTCAAATTTCCCTTATGTTATATAGGAAGCTCAATATTTGCGGAGTTTTTGCAAAAAATCGTTCCTTGCCTGAGAGGCAATCATGAGCTACCTAAAAACCCTACCTCGAGAGCGGCTATGCAAAAACAGCCACCAATGGTACCCAAATTTAAAAATTATGTTCCGTATTCCCTTTGACCGCGTGAACTGGATTACCTCCAGCTTCCTTATTGGCACCGCTCTTATCGCCCTCATCGGCGCGCCCATCTATTTCTACCATTACGGAATCGATTGGTTCCAGTTCAGTATGTTCTTCTTTTACCTCTGCGCGACGATGATGAGTATCACGCTGGGTTATCACCGTCTTTTCTCCCATCTCTCCTTCAAAGCAAAGACTCCGGTGAAATTTTTCACCCTCCTTTTCGGCGCCTGCGCTTTTGAGAACTCCTGTTTGAACTGGTCCTCCGACCACCGCCGCCACCACAAACACGTCGACCACGACGAAGATCCCTACGACATCTCGAAAGGTTTCTTCTGGGCACACATCGGCTGGCTGCTCTTCAAACTCAATCCCGAGCCTCCCGTCGACAACGTCGCCGACCTCCGCAAGGACAAACTCGTCATGTGGCAGCACAAATACACCCATTGGATCGGCCTCGTAGTCGGTTTGATTGTCCCGACCTTACTTGGCTACGGCTACAATTCCTTGATGGGCCTAGATCCTGTGCAAGGCGCTCTGGGTGGTTTCCTTATCGCCGGTGTGACCCGTATCGTGATCGCCCAACATTGCACATTCTTCATTAATTCCCTCTGCCACACAGTTGGTAAACAACCTTATTCCACCAAACATTCCGCCCGAGACAGCGCAATCATGGCGTTCCTTACCTTTGGCGAAGGCTACCACAACTACCATCACGAGTTCCAACACGACTACCGCAACGGTGTGAAGTCATGGCAATGGGATCCAACGAAATGGACGATCTGGACGCTTTCCAAACTCGGCCTCGTTGAAGGTCTGCGCCGCGTGCCAGACAGCAAAATTCTTCTCGCAGAAATGGGCGAAGCCCGCCGCGTTGCGGAAACTCGCCTGACTCAGCTCCAAGCAGCTCCGGGCTACTGCCAACGCACCGCAGAAGCGCTTACTGAACTTTACGAAAAAATGTGTGAAAATTATCGCGAGCTTGAACAAGCCGTGACTGATCGCGTGCAACTCTCCCGTGTCGCTCTTCAAGCTTGGCAGGACGAGACTCATTCACTCATGCGCCAGTTTTTACACCTCTCCAAGCCAGCGATGGCGTAAGATGTTTCTATGCATTTTTAAGGTTGGGTCGCCTCGCCGAGTCGACCCAAATCAAAAATCTCAACGAGCGATTTATCTATCGGATGCGTGATTTTCTATAGCGCCCACCTAATTGGAATCACGGTCGAGCAGCGGCGCTCGACCCTACCATTTTTTAGGGTAGAATCGGTGGCAGATCACTGAGTTTCTGGCTACGTGGCAGGATCATGCCGCCTCGCGCCAGGTGCAGTATGTAAAGTTGTTTCTGTAAGTGCTGCCAAGCGAAGAGTATGACTGGGCATAGGGCGATGGCGCCAATGTAGCAGGTGCAGACAGCGACAATGCTCATCACTATGCCGAGAGCAAAAAGGAACAGCGTGGTGATCAGTAGTTCTTTCCAGATCAGAGAAAGGAAATTGCGCACGAAGCGGAAATTGAATGCCGGGACAAAGTCTTGGGTAATCGTCGCCGCGATCGAGAGGGGGACCATGATGAAGTTCAGTGCCAAGATCAGGACGAAGTAAGCAATGATGCCGAGGATGATCATGAGGACTGCGATCGCTTCATGATTTTGCATCGCTGGCGCTGCGATCATGAAGAATATCATCAGGATCACGATGATTGGCATGATGATCAGGCTTGATGCCATTTGCACAAGGAAGGGCCAGAGTCCGCGCATGAGGTATTTTGTGAAATACTGAAAATCGAACGGTGGATATTCGGATGGATTCTCATCATCGCCCCGACTCCAAAGTTGGGTAATCGCCCAACCGTTGAGGATGATGGGACCAATCATCGGAATAAGGATGCACACAGCACCCAGTAGCATGTTCATGCCCCACTTCTGGGGTTTGAAGAAGTCAGTTACAGATGCTTGATAGTTCATGAGATGATTTGATGGTTGAAGTACAGTGAACGTTTCAAAAACTTACTTCACCACGTATTCGGCGCGGACGATGGTGATGATGTCCTTTTCGTAGGATGTGGTATCGTTGTTGCCTTCGGTGGAAGTTTCGGTGGAGTTGGCTGGGTTGATGTTGATGATCCCCATTGAGGAATCCACTAGAGGACCGATCTCGGTGTTTCCCGCGGAGCGAAGGATGTTTTCGGCGCGATTGCGGGCATCTTTGGCGGCCTCTGCCAACATCTCCAGTTTGAGTTCGCCGAGACGAGTGTAGTAGTAGCTCGGCTCATTGGAGGTAACGTTCACGCCTTGCTCAAGCAAGGAAGTGATTTCTCGTGATGCCTTTTCAATTTGCGGCACATTTGTTGAACTAACAGAAACCACTTGGGATGCTCGGAAGCCTACAGACTTGCGGATTTCCGTGCGGATCGGAACGTTGGTGCCGGGCAATACTTTGTCCTCAAGGAAGGTTTCAAATTCTTCATTGATGTTGGCGGATTGTGTTTTGATGGCATCTGCTTCGACGCCTTGGCCTTTGAGAAATTCCACCGCTTTATCGGTACTGGCTTTCAGTGACACATAGGCGGAGGTGCGGTCATTTCCCTTACCTTCGACAACTGCTGTCCACTCGATGAGATCGGAAACGATTCTTTTCTTAGCCGAACCTGTGATGCGGATGTTGTTTTTCTCCGGTTGCTTGCGGACATCCCGCCAAGTGGTAGCTGCGATGTAAGTGGAACCGACCATGCCTAGGGCAAGTGCAAAGGCGGCGAGTGGAGGCAGGCTGATATTGCGTATCGATCTTTGCGATTGGGGGTCGTTGCTCATGGTTGGGCTGGTGTTTGTGATTAAAAAAATTCGTCAGTGCGTTATTTGAATATGTAGTAGCTGATCGAGTTCCTGATGGCGAGGAATTACTAGCAACGCTATCGTCCACCCTTTCACGAAAGGACATTTGGCAAGCAGTCTATTTTCGCGCCAGAACCTCAGCCACTGCGTGGAACGCGGGTTTAGGTTTGGCTTCACGGTCAAAAAGTAGGCCGTGGTTGACTCGCTTCCATGGCCAATCGTTGAGCCAGCTGTGGCGGTCGGAAATTCCCCACCAAGTCACGCGATCAATATGCTTACCGTTGGTCATGACGGTCTCCATGACTTTACGGTATTGCGCCGCTTGCCGCTCTAGCACCTCGGCGGGGCAACCGTCTGTGTATGGATTCTGTTTGTTCGCCTCTTCACGGGTTTTCGGATTCCAGTAGGCGTTTCTCGGAATGACATCAACGTCGAGTTCGGTGAGTGCGCAACGGAATCCATCTGCCGCGAATTGTTTGATCATGGTGTCCAGATTTTCGGCTGATTTGTCACCGATCTCGAGATGGCTCTGGCTGCCGATGACATCGATCTTGCAGCCCTTCTCGCGGAGTGCGCGCACGAAGGCGAGAATGGCTTTGAGGCGTTGTGGATTTTCAACTGAGAAATCGTTATAAGTCAGCTTCGCCTTGGGGTCGATTTCCGCTGCGATCTTGAATAGGCGCTCTGGGTAATCGGCGCCGAGCACTCGGGTAAGATCGGTCACACGGTATCCGGGTGCGGGGACTTCAATGAATTCATTGAGAACATCCCAGGAATCGATACGTCCGGCGTAACGAGACATGAGCTTCCCTGCATGATCTTCGATCCGTTTCCAGACGAGCTTGGCATCGGCCTCTTTATCTCCCTCGCGGAAAAGCCATTTCGGATAGTCGCCATCCCGATTGAAGAGAAGCGTATGGCCCACCACGCTTTGCTTATTTTTAGCAGCGAAGGCCATGAGTTGATCCACGTGTTCGAAGCGGTATTCGCCTTCCTTAGGACAAAGAACCTGCCACTTCATGCAGTTCTCAGGAGTGACACTGTCGAACTGTGTGGAGAGGATGTTGGTTTCCTCCGCGTTGAGAGATTTTTCAAAATCGGTCGGCACCGCGGCTCCCATCAGTGGCTTTCCGCCCGCCAATGTGCGGAGGGATGGAAGGGCCGTTGATTGTGCCAGCGCTCGCGGTGAAGCGAGGAGAAGACCACAGGCGGACATGCCACGGATGAAGTTTCTTCGAGAATATGTGTTAGAATTCATAAGATTAGCGATGCAGGCGCATCAGGAGCTAGGCTCACCTCAAATTCGAGATCGTCTGGAAGATCGCGGTGATCATCAAGTAGGCGAAAGTGCCGATGAGTAGCGCCATGAATATCAGCACCGTTGGCATGATGAGTGCCATGACGCGTCGGAGATCGTTATTGAGCTCTTTATCGTAGCGCTCTGCGGCGCGGCGCAGAGAGATATCGATTTTGCCTGTCTGCTCTCCCACAGCGATCATATCGATCAGCAAGGGAGGAAAGGATTCTGTCCGAATCATTGCCTTAGAAAACGCTCGTCCATCGCCGACCTGAGTGATCACAGCATTGAGGTTTTTTCGAATTGCTAGATTCTGAGTGGCATCGCGAGAGAGCTCAAGTGCCCTTAGGAGTGGTAGGCCGTTGCTGACCAAGTTCGCCATGGTTTCGAGGAACTGAACATAAAACCGCGAGGCGATGACGTCGCCGATCAATGGTATTTTTAGTTTCATCTCATCCCATATTGGGCGGTTGGCTTCGTTGTCTTTCCATGCTTTGAAGAATAATCCTCCGCCTACCAAAAGCAGCAGCATGACAAGCCACCAGGCTTTGATGAAATCGGCGATGTGCATCATGCCATTAATCGCCCACGGTAGTTTCCCGCCCGGTGTGTTTTTGATGAGCTCGGAGAGCTGAGGAATTAGCATGGTCACGAACACGACCCCAACCGCGAGTCCCATTAGGATGAGGAATGACGGATAGATCATCGCGAGAATGAGTTTACCCTGAAGCTCAGAGAGAGTTTTGAGGTAGTATGCTTGGCGTTTTAAAATTGTATCCAAAGCGCCCGAGGCCTCGCCAGCAGCTGCCAAAGAGCAATACAACGGTCCGAAACTCGGGCTGACTTTTTTTAACGCGACCGAGAAGTTCACCCCGTCTCTAACAATTTCACGAATCCGTCTGGAAACTTCTTTCAAGCTACCGAGCTCCTGTCGGCTTTCCATCGATTTCAATGCAGGTTCCAACTGCAAGCCTGCGCCTATCATGTCGGAGAGCTCTTCAGTGAACAGTATCACTTCCGCGCGTTTGAGTTTGATCATACCGTCGGCGGAAGCCTCCGTTTTTTCGCCAACAGCATCTTTACGCTTTGGCTTCGCGGTTTCATTTTTCGTTACAGCCTTCGCGGACTCTTTGAGTGTTACGGGTTGCATGCCGCGTTTATCTAACAAACGCATCGCTTCAGAGCGATCGGACGCCTCGATCTCACCGGTTGCGACGGTGCCATTGTTGGCTAGAGCTTTGTAAGAAAAGTAGGGCATATGATTCTTATTCCATTCCGCCAATCTCCAATGAGGTCACGGAAATGACTTCTTCGATGGTGGTTTCGCCCTGCATGACCTTGTGCCAGCCGTAGGTGCGCATCGGCACGTAGCCGTCACGGAATGCCTGGGCTTTCATCTCAGCAATCGGGCGGGAATGCGCGACGAGCTCCTGCATTTTCTGAGATAAAATCACGACCTCATAAATGGCGAGTCGGCCAGAGAAGCCGGTCATGCGGCAGCGGTCACAACCTTTTGGCGCGTAGATTTGTCCGGCGATGTCACTCGGGATCTCAAGGTCAATGATGTCCTGTGTGGAAATTTGACGCGGTACTTTGCAATGTGGGCAGAGTCGGCGCACGAGGCGCTGGGCGAGGAAGGCCCGTACGGCGGCGGAGACGAGGAAGGGTTCGACGCCCATATCGACCAAGCGAGAAATGCCTCCCATGGCATCGTTGGTGTGGAGGGTGGAAAACACAAGGTGACCCGTTAGAGAGGCGCGTATCGCGATCTCAGCGGTTTCCAAATCTCGGATTTCTCCTATCATGACGATGTTGGGATCGGCGCGGAGAATCGAGCGCAAGGCGGCAGCGAAAGTCAGGCCGATCTCGGATTTCACCGCGATCTGCATCACGCCGGTCAGTTTGTTTTCCACCGGATCCTCGACGGTTACAATGCGTTTCTCTGGGCTGTTCACCTCGCTGAGGAAGGAATATAAACTGGTGGATTTACCGGAACCCGTTGGACCGGTGATGAGGATGATGCCGTTGGGAAGATGGAGCAGGCTCTCGATCTTGGTTCTAACAAACGGCTCCAACGCGAGTTTGGCGAGATTGAATTTTTCTTGGTTGAGGAGACGCAGTGAAACGCTTTCACCTTCCACGGTCGGCACGGTGGCGACCCGAACGTCGATGGTTGCGCCTTCAAACTGAAGGTTGATACGGCCGTCCTGGGGGACGCGGCGCTCTGCGATGTCGAGACGCGCCATGATTTTCAAACGTGCAATCACCGAGCTCTGCAGGGCTTTGATGTTTTCCGGAACGGCGATTTCTAACAATCTACCATCGATGCGGTAGCGGATGCGGAGGTTGTTCGCGAGAGGCTCGACGTGGATATCCGTTGCGCGTTGATCGAGCGCTTCGCGAATGATCTGGTTGACGAATTTCACCACGCTGGCCTCTTCGTCCTCGTCGGCATCGATGACGTTTGCCTCGTCTTCGGAGTCGGAAAGCTGATCGTAATCCAAATCCCGACCATCCAAAATTTGTTCGAAGGTATCCGCGCCCACCCCGTAAAGCCGACGCAAGGCCTCGTGAATTCGTTTGCGCGAGGCCATCCGCCATTCAAACGGCATGGATAATTCCTGCGCCGCTGCTTGATGAGCGATGAGGTTGAAGGGATCGAAAGTAGCGAGGATGAGTTTTTTATCATCGCCCTCTCCCTCGATGGCGACGGGCAGCAAGCGATGCTTCAGAGCTACGCGAGGTCCGCAGGCTTCACGCAGTGGAAGGGTGTTTTCCTCGGTGGAAATGTTTTCGAGCCATGGGATATCCAACTCGTGAGCGAGTTCGCGCAGGTAACTTTCCTCATCCACCACGGCTGCATCTAAGAGATCATCGATCGGTGAACGCTGACGCAGGGCAGAAGCTTTGAGTAGCTCGCTAACGGCTGGCAAATCATCACATCCGGATCTCCGGGCAGGTTCAAGTAAAAGACTAGTCATGTGTTCTCCGATAATCTGAGCCTACTAAACCCAGTAAAGGCCGATTTGTCGCTGAAAATCTTATGTCTCAGGCATTTCGAGGGCTAGCGAGAAGCGCTGCAGCTAAACCAAGAACTAGGAACCAGGAACCTTCTTCTTCGCTTGTTCCTCTTTTACGCCACCGATGAACAACATTACCGCAGCGATGAAGATGCAGGAGTCGGCGACATTGAAGGTTGGCCACCAGCCACCGCTTGCGGGGACGATTTTATCGTAGAAAGGGAGTCTGACCGCGATGAAATCAACCACATAGCCTTCTGAGAGGCGCTCCCAGAAGCTGCCGTCTTTGGCGTGATCAAGAAGAAAGCCTTGCACCAAGCGATCGGTTAAATTTCCAAAAATCCCGCACAACAACAACGAGACAGCGAGTTTGGAGAAAATGTGCTCGAAAGCGCCCTTTTTCCAGAAGTAGCGAATGATGAAAAGCGCGATGATGGGAACACACAAGAACACAATCGGAGCCCAAGAGGATCCGTTGCCCAAGCCGAAGGCGACGCCTTGATTGTGGACACGGATCCAATGAAACCAATCCGGAATGATCATCCACGGCATGTCATGCGATCCAAATTCGCCCGGAGGCGGCTCAGAAAAATTCGCCACCGTCCATGCCTTCGTAATTTGGTCGAGGATGTAGAGCGGAAGGGTGAGAAAGAGTAGGAGGCGTTTTAGGGTCACAAACTTGAAACGTTAAATTTTAAATTTCAAAGAAGAATTACGCGACCACGGCGTCACATCGTTCGCACAGACCAGAAGCGACGAGGGGCTCATGCTTGCGGCAGCGGGGGCAGAGGGAGAGTTCTGTTTTGGCGGCGGTGGCGGTGAGTTCGGTGCCTTCGGTCAGGTTGAGTTCGGCGATGATGAAAAACTCGGTCGCGAAGTCGCGGTCGTTGAGTTTTTCTAATAAATTCGCGTCGCTTTCGGGAAGCGTGAGGAAAATCGCGGCTTCGTTGTTGCGGGTGAATTCCTTGGCCTGGATTTTCGCCTCAATGGCGGTTTGGATGACGGCTTTGATTTGGAAAAGGCGATCCACATCCTTGCTGACTTGGCTCGGTGCGAACGCGGGGTTAGCGGTTGGGAAATCCTGTTCGTGCACGCTGCCTTGCATAAATGCGGAGTGCTCCCATGCTTCATCTGCTGTGTAAGCGAGGATAGGTGCGAGTAGGCGAGTGATACTACTAAAGATCTCATACATCGCTGCTTGCGAGGCGAGACGGCGCGGGGAATCAGGCGCGTCGCAATACATGCGGTCTTTTAGTGCATCGATGTAGATGGCGGAAAGATCCGTGGTGCAGAATTGGTTGATCGAGTTGAAAACTTTGCGGAATTCAAAAGATTCGTAAGCTGTCAGGCATTCTTTAACGACGACGTGAAGGCGCTCTAAGATCCAGTGTTCGAGCAGAGGGAGAGGAATTGGAGATTGGAGATTGGTGGATACTAGATCGAAGCCATCTAGATTTCCTAACAGAATTCTGAGTGTATTACGCAAGCGGCGGTAAGGCTCGGCGACCTGTTTGAAGAGGTCTTCGCCGAAGGGAACTTCGTTTTGCCAATCGACGCTGGATGTCCAAAGGCGGACGATATCGGCGCCGTATTGATTGTAGAAATATGCAGCATCGGTCGGTTTGCCGCCTTTTCCGGCATCGGATTTGGCGAGTTTCTTTTTGTCCTTATCGACCACGAAGCCGTGGGTCATGACGGCTTTGTATGGAGCGTGACCACGATAAGCGGTGGAAAGCATGAGCGAGCTTTGGAACCAGCCGCGGTGTTGGTCGGTGGCTTCAAGATAAAGATCGGCGGGGCAATGCAGCTCGGGATGCGTGTCTAACACGGCAGCATGCGAGCAGCCGGAATCGATCCAGACATCGAGCGTGTCCCTGCCTTTTTTCAAACCGGCGGGAAGACCGAGCTTGGCGGCAAGTTCGTCATCGGAAGTTTCAAACCAGACATTGGTGCCTTCTTTTTCGACGAGATCGGCGACCTTGTTGGCGAGTTCTGCGGAAAGGATGGCTTTGTTGTTTTCATCGAAGAACACCGGCAGCGGAACGCCCCAGGTGCGTTGGCGGGAGATACACCAATCGGGACGGGATTCGACCGTTCCGTAGATGCGGTTGCGGCCCCATGCGGGCATCCATTTCACCTTGTCGATTTCCTCAAGTGCTTGGCCGCGCAGGGTGTCGAGCGAGATGAAGAATTGCTCGACGGCGCGGAAAATGATAGGCGTTTTCGAGCGCCAGCAATGCGGGTAGGAATGTTTGTAAGCTTCCTCACCGAGCAGGTGGCCGCTTTCTGTTAGGATTTCGATGATGCGTTTGTTCGATTGGAAAACGTGTTTGCCAACCAGTTCCGCGAGACCGACTTCTTCGGTGAAATGGCCTTCGTCATCGACGGGTGAGAGAACAGCCAGGCCGTTTTGTTGACCGGCGACGTAGTCATCCGCGCCGTGGCCGGGAGCGATGTGCACCGCGCCGGTTCCGGTTTCCGTGGTGACGAAATTCGCGAGGATGATTTTGGAAGTTCGGTCGAGAAACGGATGTTGCGCCTCCGCACCTTCGAGCTCGCGGCCTTTGATTTCTGAAAGGTTTTCTTTCAGCGCGTATCCGGTTTTTTCCGCGAACGTTTCTAACAATTCGCGAACGATGATGAAGGTTTGTTCCGTTTCACCGTTGTAAAATTTACCGACTACATAGGTGAATTCCGGATGCACGGCGATGCCGAGGTTGGCTGGAAGAGTCCAAGGCGTGGTGGTCCAGATGACCATGTTGGCTTTGCCCGCGAGCGCGCCGGTTAAGAGAGGGAATTTCACAAAGATCGCTGAAGAAACTTTATCGGCGTATTCGACTTCTGCTTCGGCGAGCGCGGTTTGCGCACCGTAGGACCATTGCACGGGTTTCTTGGATTGATAGATCGAGCCATTTTCCACCAGTTTGGCAAACACGCGTAGGATGCTCGCCTCGTAAGCGGGATCCATGGTGAGGTAAGGATTTTTCCAATCGCCGAAGACGCCGAGGCGGCGGAAAGAGGCGCGTTGGATATCGATGAAACCGGATGCGAACTCGGCGCAGCGCCGGCGGATTTCCGCAGGTTCCAGGCCGGCGGCTTGTTTGACGACTTTGAATTCGATAGGCAGGCCGTGGCAGTCCCAACCCGGCACGAAAGGTGCGTGGAAACCGGCCATGGTTTTGGATTTCACCACCATATCTTTTAGCAGCTTGTTGAGCGCGGTGCCCATGTGGACGTCGCCGTTGGCGAAAGGCGGGCCGTCGTGTAGGATGAAATCCGGTGCGCCAGCAGCTTTGCGGGCGGCAGTGATTTTATGATAGAGCCCGTTTTTCTCCCAAATCTCCAAACGCTTCGGCTCGTTTTCGACCAAGTCTCCACGCATCGGGAAACTCGTCTGCGGCAGGGTCAGCGTGTCTTTGTAATTTGGGGTAGTGCTCATGACGGGGCGCGGAAGCTAGCAACCCGCGGGCGCGGGGTCAACCCCATGGGAAGGAGAGGTGAAATTCTGTAAAATGACGGGTTTGAAACACGAAATACACAAATCACACAAAAGTTTTTGGAAAATCTGATGGATGGAGAACGATGCGCATCACTAAGACTAGCGCTTGCCGAATGTGCAGGTGAGTAGATAGTTTTCGGCATGTCGAACTCGCAAGGTAGGGTTGCCCAAGGTGGCGGGATGCTGGATCAGCTGCCGCCAGTGGTGAAAGCGCTGTTGATATTGAACGTGGGAATCTATTTTTCGGACATATTGTTTTTCGACCACGCGATCACCAACTTCGGGGCGTTTTCGATCGGCAGCGCCATCACTGAGAAAAACATTTGGCAGTTCATCACATTTCAATTCATGCATGGCAATGTTGCGCATGTGTTGTTAAATTCACTTGGCTTGTTTTTCTTTGGGCCGTTTGTAGAGCGTTGGCTGGGACCGCTCAAGTTTCTGGTGTTTTATCTTACTTGCGGGGTAGGTGGCGCTGCGTTTTTTGTGTTGCTGGCTTTCTTGGGAATACTTCCAGCGATGAGCTTCGAATCGTCGTTGGTCGGAGCCTCGGCGGGAATTTACGGGATCGTCATTGCGGTGGCGGTGCTTGCGCCGCATCTACAGGTATCGCTGCTTTTTCCGCCGATCACGCTGTCCATGCGACAACTGGCTCTCACGGTAATCGTCGTTGCGGTGGGTGTGATTGCATTTAGGATTGGTGATAACGCAGGCGGTGAGGCCGGGCATCTCGGGGGAGCGATCGTGGGCTATATTCTGATTCGCATGGCGCCGATGTTTGGGGTCGACATAAAGCATTCGCCCAAACGCCCGAGAAGATATTATGAGCCCAAAATTCGACCTCGGACAGAGCTGGATTTGCACACGCAATCTGAGGTGGATATAATCTTGGATAAAATTTCACGTGAGGGGTTTCAGAGCCTGACAGATGAGGAACGGGATTTGCTTCAACGTGCAGCAAACAAAGAACAGGATTAAACTATGACAGATGACGAGATGATGCATTGTGATGAGCCGGGCAAACAAATCGTGCGGTTGCGCGCGATCATGCATCGCTTGCGTGCTCCGGGCGGTTGTCCGTGGGATGCGGAGCAGACACACGAATCGATCATTTCGAATCTGATCGAGGAAGCCTACGAATGCGTCGATGCGATTCGCTCCGGTGACGACGTGCACATGCGTGAGGAGTTGGGCGATTTGTTGTTACAAGTCGTTTTCCATAGTGAGATCGCAGAAGAGCAGGGGCGGTTCGATCTCTATCAAGTCGCTGCGGAAATTTCCGAGAAATTGGTTCGCAGGCATCCACATGTTTTCGGAGAAACTTCTGCGGAAGATTCCGATCAGGTAATCAAGCAATGGGACGCGATCAAGCGCACGGAAAAGGGCGAGAAAGAAGTGCTTTATCTTCACGGCACAGGCAAAGGTTTGCCGGCCTTGATTCGCGCCAACAAACTACTAAAAAAAGCAGCGAAGGTTGGCTTTGATTGGCCAGAGGAATCAGGAGTGATTTCAAAAATCCGCGAGGAACTCGGCGAGTTAGAGTCGGCGATTGATGGCCAAATTATGAATGAGATCGAAGAAGAGCTCGGCGATTTGCTTTTCTCCGTGGTGAATTTGGCGCGCTACCGGAACATCGACCCCGAAGTATTGATGGCCGCAGCCAACAAGAAATTCGAACAACGCTTCGGCGCGATGGAGCAAGAGCTGAAGACGAGTGGAAAGAACTTGGAACAAGCGACACTCGGAGAAATGGAAAGCACGTGGCTCACGGTGAAGGCGCGGGGGTTGTGAAAGGCGAAGAGCTTCAGCGTTGAAATCATTAGCGAACGACTACAGTGAATTGGCACCCATCTGAGTCGTGTTGAGCACTTTATCTCCATTGGTGTCCGCTTGAGGAAAACGTTCAAGGGCATCTAGCAGCTTTGGAGTATCCTTCGAAGTCTGAGCCTGTCCCACTGCTGCAATGCCGAGGATCATATAGGTCATCAGACATTTCAAAAATTAGACCGTGTTGAGTCATGTGAACGCGGTTTGATGATAGGCAACATCCGCATTTTTCACAAAACAATCAGGCATGGGACTGTGCTTTTTTGGAAAATGACGAAGGGTGGGAAAATCTGTTTTTTCAAATCCGCTAATTTTTTTAACGCTATCCATTAATCGTCTTGACGAGGGGAACTAATGGGAGCTTATTTCTATAAATTATCTCTTTGAAAGCCTAAATATGATTCGACTATCGGACAAAACAAGAGTGCTCGTATGCACCGTCTTATGTCTCGCTCCTGTGATGCATCTAGAAGCGCAGGCACCACCCGTGGCTCCGATAACGGGTAGCGCATTGAAAGCTCTTTTCACGGATGCCGAGGCGGCCTTTGCTGCAAAGGATTATGCGACCGTCGTTAAGAAGATCGAAGAACTGCTGAAACACCTTGGACCAAACAAAGGAGCAGATCCAGAAACCATGGAATTGTTGTATTTTAATCTAGGTTTGGCGAATATACTCGGGGGCAAGAATGCCGAGGCAGAGGCTGGATTTGGAGAGTATTTAAAACGGTTTCCAAAAGGACAATTTGCTAGTCGTAGCTTCCTCGGAATGGGTCGCGCGGCAATCGATCAAAAAACTCCTGAGAAGAATGAAGTCGCTATCAAAGCCCTTAAAATAGCGGCCTTGGATCCCAAATTTCGCTCGGAAGCAGGTTTGTGGTTAGGCCAACTCTACATCGAAATGAGTAAACGCGATGAGGCGATGACGGTTTTCAAGGGCCTGATAGGTTCTGATGTCCGCACCCCGCAGCAGACCACTGCCGCAGTCGAAGTTATCTCACTGCTCGCAGAAAGCGGTGATCTGGTCGATTTGATTAAATATCTCGATAGACTCAATAATCAGTCCGGAATCCGAAATGCCTACGCATGGTATGCCAGCCAAGTGATCGTGCGTGGCGATACGCTGATGGGAGCTAAGTCTTATGAGGCAGCGCTTGCGATTTACCGAACCGTCCCAACACGTAGTCAGATATCGGCTGTCCAAAAGGCTTCTTTGCAAACACTACGCAATGACGTCAAGTTTCTGGAAGAAAGGGTGGAGGCAGAGAAGGCCAAGGAGCCTGAAAAACGTTCTACAGCCGTTGTGGAGTTGTTGGATAGCCTCAAACCAGCGATTGAAGTTGCTGAAAAATCTCTCGCAACCATCGAGGAAAGAGCGGATTTTGACGCAGCTATATTGATGCGCCGGGGTCGTGCTCATTATTACCTCGATCGGTATGAGGAAGCGCTCGTGGCTTTCCGCACCATACGTGATAAGTATTCTACTTCAGAGGAAGTTAAGGCGGCAGCATACGCGGAAATTATCATCTTGAATAAGGTTCAGAATCTCAGCGAGTTGATGAAACGTTGCGATGAATACTTGAAGAAATTTCCAGATGCGGAGAACATCGAGCAAGTCGCCACGCTCGCAGGTGAGTTGCTCGTCCAAACGGGAAAATGGGATGAAATCGGTAAATTCTACAAAGGCCTTGAAACCAAGTTCCCTGCATCTACGAACATTGATCGATATGTCTTTTTCCAAGGAGTGGCTCATTTTATGGACGCCAATTTCAAGGAATCCACGCCTATTTTTACTAGATTCCTCAAGGATTTCCCGGATAGCCCGCTCATCGAAAAAGCGCTCTACTACATGGCGATGTCGCATTTCCTGTCGAACGAGTATAAGAAATCAATCACTTCTATTACAGCCTACCTCACGCGTTTTCCCGAAGGTGACTTTGCTGGTGATTTGACTTACAGACTGGCATTTATCGACTTCAACGACAAGGACGTCGATCAGTCGAATAATATTATCAAGGTACTAACTACCTTCCTTAGTGAGCATCCCGACGATGCTGCTGCTGGTTCAATGTATTGCTTACTTGCGGATACATATAAGGACAAAAAGACCGATAAGCAGGAGGAGCTTGATAAGTTCCAGAAGGAGGCACTTGAAGCATATAAAAAAGCAGTTTGGGCCGAAAATCCTGACGACGTGGTTCAATACGCTTTGGATTCCGCGACCACAATACTTTCAGGTAACAAGGATTATCCTGGAATCGCAGCACTCCACACGGAGTTCGTTCAGAAAAAGCCGAACAGCCCGCTGATCTTAAAGTCTATATCAGAGATCGCTAAAATGAAAGCTCGTGAAGGCAAGAGTAAGGAAGCCTGCGAAATCATTGCCAATGCGCTCAAACCCCATATTGCAAATCCCGCTTCCGAGCAGGTGGAATTCCTGATTGACGAACTTGTGAAGGCTATCGTTCCTCGAAAAAAAGCGACTGAAGTCGATTTGGAGGCGTTGGATAAAGAATTGGTTGAAATTCTCAATGTAGCCGTTACCGGCCAAGCGAACGCGACGACTACCGCCCGTATCAACTACGCCCAAGCCCGGATGGCACTGTTGCTTAAACGGGCAGATCGCGCGAATTTATACCTCCTAGGAATCGCCACTAGAAATGCCAAGGACCCATCAGTTCTAAGTCCTGCGTTGTTGTCAGAATGTGGTGATATTTTACTTAAGCAAGGTAATCTAGACGATGCGCAAGCAATGTTTTTGCGGCTCAATGATAGGTACAGAGACGGTATGTTTGCAGATGCTGGCCCGGTAGGACTTGGAAACATTGCCCTTGCTAGAAAGAAACCTGCGGAGGCTCTCGAAATTTTTGACAAAGCCCTCAATGGTGCTGGCACGTCGCGCTACAAGGAAACGACGTTCGGAAAACTCCAAGCCTTGGCGGCTCTCGAAAGAGACGACGAAGCCCAAAAACTCGCGCTTGAAATTACCGGCGATAAGATGTTTCGCGGAGAGTTTGCTGGAAAGTCTTACATCATTCTAGCTGACATCCTTCGAAGACAGGCAAAAAAAGCGTCGGATGAAAAGACCAAGAAAGAACTGCTTGGCCAGGCGCATGGTTATCTCCAAAGGGTTTACGTTGCAAACCTGAGCGTGCCAGAAGTGGCAGCTGAAGCTTATTGGCAGGCTTATGAAACAGCCTTGGAACTGAAAGATGCCAGTTTGGCAATGAATACCCTTAGAGCTCTTGCTGCTCATCCAAAGCTCAAAAACACCGATCGGGCCAAGAAAGCGGTCGAAATGGCTCCCTAACTATCTGTTTCTATGATGTTTCACCCAACAAAATTCCGTACTATACCCCTCGTTTTTGCCATGGTTTCTTTGCCGCTCTCATGGGTGAGCGCTGCCGAACCTTTGAAAATCGTTTTTAAAAACGGTAAATCTTTACCCATCTCCGCAGCAGTTCTGCAGGGAACCAACCTGGTTGTCAAAACCACGACGTCCGATTTTACAGAAGGGCAGTCTCTGCCTCTCGCTTCCGCAACTCACATCTACGGAGATAGACCCGAGGCACTGGACTTAGGTATCGTGCTGTTGTTGACCGATAAGCCCGAAGAGGCTGAGAAATTGTTAGAACCTATCATAGCTGAACAGAAAATTACCGCCTCAATTCCTGGAAACTTCTGGTTGGAAGCAGCTCGGGTCGCTGTAATTGCCTACGCCGTCAATAAAAACCCTAACAAAGTAACGGATTTAGGCAAAGAAATTTCCGCCGCCTCGACAAGCCAAGGTGTCGATCCGTTTGTTACTCTCGGCAAGGCAGTGCTGATGTCCTCGTTGACCGCTTTCGCAGATAAGGAAAGTAGCCTGCGTTCTCTGGCTTCTGACAAGATGCCAGCCGATGTTGCCGCTTATGCCTCCTTCTTTCGCGGAAATCTCTTGAATGGAGCAAAGCGCGAAAAAGAACCCGAGAAGGCACTCGAACAAACGATGGCAACGCTCAATGCCTATCTGTCGGTCTCCACCCTTTACCCTTCAGGCAGCAGAATACTGAATGGTGCAGCAGAGCTCAGAGCAGCGGATGTTCTAATCTCTCTGAATCGCCGCCTCGAAGCTATTACGCTTCTCAATTCTGCGGTCCGAGATGCGGACGGAACTTTAATCGCTGAAGAAGCTACCAATCGACTTAAATCTGTTAAATAAGTTGCAATTTTCACTTTCAAAAACAAACATCCCAACACAATTCATATGAAATCAATACTCCAAAAGGCCATCTACGCCGCAATCGTATTTCTCCCGATGACCCTCCTCGCACAAGCGGAAGCTAAGGTTGAAAAAGCCAAGGTCGTGGAAAAATCAATGATTCACACCTATCACGAAGGTGGCTGGGTTATGCACCTTCTATTAATTTGCTCGATTGCCATGGTTTGGTTGATTATCGATGTTTGGTTGCGCACGAGTAGTAAGAAAATGACACCACCTGAGGACGTGAGAATGGCTCAAGATCTTTTCCGTGCGGGTGATTACGTAGCAGCTTATCAAGCGTTGAAAGCAAGTATTAGCCCCTTTGCCGAAGTCATGCGCGCTGGGCTTGGTTCTGTAGGCTACGGCAAAGAAGCTACCGAAGAAGCACTCTATGCAACCGTGGAAAAAATGAGCTCCACGCTTCAGACGCGTATCAACTATCTATCAGTTATCGGTGTTTGCGCACCGATGATCGGCTTGCTCGGAACCGTCGGTGGTATGAAGGGCGCGTTCGGTAGCTTGGGAACCGCCGGACTCTCCGGCGGTGTGGGTGAACTGGCTGGTCACATTGGTGAGGTTCTTGTCGCTACCGCTGCTGGACTGCTCGTCGCCATCCCTGCGTTCATGGCTTTCTATTTCTTACGCAACAAACTTCAGGGTGCAGTTCATCACCTCCATGAGGTTACAGAGCACCTTTTCAGAAATGCACCTTACGAATACTTGAAAGATGCAGACGTAGGTCAAGAGGAGACCTACGCAGCTTTACCGAATTGGATTCAAGTGCCAGAGGAGGGCTGAGTTCATTAATGTCTTTTTAATCAATCAATTAACTAACTAAATCTATGGCCGGCGGTGGTGGTGGTGGTGGAGATGGAGAACCTGAATTTCAGATTGCTCCGATGATTGACGTGCTGCTCGTGCTGCTTGTGTTCTTTGTCATGATTACCTCTGCGGAGGTGCTCAAAGTCGATAAGAACATTGTTCTCCCAGTTTCGCCGAATGCGAAGCCTAAAGAGACCGAAATGGCACCACATGAAATGGCGGTAAACCTCCGTCATGATGTCCAAGCTAACAAAGGGATCCTTGTGTTAGACGACAAGATTTTCGATAACTGGAATGATGTGATCCCAATCATCAAGGACAAATTGTCGCGTGACGATAAACTCCGCGTCGTCGTCCGTGGTGACGCCTTTGTACCAGCTGGCGAAATCCAGCGAGTCATGGATCTCATCGGACAAGCAGGTATCGCCGACATCGCCTTCGCCGCGTCAAATAAGGCCGCGCCAACTAAGTAAATTTAATGAAACGTAAACACCGTCGCCGCAAAGAAAGTGCAGAAGTCAATTTGGGTTTCCAAATTGCACCGATGATTGACGTGGTTTTCGTGATCCTGCTTTTCTTTATCGTCCAAGCCAGTGACATTCAGGTGGAGATGGCTCATGTCACCAAGTTGCCCGGTACGGTATCAACCGACACAGGGATTGTCACGCCGGATGAAATCTCCGTCCGCATTGAGGACGATGGCCAGGTTTACCTAAACGATGATCTGCTGGACAACCCGGAGGTCAAAGAGCTGCCTGAGCTAGCCAGTAGCTTGAATCAGCTCCGAGAAAGCAGTGACGCCTCGAAAGCGCAAGTTCTCGTCACCATTTACGCAAACGAGCTTGCCAAATACGAGAGAGTCGTTCAAGTTCTAGATGCGTTAAGTCGCGCTCGTATATCGAATGTCAGTTTTCAAGCCGGTAGCAATGAATGATACCGACTTTCTATGAGTCTTTTATAAAAACCCAAATTATACCATTATGGAACTCTACGATGAAGAAGGAAATGTAGTCCGCGTTGAAGAAAAAAAAGCAGGCTGGTGGGAAAAATTCGGTGGAACGTCATTCATTATAGCGACGCTTTTCCACGTTATATTGCTGATCATCGGGGCTTTCATAA